>CAYNKQ010000006.1:0-55405 GCA_964397855.1 uncultured Candidatus Saccharibacteria bacterium | reverse complement strand
TCGTGACGATGCCCATTCGACAAGCTCAGGGTTTAGAAACAAGCATCCTTCGCTTGTCTCCTTTGTGTACTCAGGCAAGTCAACTCCTTGACTCAAGAAAAAGCAGCCTCCAGGGTTCGGGTTTGGTTGAATGGGTGGGGGGGTGACGAGCTTTGCTCGGATTATAATGAGGGTGCTCTGGGTTGCTTGGCACTGACTTAATATCACAGCAAAACACAACCAGTTTGACGGTCACGCTTATTGTTTGCTACAGTTTAGGCATGAAAAAATTATTGTTAACAAAAATTCGGTTGAGTTGGTATTTTATGTTCTTCGTGGTGTTTTACTTCTTACTCCTAGAGGTGCTTCCTCGGGTAAAGTTTGAAAGCTCTGCGTTAACACTGTTTTCTGTAAATTCATTCTTGTATGGATTTTATATTTCACCGGTACTGTCTGCGCAGAAGGCAAGAATAGAAGAACTACACAGAATAGTACGAGCTGAGGCAAACGCGATCTTCACGATGGTACTTAACACCAAAAAATTACCGAAGTCGCTTCGAAGTAATGTGCAGAGTAAGTTTGACACGTATATTAAACACTGCGCCAGTAACGAACTCAAACAGGCTGAATCGGTATATGAAGATCTCATTACATTCTGCTTGAACTACAAAGGTGAAAATCAGGAAAAAGTTGACACGCTTCTTGAAAAACTTGTCGCGAATCAACAGAATCGCACAAACTTTTATCTGCAGATTAACAACAGAGTTTATAGCAATGAATGGATGATCATGCTGGTTCTGTTTACAATTACGCTAACCTTCGTATTGTTAATTGATACAGGTAACGGATTCATGATACAGCTTGTTACGGCGCTACTTTCAACCGGACTTAGTATGCTTATGATCAACTTGGTTAAGCTCAATACTCTGACACACAAGAAAGCTCGCCAAGTCTGGGCGCCGTTCTTAACATTGATGGAAACTCGTTATTACAGAATTGATGAATAAGCTTGGCTAAGCATAAGTGTATTTGTTACAATGAGTGCAAATAAAGTAGAGGAGTTACGTTTATGGATCCAACTGGTGGTATAAATCCATCTGCACCACGTCTTGATAATCAAGCGCCAGCCCAACCAAACCCGTTTGTAAATAGCGACATAGCAGGAGTGCCTGCTAGTCCGGTGACGCCGCCAACGCTTGAGACACCCATTACGCCGTCACCCGTGCAGTTACCGACTCCTCTGAGCGATCCAATAATTGAGCAACAGCCACCGCGACCTTCGGGGGGTGCGGGCAAGAAAATCGCTTTAATTGTTGCAGGGTTGCTCCTGGTTGGTCTTATTGGTGGAGGCGCATTCTTTGTTGGCTTCACATCTGGAAAGTCAAAGGGTAAAACACTGGCTGACGCAGAGTATCAAAAGAAGCAAGCTGCTCTACAAGAAGAATCAGACGACACTACAGACGAAGAACCTGTTGACCCAGCTGCGGCGACATCAACCCTAGAACTTGGTGAACTTCAGGATCCAAAGTATGTTGACGAGACACTCGAGGGTGTAGTAGGCAAGCAGCTGATTGCAACAGATGGTTTGGTTATTAAAGTTACTAACATCGAACGTAACTTTAAATCAACAGATGCAAATTACAAGCTTGATGCAACCAAAGAACTCGTTAAAGTTAATTTCTTGATGGGTAATGTTACTAAGGGCAAGACAAAAGATATCAGTAGCTTTAGCTTCCGTCTAGAGAATTCTGCCAACGCACAGCTGACTCCTGAAAATATCGCCGATTACGCCGATAAGTTTGACACAACCAAATTGGAGCCAGGTGCTCAGGCAAAGGGTTCAATTGTGTATGCAGTAAATAAAGATGAAAAGCCTCTAAAGTTTGTTCGTGAACAACGCTACAGAATCTCTGGAGAAAACCGTGAGGTAACCACGAGAGTAGTTGTTACAATAGCTAAGTAGCAAACAACTCACTCACTAAAATACCCAGATTGTAGTCTGGGTATTTTTCTTTGTACTAATAATGGCTGTTGCTAAGATCGTACTTAACCTTCTTGTCCGCCACGGAACCCAAGAATTGCAACAATGCAGCTGGCGGCCATATTGATAATAACTACATTAATTGGATCAAGACCACGGTTCACTGCCAGTAGTACCGCAGTACCAAGCCACATTGTAGCAATGATGCCAGCGGTGTAGGGATATTTAACGAATAGGATTACATCTTTAAACATAGTATGAGCTGATTATATCACATTTAGCCAATTAAATCTATTTTGAGTAGCTCCCTGATGTCTAAGAAAAGGCTGCTAACTCCTGCATTATCCAGTCAGTTAAGCATTCGTCCCTCTGGTGTCATTCCCAATCTAATCGGGGGCTTGGCTATGAATCCTCTCTCGGCGCCGATCAGGCTTCAGCCGGCGGCTCGGGTATCTTGCTGGTATCGGTAGGTTTTTTCACTGATTTTTGTTGTTCGGCAGACTTGATTTTACTAACAAAAGTTTTAAATAAAACTGGATCTCGATTTGCGACTCGCTCAAGCCACTTACTAATGACTTCCATTGCGCGGTTAGCACTCATGGCAAAATCAGTTTCTTTAGTGTAGTCGGGGCGCTGTTGGGCAACGTAGTCCAGTCCTTGCTTAAAGGCGTCGGGAAGCGCTGTACCCTTGAGGCCAAATGAATCTACAAGCGTAATATAGCTCTGTGCGGCACGAAGCATTTCTGTGTCATCAATTTTTACAATAATACCAAATCGATTGCCACTATTCACAACCTGGTTAACGGTGCTGAGAATATTACCAGATCTGATTGATGTGCCAAGATCTTCGTCACTCATTTCTTGTTGAAAGTTAGATTCGGCAATTAATCCCATCTGCCTGGTGAGATCATTACTTTTATCGTTTGCTGGCAACATACTGGTAATTTTCTTCATTGCTTTATAGAGGTCACTCACAAAAAATCTTAGAAATTGACCAAGCATCATCGGTATATCAATATCACCACTGAGCATCCGTTGATATTCTCTGAGAACACCATAGAAAGCAGCTTTTTCTTTCGGACTTCGAGCAGAAATACCAAAGTCAATGAGTGCAATTCGGTTGTTATCGAGCAATTTAACATTACCCGGGTGAGGGTCACCCTGCACGCGAGGCAGTAAAAATATGCCCTTAATGTATTCAACGCCAAGTAGTGTCATTTGTTCTGATAAGTCAGAGCCAAGCTGTTGCTTAACGTATTGTTCTGGTTCAACGCCCTGTTCCTTCATTCGTAGCAGCTGTGCCGCGGAGATGCCGCCAATATATTCTTGAACAATAATGTTTGGGGTACAGAGCTCGGTGTAAGTTTTTGGAATCACAAATTTGTCGTTGTCTTTGTAGGCTTCCCAGAGCTCATTACCAAACCTGGCTTCTTCTATGTAATCGGTTTCGCGCATAGTTGATCGTTTGAAGTCTGCAATGGCATCAACAACATCCATGTCTATGTTGCGAGCGAGTTTATTTACAAAGGCTCGAGTAAACAGGCCTATGAGCTTGAGATCATAAGCGAGTGTTTCGCGAATCATCGGGCGGAGTAGCTTTATAATCACCTGTGTACCGTCTTGTAGATTAGCAAAGTAAACCTGACCAAAACTACCTGCAGCGAATGGAGTAGGACTGATTCCTGCAATCTGACTGAGTTTGGGCGGAGTAAGTTCTCTTTTCAAAACAGCTTGAATATCAAGAGGTTCGCTTTCAAGATTTTCGAAAATACGTAATCTGTCTGGGCTTTGCCAGTCGCGCATTAAAGAACTTCGAAGCAGTACCCCTTGTAAAAATTTAACGTATACGCCACCTAGTTTGGCAAACTCATCGCAGATAAGACTGCTGACTTCTGCGTTCTGGCCTTTTCGGTGAAGTAGATAAGCATCTTTAACAAGGGTTGTAAGAACCTTACGGCGATACTTTTTAATTTGCTTAACTTGCTTTTCTTCAAGTGTTTTGGCGGCCATAGGTAATCCCTAAGTTACTTTTTACCAAAGCCAATAATAAATAGAGTGAGAGTGAATATCGTGAGTGCAATGTAGAGTTTGAACATATCACCTGGATCGTTCACAACAAACGCCATGAATATAACGGCGATCCACACGAGTAGAATTGTGATAAAAATTGAGGCGTACTTCATAGTCCTTTACATTCTCGTCTATTCATTTTCCATTATTATAACAAATTTTTCATATTATGTCTACCTCTGGTATTCTGGTTCATACAAAAGGCCTGTCCGAAGACAGGCTCTTAGGCTATAGCTAAGAGAAGCAGTTACTCTCGACTATTAGGATTGTCAGGAGGTCGAAAAGATTCGATCTCCTCGGGCGTCAACAAGTTCATTATTGGTATATTCCCTAGGTTTTCCCATTGCTCAACCCAAATAAGCGGGTCTTCTGGATCAGGCCCAATTGGCTCTCCAACCAATGAACCTGGCTCACCAAATAGGGGATAACCAGTCTCATCAGCCCACTCGCTAAAATCATCTCGAGCATCTTCTGGATTAATCATAAAAAAATAATACCATAAATATGGTATTAAATCAATGTGGTCGAGAGGAAGTGACTTAACTCGAACTTTACTTGAGCTCTATGAATTACTAAAAATTGCCAACGAAAAACTGGGGAGCATCAGTATGGTTGATGATAAAAAGTTGCTATCAATAAGACTATGAACCGGCAAGAGCTTGTTGGTGGTAAAATATAAGTATGAAAATAGTCATATTTACACTAGCAGACAATAAACCGAAAATTAAAAAAGCTGGTGTAAATATTGATGTAGTGTCATGGAAATCAAAAAAGATAGACCTCATCAACATAAGAGATTATGACGGCGTTATCTTTGATGTTAGTAGCCTTTTTCAAACTGATGAAGAGCTGGAGTTGTGGGATTTTGAGTCCAGAGTGCTAAGTGCTGACGCCACCAATGATGTATTGAGAAGCAAAGATACATTCATTGCAGTGATTGGTGACCCGAGCACCAAGGTGTCCTCTTCTTCTATTGTTGAAAATTTAGGCTTTAACCTAGAGAGAGTTAATGGCGGCGGTAGTTCGTTGGTGAAAGCTAAGGATATATCCAACAATGGGTATGTAAAGTATCTGGACAGAATAAAGAAATACGAGTACTCCTTTAAAGAGTCTGGGGCAACCATAACTTCCGAAATGTCAGATGTCTGTGGAACCGCACAGTCCTCGCTTCGTTCTCACGTAGCCTTCAATGGACTTTTGATGAATCGAGCTGGCCATATAGTTGCTGGTAGTCTGATTTTATTAACATACACCGAAGACTACAATGGAAACGCGGATAACGTCACGAGGTTTATGGAGGGACGGTTTATTTTAATGCCCGTCCTACCGTCAGGGAGTCGAGAATCTATAGAATCCGTATTGGACATTATGGTGGAAAGTTCAACTGGCGACGCTCCAGTGCCAGAATGGGTTGATGATATTTCTGTGTTTGGACAAGAAAAATTAGATGCGGAAATAGTGAAACACCGCCAGAAAATAAATGAACTGACTATTAAGGTTGATGGTTTGGTCTCCCAGAGAGACGACATCAGAAGTTCACTGGATATTCTTTATAAGTCAGATAAGCCTCTGGAAAAAGCAGTAAAGGAATACTTGGGGAGGCTGGGTGTAACAGTAGAAGAGCCTGCAGTTGAAAACAAAGCCGAGTTTTATATGACGCATGGTAACCGTAAATTTGTAACCGAAGTTAAAAGCACCAAGAACAAGGACTTTGACCAGAAAGGGCTTCGTCAGGTCAATGATTGGAGAGACGATATCTTTGCAGAGACAGGAGTGGAACACAAGCCTGTTTTAATAACTTCAAACCAATATAATACCGAGCCCTCACAAAGGAATGACGATTTTCTGGATATAAACTTAATAAACTATGCCAAAAAACGAGGCATAGCGGTTATCTCGGTGAAAGTTTTGTTCGAAACGCTTCAATTAGTAGAAAAAGGTATCGTCAAATTGGATGATTTTATGAAAATGCTCGATGAAACATCTGGAATAGTCAGCCCTGTACAAGGAGGAGGCGTTGATGAACAGAAGTCCGCAGACAAAAAGTAAGCGTGCAACAAGGCGAGACTACATCAATATCCAGCGACGCA
Organism: uncultured Candidatus Saccharibacteria bacterium; assembly: GCA_964397855.1. Taxonomy (GTDB): domain Bacteria; phylum Patescibacteriota; class Saccharimonadia; order Saccharimonadales; family UBA7683; genus UBA7683. Next base: position 49,285 of record CAYNKQ010000006.1, on the reverse strand, counting down.
TGATAAAACTACTCAGGGAGAACCACATCAATATGCAAATGCCGTACTTTCCCCAACCAGTACTCACTAATGAACGTTTAGCCGCCAAGCTTGGAGTAAGCGAGAGAACCGTCAGGCGACACAAGAAACGTACGAGCGATAGATTATGGAAAAAGATAGAAGCCGAGACTATCTGGGACGTATGGAAGAAAATGCACGACATAAGTTAAGCGTCCGCATAAATGCCGAAAATACTCGTAGCTATCAGGGGAAAAGGTTTGCGTAGCCTGCATATTTGGGCTAATCTCGAGCAAACACTATCTAACTTAAATAAATGTCCGCATAAATACTAAAAAATACTCCAATTCTAAAGAGAAGACGTGTTGTTTACATGTAGTATTTGGCCCGATTTCGAGTCATTCTACAAAGTTATTACACCAATCTGTTAATCACTTGCCTTTCATAAACAAAAAGCTACGATTACGATATGACATACAAGCTATTCGGAAACGAGGCGAACGATTTCATGTCGCTCATCACATATCGTAATTTCACAATGCTGGAGCTGTACTACCAGCTACTTGCAGACCTCGAAAGAGGTAATGAACATCGAGCTTTGCATATCGTGTACGAAATAGCAGACACAGGCTATGTTAAATACGTTTTCAAGCTTCTGAAACGTTATGCAGCTAGAGAGATAGGAGTAAATGACCCGCTTGCTTTTATGTTAGTGAAGTCCATAGCTGAAGCCTGGGAAAAAGATAAAGCCGCTAAAGCACACGGAGGCGAAGCAGATAGACATTACCTTGCTCTTGCCGTTCAGTATTTAGCTCATGCCGAAAAAGACAGTCGAACAAAAGACCTCGTTAGATGGGTAAACCGAGACCGAAGCAACAGCATCTACTTCTCCATCGATGACAGTATTCAAGAGCAAGTTAAGGCTTACAAACTTCGGGAACTTCAAGAAACACAGGAGGCAAATCAGTGAAGCCGAGTCAGCTCATCGTGCAACAGCATCAAATGAGCAATATCTTTGATACCTTAGATATTGCAGAATCGACCAAACAAGATTACTTAGCCAGATTACCTCGATTCATAACCTTTACTCAGACTAGTGGAATAGACAGAGATTTACTACTCCGCTACAAGCAGTCTCTGAGAGATGATGTGAGTCTTGGAGTTTCCGCTAAGAATAAACTACTCACGACAGCAAGAATTACTCTGCGTGAACTGTATCGACAAGGTAAGTTTGCACTAGACCTTTCTGTTGGCGTGAAGTCCTTTCAGCAATCCAACAAACACAAAGTTATGGGCTTAAACACCGAAGAAGTTGAAAAGATATGCCAGCACCTGCAGACGCTTGATAACTCATTCAAGAATACTCGATTGAAAATTATTGTTGCCCTGCTGTTATTTCAAGGACTGAGACAGGTGGAGATTTGCAGGCTTGATGTGAAAGATATAGACCTTGTGAATAACCGCATATATGTAGTCGGTAAAGGTAAACTAGACAGCGACCCAATCCATATTCACCCTGAAACCAAAAAGATGCTTACACAGTACCTCAGGCAGTCACAAGTGAAACACGGTGCTTTATTCACTCACCTCAACAGACAATCCACTGGGCAACGACTTTCAACAAGAGGTCTCCGCATGATATTCCAAGACTTATTGAAAGAACTAAAGATTGAACGGACAACTCACGGAACGAGGCATTTTTACACCACAGAACTTATTAAGCATTTTAAGTCCGACTTAACTACGGTTGCTAAGTTCACTCGCCATGCGAATATTGAGATGTTGCAGGTTTATAACGATGAGATTTTGGATAGCTATAAAGCAGAAGAATTAACAGCGGTATTCCCTCACGAGTTATGAAGACTGAACGGATTGCTTAGGCTCTTTTTTATGAAGAGACCAGAAAAAATGAATTAAGGTGACCACACTATCAATCGCAAGCCTCGCTTCAATAGAACTTGGCTCGGTAAAGTGTTTAATAGGCCGACCATGGCCAGAGCCCTTTGAATTGCGTAGCTGTGCTATTCCTCCAGCAACCCCAGAGATACCGCCTATAATTTGCTTGGCTTCTTTATGGTCCGAATCTATTCTCAGCTCTTTCTTAGTTGCTTTAATCAATTCAGAAATATCCATTTTCGATAAATCAGCCTCATTATTTACCTCCCTGTCTAATAGAATGGTCTTCAGGCAAGACTCTAGCAGCTCTTTTGCCTTGCCTATAGAATCTGACGGGTTAAGCTCCACCGATTCCACCATTTGGTTAATCTGTTTCTCCGTAAATGAATCTTCAAACGAATCACGTAGAGATAAGGCTTGGTTTGCTGGTATATATCTGCCTATTATTTCTTTAAGCTTAATCACGACATTGGCTGGTATCGGTTCCGTATTAGGTAAATTCGAGCCCTCGTAATAGTCGAGTAAATCTGTAACAAGCTTTATAACCTTTGATGTTTCTGCCTCATCGACATATGAATCAAGAGACTTCCCTTTAGATAAACCATAGATTGCTTGAATGTCATACCCAATACTATTAACAGTAAAACTTCCGAAAGTATCGTTAGAAAAGTCTAGGACGTACCCTGCTCTATTAAATGCGGTTTTTATGGTGGCCTTTTCAGCTGCTGAGAGATTGGACATTATATTCATATTATATGTCAGTAGGTTCAAATGCTATAATAAGTAGTGGTCAAACCTTTTATATTCAGCTAGGATAGCTATTCTTTTAGCGTCTTTATGCAAAACAAGCAGTCATATACACAGCTTGTGCGTAAAGCCTAGTTGTAAAAGGTTTGACCACCCGTATATGGCTGCTTTTTATGTTTGTAGCCTTATTCATAACCAATAAATCAAGGAGGCTACAATGCAGAACAACACAAGTCCAACCAACAAAGCAAAAGAATTCATCAAAAAACACAAAAAACCACTCATCATTGCAGGGGCAGTTTATCTCGTCATGATGTTCGGCATCGTAGCTCTAGGAATCGGCTTTATATTCAGTGATAGCAGTGATGATGCATCTACTCCACCAGTCGACACCTACACTCAGGTAGACACACCAATAGAGCCAAGTGAAAACGCTCCTCAGGAACCAGCACCTGAAACCAAAGCTCGTCATACTGTTTCTGAAGATGCAGCCGAACACTACTGCCAAGACGCTGGATTACTCAATAAGTATGTAGATTCTAGTAAGGTCAGCACTATATACATTACTAACTACAATAAGAAGTACACTGATAGCTTTAATTATGATAAAAACGGTAATCCTATTTGGTTCTTCCAGTGGAACGGTAAGAACAAGGCAACTGGTGAAGCCTCTCGATTCTCATGTTGGGTTAGCGGAAGTAACGATAACGATATTACACTCCACTGGCTCTCTCTTGATGGCGTAGACCTTTACGGACAAGCTGGGTTTGAGCAATACAAAGAGAATGGGCAAATTAGGGACTAGTACTCCTCACTTCTATTTCAATTAATTCTTGCAGACCGAATCAAAGGGCGGATTGACTGCCTGTTGTGGTATGAGTATGGGGTTAATCAATACCTCAGACTAAACCTGGTATGAAGTTACTATATTGTCTTTGAAATACACATAGTTATATCCGTACACCCACTGCTCCTGCCTAGAGCTGCCCACGACAGTAGTGTTTATGTCTTCTGGGTCGCCCCATGAGTATATAAATTGCAATTTGGTCATGCCTACCCAAACTTTTTTGTCTACTATTGCCTGCAATCTATCCTCAGCGGGATTTTCACTGTAAAGCTTATCAATAATTGTTCGGCACTCATCTTGGGTCCACCCTCTTCCATCATTAATAGGCATACCGTCAGGCATACCTGTCACCCTGACAGATTGGTGGCTGGAGCAATACAAAGGTGCGAACTTATCTATAGCAGGAGCTCGGTTGGCTTCAGTCTCGTCAAGTTCATCTTTTATCTGCTGAGATGCTACCTCGGCCTTTCTTTGGTTGTCGGTCGAAGGAGCAGTGGCACCGATTAGTATAAGAACAACCACTACCAGACCTATCACAGACCATATTTTTTTGGTCGAAGACGATAGTGGCTTTTCGCTCATAATCTTACGTTTCTGCTTTTGGTATTGACCGTAATCTATTTGCCCCATATTTTTGAACTGCTCGAGTTCGTCTAGCTTATCTTGCCATATCTTCATCTTTTGTTCTTTCATAAAACCTCCTCAACTCGGGTACTTCAATAATTCTGGATTATAACATGCAGCTACTTAAAGACTGCCACCAGTAATGAAATAATGAGGGCACAAAGCGAGAGAATTACAGTCAGTGCAGTTTTTAATTCATTTATATACAGCAGTATTAGCCAAGGCCTGAAATAAGTAACACCTTTTACTAAGTCGTAACCTTTCAAGCCAAGGGAGTAATAATCACTGTATTTTTCTATGGTGATAAGTTCATATTTACTACTCATGGCTGTTGTAGCTATTTTTTTCAATCGTCGGTGATTTCCTTTGAGGTATGTGTCTGCGAATGAAATATCAAAATCTTTGATTTTTGGCAGGGAATCATTCATCTTCATGTACCTATCTATTTCTCTGGTAAACCTGTACATATCACTTATATAGCTCATGAGTGTAATTATAGACACATTTTGGTTCATTTAGAATTGGCCTAGCTTCTTTGGTAATACCCGAGGTGTTACGTGTAGTGTCTACTTCCCATAATTCTAATTACAAGAACTACATTCTACCTCTTATAACAAGGGGTCAAAATGCTATAATATAAGAGAGATGAGTAGTAATCTTTATATCGCTACAGAGACATTGATGCAAGCCTACCAGGCTATAATTGATGAGCATGATGTTTCGACTCTTAGTCTTGAAGCAGCGGGTAAAACACTAGCGATTGAAACTGGTATTCCCGACCGAATGGAGTTTTATCGTCAGCAGCTTGCCTCACGAGACTTAACAGTTGCAGAACGGTTACTAAGTTATGTTCGGCAAGATGAAGACGTCTTCGCAACTAAACAAACGGGCAAACGAATCGCAGAGGAAGGGATGCTTAAAGACCAGGCAGCGGTTGATTATATTCTCGATAGCATCACTGAAAACATGTCACCAATTGATTCAGCTAGTAGTGAGCTATCAGACGAAGAACGGCAAGAAACACAGGATGAACTAGAGGTATCAGTGAACACCAAGAAAGGTGAGCTACCAGATATAGGCAACCCATTCGCTGATGATTATTCTCATAACCAAAAACCTCTCGAACCTAATAAGGATAGTACCGAGTAGTGGCACAGGGTGATTACTCAGGTTTAGATTTACTCACTCTTATTCAGAGTCAGATTAGCGATGACAAGCAAGTTGTTAGTGTCGATGACAAGACTGAGCTAAAGTATGCGTTGTATTTACGGAAGTCAACTGAGGGCGAAGATAGACAGGCAACTTCTATCGAAGACCAGCGAAGTGCATGCTATAAAAATGTCATTGATGCGTATGGTATACAAATTGGCGATGATGACATCTACCAAGATGAAAAATCAGCTAAAACGTCCAACAACCGCCCTGCCTTCAATAAAATGATAGAGAAGGTTAAGAAGGGTCATTATGACGGTATCATTGCGTGGCACTATGACCGCCTGGCACGCAACATGAAGGAGGCTGGCGAAGTAATTGACCTAATAGATACTGGTGTTCTGTCTGATTTACTTTTTGCTACCGCTAACTTTGAAAACACGCCTAACGGAAAGATGGTTCTAGGCATTAACTTTGTACTGTCTAAACACTACTCTGACCACTTATCAGAATCTGTACTTCGTGGCAATGCAAGTAGAACCTCAAAAGGCTCAATCCTTAATCACATTATTCATGGATACCAAATAAGCGAAGAAAGACGGCTTGTTGTCGATGGTAAGAACTGGGAAATTATTCAACAAGCATTCAGAATGAGAATAGATGAAAATCGAAGCCAACAGCAAATTGCAGAGTTCATCAACAAATCGGGCTACGAAGCGTACCGTATCGCTAGAGGGCACCATAGGTATGTATTCAACAAAAACGATGTATCAAAGCTCCTGAAGGTTCCTCTGTACGCGGGCGTGCATAAGTATGGCAATCATGCCGTTAAGCTAGGCGACCATTACAAAGATTTCATGCCGATGATTACCGAGGAGGAATACATCGAACTGAATGGTGACGACCTTCTAGGCTATAGCTATAGGCAGAGGTCTCCGAGAAAGCGTCGTAATGATATATCAGACTTCTTGCGTTCATTCGTAATATGCAAACACTGTAACAGAACAATGTCTACTGGAGTAGCGACACGTAAAAAAGGTGGTGAGATAGTAAATAAAGCCTTCAGGTTTAGATGTGAGACTGAAAGTTGCCCAATGGTAAATAAAGGGCCTGCTGGTTCGTTGATTCGTGATTATGTTATTAACTTTCTTAGAAATAGCAACCTTGCCACCAAAGAGAACTACGAGCGATACCTAGAAGATAGGAAGGAGCAAATTAGGAAAGAGACCGAGTCATTGCAATCACAGAAGAAGAGCTTAGAGATTCAGCAAGGACAGGCAAAACGTACCTATGAAAATGCCCGTAATAATGCCGCAACAAAAAATACCGCAATGGCAAAACATTATACTTCCGAGGTCCTCGATGAGTTAAAGGAAAAGCTCGACGACACAAAGAGCAAGCTGGAAGAAGTAAAAAGCACGATAGCCTCAATGCAGAACGTTCCTATGTCACTAAATGAGTTTCTCGAACTTTATAGAAATACAGGGGAAATACTGCACTTAACAAGCAGTATGACCCTTGCAGACGAGATTATCCGAATCTTCTTCTCGAACATTACAATTGAGGCTCATTCATATGGCAAAACCGGTAAACAAAAACAGTGGTCAATCGTTGACCACTGCCTGTGTGAACCTTTTGATAAACTGGCTCTAGAAATTGATAATCTTTCTTGGTCGGGGTGAAAGGACTCGAACCTTCGACCTCACGGTCCCAAACCGCGCGCGCTAGCCAACTGCGCCACACCCCGATAGTGTGTAAATCTGTGTAAGTATAGCATCACTCCTGTTATTTATAAAGCCCTTGTTGGATAAAGCTGGTAGTGCGTGGATGGGTGCCGCCAGAGTGCAAGACGCCGGGTTATCTCGATGGATTAAGGTGCGATATAACAGTTCAAACCAGAAGCAAATATTTTTCTACATAAGCGTATTTAATGGTAAAATGGTCATAACTATGATTAATGGAGAAGTAAAAGGCGACAATTAGTTCATGGCACGACTACCGCAACCTGGGGCCGATGATGGAACATGGGGAGATATTCTCAATGAGTTTCTTGAGGCTGCGCATAATTCTGATGGTACGCTTAAAGATACGGGATTAGTTGCTGCTAAGGCACCAAAAAACAACCCTACTTTTACTGGAACTGTTACAGTTCCAACACCAAGCTCAAATAGTGATGCTGCGACAAAAGCGTATGTAGATGCCACTGTTTCTTCGGGTACTCCCGATGCAGATGCTTCAACAAAGGGAAAAATACAACTTGCTGGTGATTTAGGTGGTACGGCAGATGCTCCAACTGTTCCGGGTCTCGCAAATAAGGTGAGTACCACAGTCACGGTTAATGGTCATGCACTATCTTCTAATATCGCTGTTACGAAGGCTGATGTAGGACTCGCGAATGTCACTAACACTTCCGATGCCAATAAGCCAGTGAGTGTTCTGCAGCAGGCCGCGCTTGATGCCAAGGTGGACGACAATCAACTTGACCCCGACAATACGCTCGCGGCCGACAGTGATATGTTGGTGGCAACCCAAAAGGCCACCAAGGCATACGTAGATACAGGCCTTGCTGGTGTGCAACCAAGTCTTGGATTCACTCCAGAAAACATTGCAAATAAGGATACCGATGCTACCCTAGCGGCAAATTCTGACATGAGGTACGCTTCTCAGAAGGCCACCAAAACATATGTCGATACGAGTGTCTCAAGTAAGGTTTCGGTCACTCGAACGGTCAACGGACATGCTTTAAGCAGTGATGTCACGGTGACGAAGGCAGATGTTGGCCTCGGTAATACAGACAACACATCTGATGCAACTAAAAATACGGCTATTGCCACACTTACTAATAAGCGTGTCACTCGCCGAGTTTTGGCATTGTCGGCAAACTCGGCTTCTCCGGCTATCAATACCAACAACTGTGACGTAGTTAACATTACTAATCAAACTGCGGCCATAAATCTATCAACTAATCTTACGGGTACACCCGTAGATGGCGATGTGCTCCGGATTTCAATTACTGGTACTGCATCAGTTGAAATCACTCATGGATCTTCTTTTGAAGGCAGTACGGTCTTGCTGCCAACTACCACTTCAGGGACGACACGGCTTGACATAGGATACGTATGGAATACAGCCACTTCTAAGTGGAGATGTGTGGCGGTAGCGTGATAGGTGGTGCATTTAATTTGGCTGATATCACAGACATGGTACGGGCCACTGCAAACGGTTTAGTAGATACCGACGAAAATCCCGAGGAGAAACATGGCTAAATACTGGGTTGGTGGTAGCGGTAATTGGAGTGATACAACTCACTGGGCTACATCTAGTGGGGGAGTGGGTTCAACGGGGATTCCTACGGCTGCTGATGATTGTTATTTTGACACCAACTCTGGTACTGGTGCGATGACGTTCGACAATGCAACACCTCTCTGTCGCTCTCTCCAGACAACGGGATCATCTATTGCTACATTTGTTCATGGCAGTAGTTCTACTTTAACAATTGGGGATAGTGCAGCGGGCGCGGGTAATATAGCGCTGAATCTGAGCGGTATTACAACCTATACTCTGAATCATCCTAGTGCTTCAGCGATAACGTTTGTTTCTACTTCTAGCACACAGCAAACTATTACAACCAATGGTAAAGTTTTGGGCAACACCACAATTAATGGTGCTGGTTCAAGTTATATATTGGATGACCCGCTTGCGCTGAGTAGTTCATCTGGCGCTTTTGCACTTACGAACGGCACGTTTAATACCAATAGTTACGCTATGTCGATGTTTAGTTTTACGGTGAATACCGGCACAAAGACTTTAACGCTTGGTTCATCTGCGATTACAATTACATCGAACGTCACGGGGTGGTCGGCAGGCGTGGCCACAGGTTTTACTATGACTCCCAATACGGCAGTGGTTACGCTGACAAGTGTATCTGCGAACGCCAACTCTGTAATTCTTGGCAATATTAACTGGAACGGATTGAGTTTTGTTCTTCCTTCTGGTGGTGTGCCTAATATCAATCAAAATGCTGCAACAATCGCAAACCTTACTTATACAGGACGAGCAGTAAAAACGGACTCCATCGGCTTTAATGGTACGCCAGTGGGAAATTTGACTATTACGGGCACACTTACAATAAATGGCAACTCCACAGTTAACCGAGTCCTAGTATCTGCTAGTTTTGCCCGTGGTACTACCCTCGGTCTTATTGCAAACGCTGTATCCTTTTCTAACGTAGATTTTATGGACATTACCGCTGGCGGGGCGTCTGCTCCTTGGGATTTATCATCAATAACTGGCGGCTCTGGTGATTGTCAAGGCAACTCTAACATTACGTTTACTGCACCGGTCCCCCAGACAAACACTGGGGCAACCGGAAGTTGGTCGGATGTGACCAAGTGGACTTCGCGCGTCCCGCTTCCACAAGACGATGTAATCATAAATACTGGTTCAGGTACCATTACCGGGGATATGCCCCGTCAAGGCAAGAGTGTTAATTTTACGGGATTCACGGGAACCTATACCGCCGGCATAAATACAGAGTTATTCGGAAGCTACACCCTCGCTTCTGGGATGACATTTACATCAGTGGCTTCCTATGCTCTGTCAGGCAGAGGCAACTACACCTTCACGACAGCTGGTAAGAACCCTGGCGGTTCCGGTGGTACAGTTACATTTCGTGGCGCTGGAGGGATATATACGTTACAAGATACATTTACTTCAACCGGTCTGGTTGCAGTCGCTGAGGGGACGCTGGACACAAACAACGTAGCTGTTACCTCTCTGGCGTTTAGTAGTAATACTACGACTGACAGAGCACTAATTCTTGGTACCACCACCTGGACTCTTACTCAGATCGCTGCTGCTAATGTGTGGAATGCCTCAGCTACTGGTCTTGTGCTTTCTGCTGCCTCGGCTACTATTATTGTTGGAACAGCTTCCGCTAATACCCGAACTTTCACGAGCGGAGGGTTCTCCTACGGTGAGCTACGTTATACCGTTTCTAGCTCAACAGGTATATTAATAATCGCTGGTGCTAATAATAGCTTTGGCACACTGAGTGTCTCAGGTGGTTCAAGAACTCTGCGTTTACCAAGAGCAGGGCTTACTACGGTTAGAGATTTTAACGTGTTTGGAACACCCGGGAATCTGATTACTGTAGACTCGGACCTACCTGGATCCACAGCAAGCATTAATCAGCCAATCGGCAATATAATGTCCAGTGATTTTTTATTGATAAAGGATATAACGGTCAGGCAGCCCTATAAGTTCTATGCTGGAACTAACTCAGTCGATATATCGAATAATGTCAATATAGTATTCACAGCACCTCCTTTGGCACCCTATATTTTCCAAGAGGCTACCCCTACCCAGGTTAACGGCACTTCAATAACTGCTACCTTATTACAGCCCTCCACAGCAAGTAGCTTACTTGTGGCTATGCACTCGACTAACACAGGAGGTACTCCAATAGCCACACCTAGCGGGTGGACGCTCGCAAAACAATCTCAATTTGCTAACTCTACATCGGCTACAGTATTCTACAAAATAGCAGCTGGGGGTGAAACTGGCGTTACCATAACTAACAACTCTTCGACCGCAGTCAACCTTATCACGTATGAAGTTATTGGCTGGAATGGAGTGCCAGAACTGGATGTGACCGACAGTAATACTACGGGGGGAGCAACAAGCTTATCAACAGTAGGGTCGGCTCCCACAAATGCTGCGCCTGGCTATGGAATCGCGGGGTTGTCGGTTAATGCCAACCCTGGAGCTGTAACGGTTTCTAATGATTACCAAACTAACATGGGTAGCTCTTCTATTAGTTATTGGACAGCTAAGCCACTCACGGCTTCTGTGGTACAATCAGCTTCATTCTCTTGGGTAACAACAAGGCAGGGTGGGGCAGTACTCGTAGCATTTAAGGATGCAGTAGCTAATAAGGGCAATTTCTTTGAAGTCCTCTGACTTATCCACCTAGGGTGTCGTACGATAAACAGATTAGTCCAGGCTGTAGATAGTTCTACATAAGCACGTTTAATGATAAAATAATCCGTAACTGTACTAATAAATGGAGAAGCAGCTGGTTCATGGCACGTTTACCGCAACCTGGAGCCGATAACAACACATGGGGAGATATTCTCAATGAGTTTCTTAAAGTTGAACATAATCCAGACGGTACCCTCAAACGCACCGATGACATAGATGACGCAATAGCCGATGTTGAAAAAGGTCAGCCTGGTGGTGTAGCAACCCTTGATGGAACTGGCAAAGTCCCCACCAGCCAACTACCCCCAACTACCATTCCTGTCACTAGTGTGAATACCAGAACTGGTGATGTTACGGGTCTAGCTGAACAAAGTGATCTAACGGCTCATACTACAAACACCAGTAATCCGCATGGCGTGACGAAGAGCCAGGTAGGGTTGGGGAGTGTTGATGACACCTCAGACTTAAGCAAGCCCGTTTCAACGGCTACCCAGACTGCCTTGAACCTCAAGGCTCCATTAGCAAATCCGACATTTACTGGAGTAGTTACTGTGCCCACGCCGTCAAATGGCACAGATGCCACAACAAAAACGTATGTAGACAACACTGTCGCCGCCGGCGCGCCAGATGCCGATGCTACCACCAAAGGTAAGATTCAGTTGGCCGGTGATCTTGGTGGCACAGCAGCTGCGCCAACGGTTCCTGGGTTGGCCAATAAGGTGAACACCTCGGTAACCGTCAACGGTCATGCGCTGAGCAGTAATGTCACGGTTACCAAATCTGATGTGGACCTTGGTGACGTTGACAATACTACTGATGCCGCAAAGCCAATTTCAACACTAACGCAAACCGCACTAAACACAAAAGTAACCGCCAACACGGCTATAACTGGCGCAACAAAGACCAAAATAATGTACGATTCCAAGGGTTTGGTAACAGCTGGAGATGATGCCACCACCGCAGATATTGCAGATAGCACCGACAAACGATATGTCACTGACGCCCAGCTGACATCACTCGGCAATCTTTCGGGCACAAACACCGGTGACCAAGATCTTTCAGCGCTCCAGCCGCTTGATTCTGACCTTACGGCAATCGCTGGAATAAGCGCCTCAAACGACGATATTATTCAGCGCAAGAGTGGGACTTGGACGAACCGGACACCAGCTCAGGTTAAATCTGATCTTTCACTCACAAAGTCTGATGTTGATCTCGCAAGTGTCGACAACACATCTGATGCTACCAAAAATGCCGCCACCGCTGTGCTTGCAAATAAGACACTCGACAATACAAACGCCATCACCATTAAAGACACCAGCCTGACTATCCAAGATGATGGTGACGCCACAAAGCAATTTCAGTTTGATGGGAGCGGTATTACCACAGGCACTACCCGCACGTTTACAGTACCAAACTCTAGTACTACGCTAGTAGGCACCAATGCTACCCAGACGCTTTCGGCAAAAACTTTAACCAGCCCAGTTATTAACGGGTCTGTTTCTGGCACAGCTATAGACACTAATGATACACTGGCGGCTAATTCGGATACCATTTTAGCTTCGCAGAAGGCCACCAAGGCGTATGTTGATACAAGTGTTGCAGGGAAGGTTCCAACTTCAACAACCGTCAACGGTTATGCACTGACCGCCAACGTCACTGTCACTAAGTCAGATGTTGGCTTGGGCAACGTAGACAATACCTCCGACGCTACAAAAAATAGTGCAGCTGCTACCCTTACAAATAAGAGGGTGACACCACGAGTAACTGCAATAGCCTCATCTGCCACCCCAACAATTAACACAGACAACTGTGATGCGGTAACAATAACAGCTCTGGCAACCGCTATTACTAATATGAGCACAAATGTTACCGGTACGCCTGCAAACTTTGATAAGGTTATATTCAGGATAAAAGATGATGGCGTTGCCCGCGCTATTTCATGGGGATCATTGTTTGAAGCAAAAGGCGTAGCATTACCGACCACCACCGTGGCCAACAAAGTATTGACAGTTGGATTTATGTACGACACGGTAGCAAGCAAGTGGGGCTGCATAGCATCAGTACAGGAGGCTTAATGGATATAGGTGTCGCGTTATGGCTACAATAACAGCCAGTGCGGGTTCAAATAATTGGAATACTAATGGTGCATGGGTTGGGGGAGTTCAGCCAGCACCAGCTGATGATGTAATTATTCCTTCTGGTGCGGTCGTTTCTATACCTAATGCGACTACTGTTTTTGCTCGTTCTCTTACGGTGCAATCTGGGGGTACTTTTAATCAATTTAACTCAGCAACATCAGTTTTAGAGTTAGGTGATGCTACTGCTGGCTCTGGGAATTCGGTAATAAGTATTTCTTCTGGTGCAACTGTTAATGCAAATACTGGAATAATAAGTTTTACCTCTACGTCGTCTACCGTACAAACTATTACGTCTGGCGGGAAGAATCTAGGTCAATTGATCTTTGCTGCTACTTGTACAGGGCGATACGTTTTAACCGATGCCCTAACGCTAAATACTAGTTTTAACTTTACTGGTTCTACCGAATTTGATAGCGCTTCATACAATATTACTTGTACTACGTTTAACTGTGGTGCCGGCGCGGTACGTACTTTGAATTTAGGCGCATCTGCCATTACTTGTGCAAATTGGACTTACGGTAATGTCACAAACTTAGTTATTGCTCCTACGACTGCTGTGGTTACTATTCCAACTGTGGTAAGTGGTTTTAATAACGTATTTGTTTTGAACTCTAAAGACTGGGGTGGCTTATCATTTGTGGTGACTGGTGGTGGACAGCAAGGATTAAATATTTCAGGTGCGGTGGTACGTAATCTGACTATTGTTGGGACGGCTAACCAAGGCGATCTTTATAGAATTCAAGGAAACTTTACTTGCACCGGTACCTTCGCAGTTACTGGAGTTTCACCTGCTACTCGTCCCCGTGTTCAGTCACTTACTGTGGGTGTGCCAGCTACCATTACTGCTGGTGCAACTAATCTATCTAACTGGGACGCAATGGATATTATCGGGGCAGGAGCTGCTTCTTGGGCTATAGATTCTGGTGTAGCAGGAGACTGTTTAGGGAACTCAAATATCACGTTCACTAATTCTGTAACTCAAACTCGAGACAACACGGCAGGTGCCTGGTCTAACGCTGCAAGCTGGACATCACGGGTGCCTTTGCCCCAAGATGACGTAGTTATCAATGGTGGATCAGCCAATACAACGGTGGATGTACTTTGTATGGGAAGAAACATCGACTTCACAGGATACACGGGCACACTATCGAGAACATCGACAGCTCTTCCTTACAATCTGTTTGGCTCTATGACCTTGTCTTCCACAATGGGTATGGGTGCTGCGCCTAATACGATGCATATCGAATATCGAGGTCGTGGAACACATACTATTACTTCGAATGGTATATCGCATTTTCCTGCAACTTCTAATCAACGCTGTGAATTTTATGCACCAGGCGGAAGCTATAAGGTCCAGGATGATCTTACCGTCCAGGCAACATCTAGCACTCCAGCGAGCATTGTAAATGTTGTTGCAGGAACAGTAGATTTCAGTGGTATCACATTAACATTAGGGCAACTGAGTAGCTCTACAACTACGAGCCCTCGAACGATTGATATAACCAATACAACTATTCGCACTTATACGACAGGCGTAGTAACAGTAGTAAATCTTGCACAACTCAACCTAACGATTGTTGGTAACAATAGTGCGACTTTTGAAATTATTAACGCATCGGTAAATACAAGATCAGTTCTTTTGAATGGTGCATCATTCTGCAGATTTATATACACTGTCTCTGGTTCTACAGGAGCCCTAGCGTTTACCTCTTCAGGTAACTTGGAATCTCTTGATTTCTCAGATTCTAGTAATACTCGAACACTCCAGATAGCTAACAACGCTGTCTTGTCTGTAACCACATTTAATGTCTTTGGGGCATCGGGTATGCCAGTCATAATTAAATCAGCCACAAATGGTACACCCGCATATCTTTCCAAACCCACAGATGGTATATTATGGAGCCCTAATGTAGACTGGCTCTCAATTCAAGATATACGAATGGTGCAGCCTTTATCAGCATGGGTTGGAGCTAATTCTACTGATGTATCTGGCAATATGAATCTTTACTTTTCCACGCCATCGGGTACTTATCGTCACCGACAAAGCACCGTAACCGGTGTAACCAGTACTTCTATATCGGCAGTTTATCCGACTGCCACTACGCCAGGCAGTCTTTTGGTAGCTTACGTTCAGAGCACAAATACAACAGGCGCAGTTACCCCACCCGATGGATGGACTCAGGCTGCTATGAACGTTAATGCAGCTACGGTGTTTATTTACTATAAGATTGCAGATGGAAGCGAAGCTACTGTAACTCATGCTCAGGCTACTAGCCGTGCTATGGTCATGGAAGTTGCAGAATACTTAGGCTTCACAGGCACTCCAACTCTGGATGTTACAAGCACGAACACTAGTTCTGGTACAGTAACATCACTTTCGACTAACTCTGGGGTTGCTCCGTCTAATACAAATCAGCCCGCGTTAGCTTTGGCTTTCTGGGGTTCGGCAGCTACTCTCGGTACTACTGTATCCTTAACTAATAACTTTGAAGAAGATTTCACAAGTTCTCAATTTAACTCTATTGTCCATACGGCTGTGAAAGAACTGATCACAATTGGTGCAGTTGAATCTACCCTGACTTGGACTACCCCAAGGGCCAATACTGTGTCTGGGTTGGTGGTGTTTAGAGACGTAACCGCTAGTACCGAGGCTGGTAATTTTCTTTCATTTTTCAATGGTTCATAAGTTTTCAAATCATACTTGTGAAAACTCCCGTATATTCATGCCGAGGTGAGTTATTAGCGATTAAGTTACATCTGGTGAAGGTACGCGTGAGATGCTACAATATGCTTATGTTGTTTGCAGATCTACTAGGGTGGTGGTACGGTCGTGGCTGGGCTTGGGCTGCGAAGCGCCTGTTTATTGTTCACGCTGGTAGAATTTTGCAGTTCTTTTCAATAGAAGATCTTCTTAAAACGTTGTTTTCGCCATTTCGCCAAGATTCGCTCGAGACCCGTGGGGCTTCGATCAGTATTAAGTTACAAGTACTGGGCGGCAACATTATTTCACGATTCTTCGGGTTTATTATTCGGACAGTCCTGATACTGCTTGGCCTAGTCTCAGCAGTGGTTTGTTACACATTTGGCTTACTTGTTATGTTGATCTGGCCACTTGTTCCTGTCAGTCCACTGATTGTTTTAGTTTTGATCTTAACAGGGGTGGGTGTGTGAACGAACTTACATATAGTTTCAATAGCGCCCGGTCACGTAAAGCTCGCTTAAGTATTCTCCTTGATGCAAAGTGGCTGCGCATGCTTCTGCTATTGGTGGCGGTCATATCATTAGCTTCATGGCTTGGGTTGGTCTGGATTCTTCACCTATCAATGGGGCACATATTGTTATTGGTCGCAGCTATGGCTACTATTCCCATTGCCTGGTACAACGGTGAGTTGAAAGAATTGGTACCGGTTGGTTCGGTGATAGACGCAAAATCTCTAGACGATGTACTCGAAAGAAGAGTGTTGGGCAGAATGAAGCCAGCAATAAACCCGAGAGAGCTGAGCGAAATCGTTATGAAATTACCTGGTGGTATATTTTTTGCAAATAGATATGGTGTTTCTTCAAGTTTCTTGAAGAACCTTTCAAGTGATCAGCCTTCCGATCTAGCTGCTATTTGGAGTCATGCCCTTGAACTGAGCACTCATGTATCAGACAAAGAGCTTGATGCTTCGGAGCTAACTGCCGCACTACTCTTTGCAGTACCTAATCACGAATTTTATCTAGCCCAGCTACAGCTAGACGGAGACGACATTATACAAGGGCTTAAATGGTATGCTCATATTCAACACGTTATAAAAGGATTCTCCATTAAGCAAAACACTGGTGGGCTTGGGAGAGATTTGAGCTTCGGTTGGGCTCCACTTTTGAACCGAGTCGGCACTAATATTACCGAAAGTATTGGACGGGGGGGTATTCTACGCAGAGAAATCGAAGGCCACGAAGAAGTTTTGCAGCAAGTTATGCACGTACTGGCGCAGCCCGGGCGCCGCAACGCCAGTCTAGTAGGCGAAGTTGGAGTTGGTAAGACAACGTTGGTATATGCGCTCGCCCAGAAGCTAATGGAAAATCCAAAAAAGGTTGCGTCAGATTTAAGATACCGGCAGATTATTGAGCTCAACGCGACCAATCTTATTTCGAGAGCTAAAGGAAGAGGCGAGCTTGAAGAACTGTTAATTAGATTATTCAACGAAGCGATTCACGCAAAGAATATCATTATATTCCTTGATGAGGCGCAACTCTTTTTACAAGAAGGTACCGGCTCGGTAGATCTTTCAAACATACTTCTACCTGTTTTAGAGGGGGGTGCACTTCAGATTATTCTTTCACTAAGCGACCAACAATGGCTTCAGCTTAGTCAAACAAATCCAGGTTTGGCGCAGCTTATGAATAGGGTGGTTGTGAGTCCTCTTGATAAGACTGACACAACACGTGTTATGGAAGATCAGATTTTATTACTTGAAGGTCGTAATCCAGTTGTGTATACCCATCAATCACTCACTGAGGCGTACAAGTTAGCCGAACGGTTTATTCGAGATCAAGCATTCCCAGGCAAAGCGATTCGACTGCTTGAGGCTGCTGCGGGATTTGTTCAAGATGTACACTTTATTACCGAAAAATCAGTGCAGCAAGCAGTCGAAAAAAGTTTTGATGTAAAAGTCCAGACCGCTAGCACAACCGAAGAGCGCGATACGTTGCTGAATCTTGAAGGAAAGATTCACGAAAGGATGATTAATCAAACACATGCTGTACAGGTTGTTTCTGATGCGCTTCGTCGGGCTAGGGCTGGTGTTTCAAATCAGAACAGACCAATCGGTACATTCCTGTTTCTTGGTCCAACTGGTGTTGGTAAGACTGAACTTTCCAAGGCTTTGGCTGCGGTATATTTTGGGGGTGAAGACCGTCTTGTTCGTGTTGACTTAAACGAATACTCTCAGGCGACAGATGTCAGTAGGTTGTTGGAGATCGGCTCCAGCAACACTAACAGCCTAACGGCACAAATTGCCAAACAGCCTTTTTCCGTTGTGTTGCTGGATGAAATTGAAAAAGCACACCCGAACGTACTCAACGTGCTGTTACAGTTGCTTGACGAAGGCATGCTGCGAGATAGTGACAATAAACCTGTTAGCTTTAGAGACTCTATCGTTATCGCAACAAGTAATGCCGGTGCTGATAAGATTCGTGCTCATATTGAAGCGGGTGAGCAACTCGAGCAGTTTGAAGATTTATTCATTAATGAACTGATAGATTCAAACCTATTTAGACCGGAGTTCATTAACCGTTTTGACGAGACCGTGTTATTTAGGCCACTGACGGTTCAGGAGTTAACTCAAGTTGTCGATCTTATCTTGATTGGTATCAATAAAACCTTGGCTTCGCAAAAAGTTTCAGTAGTCCTCACCGAAACTGCTAAAGAATTTCTTGCACAAACCGGCTATGATCCACGGCTTGGTGCACGGCCGTTGCGGCGAGTAACACAGCGTTCAATCGAAAATATTCTTGCGCAGAAGCTGCTTTCAGGATCTGTTGTACCAGGATCTGTTATAACGCTTGATGCTCCAGAATTACAAAGTGCATTATCACAGCGTCAAAATCGAGAATAATCTGGTATAATCGTATTTAATGCGGGTGTCGTACAACGGCTAGTATATAAGTTTTCCAAACTTAGGACCAGGGTTCGATTCCCTGCACCCGCACCATTATTGAGGAAGGGTTCAGTCCTCCTCGCCCCAGAGCTCAGCTATCGCCTTGTTAACTCGCGCGACAGTTGTGCACAGGGTTTCTAATCTCGTAGAGAACATTGCATTAGATAATTCAAATTTTATAAGATACAGGAGCGGCATGGGACTAGATTTCACTTCGATCAAAGATGAAGAAGGCGCAGCAGTATATGTGCTCCACAACCCAAGTGTTACCGAGACTCGTCGGTTCGAACAGTTAAAAGCCGATATTTTGCAGGCTAAGCCTGACGCTCAGGTTGAACTGCTCGATGCTTCGCGACCAGAGAGCGAAAGTATACGAGACTTTTACGACATTATGCCCGAAACACTACCAGTAGTGTTTATAATTGCAGACGACGATACCATCTTGTACCAATGGCAGAGTGCGGAGATTCCAGCTGCAGACGTAATCTGTCATTATCTTTCTCAGACAAACGGTTGAACCAAACAGTTAAATAGTAGTATCATTTATGTACACTGATCAGAGTGTCAACGCGCCCCGGTAGCTCAGCGGATTAGAGCAATGGGCTTCTATCCCACAGGCCGTAGGTTCGAGTCCTACCCGGGGTACCACATTTCAGTTTCGTTACATTTTGCTATTACATCAAATGGATATTTAAACTCTGACCTCAGTTGTTTAGCGTCTAGAAATAAGTTCGAAAGTACTTTATTGATCAAACTTCGTTTTTGTTCAAAATTAGCTTTTTCAAACAAATTTGGCGCCTCATGCGCAAGTTTTAACAGATGAAGTTTAGTGCCATATTCATTTTCTTCATAAAGTTCGATATTTTGAATGCGTTTGGTGATTATACTTCGTGAAGTCTTGGCTTCATTAGCTTTTTTATCGTGGAGTGATTCTTCTATTTTGCCATCTAAGTAGTCATCGTAAAGGCGCTCAAGGCGAAGGGTGTATCTTTTGATTTCGTTTTCAAGTGCTGTCATTGTTTGGGTATATTGTTTCTTTTTTGCTTCATGCTCAACTCTCAACTTTTGGCTAATCTCATCGTAGGCTTCGTCTGGCAACTGTATTTGCTTGAATAATTGAGAGAAAGTAGCTGTTAACGATTCTTCATTAACATAAGGCGCATTATGTCTGCCCTTAAACTGCGTACAATGGCCATAGATGTATTTCTGCTTCTTCTTTTCGAAAGTTACCCTACATCCACACTGTGAGCATCGTATAAGTCCTCTGTAAGGGTAGGGCAGGCCGAGCCAACGAACAGACTTCTTGCCTCGACTTTCTCGTACAACTCGAGTTTTTTCAAATAATTCTTCATCAATAATATTTTTGTAATTATGTTTATATTCAATACCGTTGTAAGTCATATAGCCACAATAAAAAGGGTTCTTAAGCAGCGAGGCTATTCTACTTGAGCTTAAACGAAAACAGTAATGCTCTCGCCAACGCTTAGTGATTTCTTTTACCGAGTGGTTACCAGAGGCGTACATTTCAAAGGCTTCTCTTATTGCATGCGCTTTAAGCGGTTCAATATACACCCACTTGGTGTCATCCGACTTTCGTTTATTTACATAGCCGAATGGTACCGGGCCAGTAGCTTTTCCTTCACGCCACTTTTGTTGATTGCCGCGCTTAGTGTTATCACTAATGGAATCTGAAAAGTACTGGGCGTCTGATATTCCCACATTGAGCATGTGAATTTCTCGTGCAGATGAATTTTCGTTGATGAAAAGATTATCTGAGGGAAAGTGAAGTTGAATTTTTCCAAGTCGACATAGCCTATTTAATAGCATGACTTCATCGGAGTTAGTGTTGCGTGTATAGCGGTCGATCTTATCGAAAACTAAAATACAGAGTTCGTCTTGCTCGGTTATGGTGTCAATAATTTGTCGAAAACTTTCACGGTTAGCACCATAAGCAGATTCTTTTATCTTGAACAACTCAGTTTGCTTATATTTTTCTTGTTTTGCGTATTCTTCGAGACGATAGATTTGAGCCGGCAAGGCACTGGCTTGGTCTAAGGTAGATACTCGTGCAATCAGGTAGGCTTTCATTTTTTACTCCCAACTAAAAATGGACGGTCGTGGCATCCCAGATCCGACATTCCTAAGAATACTTTTCTGGCACAACCGCCCATTGAGAGCAGAAATGAAAAAAACTTAGGAATAAATTGTTGGAAACTGGGATGCCTTTTCATTCTACACTATCCTTTAAGGTGGCTTCAATCTCAGCAAGAAGCCGAAAGTAGTCAACAAGGGCTTCAATAGCTTCGGGCTTCAAGTCGATCATTTCAGTTTATCTCCAGAGAAGACACGAAAACCTTTCGAGTTCAGATATTCGGTGAGTTCTCCTGTGTAAGGAAAAATAGATACTGTGCCGTAATCGTTAGTTTTCTGCCAAATAGGCGGCTCTGTGAGAAGTTCAAGCGGAGGATTATCCTCTTTGAGGGGACGCGCAAGCCCAGAGGATGCCCAATATCTGTTCTTGTTTTTAAAGCGAGGCATATCTTTTGTGATGTACTTGCTAATGTATCTAGCAACTTTTTGTTGATCTTCAAATGTTTGCCCAAGTTTCACTGCATCTGTGTAACCACTCTGAAAGCTGGTTATGTTGTATCTTACTTTCCTGCCTCGTTTCCGGGGTTTGCCTGTTGTGGGGTTTATTGCGACTTTAATCTTTCCAAGATAAGAGGAAAGAAGGGCATGGAAGTGTAGCGAAACACCGTCATGGTGAAATTCAGGTACTATGAGATATTTTAGATTGGGGCTGGTTCGTTTCTTTTGGTTTTTTAGCCAATCGTTCATTTTTTGCTTACACCGGTCTGCGTTTTGCCGATCATTAGAAAATGTAAACGTAGTAAATAAATCAAAAGAGTTGCAAAGTGCGTATGCTAAAACGGATGCTTTGCTGGTTCGTAAAGAACGCTGAAGATTGTCTGCGGAGTTATCACTGGCTTGAATCAATCGAGAAGTGAGTTTTTTCTTCGAGTCTGTTTCAAAACCAGCGATTAGTTTATCGATAGGTTTATGCGGCTGGTATAGTTTTATAAAGCCAGGGAAATACGTAGCCTGAGCGAATACTTTGATGGAAGCTTCAGCTTGTGGCCGAGCTTTTACTAAATCTGAAAGTCTTTCAACCCTAGACATAAAGTGACCCTACTTTTATCCTGTATATCAAGTTACAGGACACACTAGATCGTGGGCTTCGCGACGCGCGCTTAACGCCCACGAATCTACTTTTTCGGGTAGTACGTATGCCAAATCTATTGTATTTTGGGACTACAAAAAATCCCTCGCATTTCTTCATGCGAATTACTCCTTGATTTTCGGTAGAGCTGTTTTGAGGTAATCAAAAAACAGGCACCAAAACGATTAAATTTTGATAGCCTGCCTTTATATTCTTGGTTGGCGGTACTTTATTTCACCCTGTCTTTACTCGGTTGAGTATTTGCTCCGGTAGTACACTTTTATAAGGCTCTGTATTCATTACAGACTATAATAAGAACTATACACTTATAATAACTATATTGCAAACTTAGATTAATATCACACGTGCTTGATTCATCTTGCTACCCTGCATTGGACTACAGCCCGACTGAATCAGCGCCGTGTGCTGCTTGTGCTGGCGTAAATTTATCATATTCTAGTTGGGAGATCAGACTTCCCCGACTGAATGATGAAAATTCCATGTATGACTTTGCTTTTTTTGCAGCTTGCTCATTCCAATCTGCACCAGAATTATCTGCACCATAAATAGCATCAGCGTTAGAAAACTGATCATATTCTAGTTGACCTACTAACCCGTCGTGAGAAAATGCCGAGAAGCCAATATAGCTTTTAGCCTTCTTGACAGCATTTTTCTGACTTACCGTTTCGACTGGCTTAGCCGCTGCGGTTGCCGCCTCGGCTTCTCTTTGAATGCGAGCCGCTTTTTCGGCCTCAGTTTGAGCGTTGACTTCATTGGTTTTAACTTCATTAATTTTTGAATTTCCAGTATTAGTATCGGTAGTAGTGTCCGTAGCAGCCCCGATAGCACCCACAACGAAACTAAAGAAAAAGAATATTCCAACTATTATCAATACTGCTTTCTGGTTCTTCTCTATGCCTTTAAGCGCTCCTCCATTTGCTGACTTTAAGCTTCCTGTGATGACCAATATCAGATCTACTAAGTACCAGATACCACATCCACCAAAAGTAAGGAGCTTTAGGATACCAAGGCCTGTGTAGCCAAGATAAAACCTGTCTACGCCTAATCCTCCGAGAAATAACGAAAGAAGACTAGTTGTTAAGTAATCTTTTTGCTCCACGCTGTCATTACTAGCTTTTGTCATAAGAACCTCCATAAGTAACCCATATTATTAGTTCAAAGTATACACTATCGTTTCCTAAAAACTGTGTCTAGATCTTTTACTATTATCGATAACACAACTAACACAACTGGGTAAATCAAAGGATTCAGGTTCCATGCCCCAGCGAAATCTCCTGCTAATAGTTCCCAAAAGGCTCGGGTTAAACCGATTGAAGGACTGGGTATACCTAAATGTGCATACAGAGAGAGGCTAGGCATGAATTCTATGTTTGTTAATAACCAAATAATTAGAGGTAAAATTGCAAAGAAAATAAGCCTATCTTTGGGTTTTTGCATAGATAATAAATCTATAATCTTTTGTATGAACTTTTTCATACACTTAACTATACCGTTATTTATGAGGAGGCGAGTATATAGTAAGAATCTAATTTATTTTTTGTTGCGAAGTGCGTCAACTACGGGGTACCAGCTTTTGAAAATTAACATGGTTAGTTTTTGAGATCTGGTTACTCGTGACGACGAGTCAGAATAATCATCAAAATTCACTCATCAAGAAGTCCTACAGAGATCTACTCTGAGCATGCGAGGAAGATGTATTCATAGTTCTGCTTGAGGCACCATCTGAAACAAGCAATTACTCACCGTGGGTAATTTTATTTGCTACACTGAGGTTAATGGTTTATTCCCAAAAATACTGTTTGGTATCCTTTGTCAACGAAGTTAAGGACGGCGTTCAATTTCATATGGACAACTGGCCACCCCATATAACAGTGGCGGACGTTTTTGCGATCAACCATGTTGATAAAGACTTTCTCCAACGGTTCGACGAATTATGTGCTAACTTCGAATCGTTTGTAGTCGGAATTGCTGAGAAGTCGATGCTTGGAACAACACCCGTTTTTCTACTTGATGAGTCAACGCAGTTGCAAAGACTACATGAATCAACCATTTCTCTGCTT
This sequence comes from uncultured Candidatus Saccharibacteria bacterium, assembly GCA_964397855.1. Classification (GTDB taxonomy): domain Bacteria; phylum Patescibacteriota; class Saccharimonadia; order Saccharimonadales; family UBA7683; genus UBA7683. The sequence goes on along the minus strand of CAYNKQ010000006.1, from coordinate 24,959 downwards.
GAAAGAAAGGGCGCTACATTCAATAACCCGGAATTTACAAGAAGTGGTTTTGTGCCTCACAGTACGATTCAAAAAGTGCAGGTACTCCAGAAAGAGGACCCAATTACAGTTGATTCAGTGTCACTTGTCGATATGTTCCCAGGTGCAGATTGGCAACAGAGAAGAGTACTCGCAACCTTTTGGCTCAAAACGTAAATACGCTTGATCTAAGGTGCCAGAAAGTTTCGGATTAAGCAGATATTCTTTGGTATACTTATACATATGCAATTTCAACATAAGAGGGGAGTCACAAGACGTGGTGCAGGTCGCAAATTCTTGAGCGGCTTACTTTTGGCATGTTCCATTGCTGGTCTGGTTGGTGGAATGTACCTGCTTGTACTTGTTATGACACCGAACATCCCGGTGCTATTTCCAATTGAAAAGATCGACGCCAAGGCGCTGCCGGCTCCAGCTGGTGATAGAATTTATATTCCAAAAATTGGGGTAAATGTTTCGCTGGCAACTGGCGGAGCTGAAGCACTCGACAAGGGCTCATGGCATCGATTTCCAGAGCGAGGCGACCCTGTCGCTGGTGGTAACTTTATTGTTAGTGCCCACCGCTTTAGCTTGGGTGCGACCCCAGGCCAAACTCGAACAAAATCACCTTTTTATCATATTGATAAGTTGGCTGTCGGAGATCAGATATTGGTAGATTTTCAGGGTAAGCGCTATGGTTACGAAATTACTTCACATAATGAGGTAAAGCCAACCCAAACTGAGATCGAAGCTCCGTTAGAGCGCGACGCACAGCCTAAGATGACGCTATATACCTGTACGCTCAAAGGTGAATCTGATGGACGAGAAGTGTACATTGCAAAGTTTTTGGGTGAAGTAAAAGACGGTATGGTTGAAAAAGGCCTATAGGCTGGACCAATAGATCGTTGTAGTTATCATGTTGCTTGTGCTATAAATAATCAACAAGTGCTACATTAGAATGAAAAAGAATATATTCAAGTACATATTACCAAGTCCAGCCGTCGCCCTCTCATTGCTGGTGTTGCCGTTTGCACTTTCTGTGTACTTTTTGGCAACTCAGTACTCAGATAGATTTGTTTCGGAGCAGGACATTAGTTATATAGATGTGCAGAGCAGCTGGATTAGCCGACTATTTTTAGATCAAAGCTGGCTGAGCTGGTTCAATCGGTTTATGGATTTTGCCCTCTGGGGGTTGCTGGCAACCGTAGTGCTTTTTGTTATTTGGTTTTTCGGTTCTGCTAAGGTTGCAGTTAAAAATCATTATGCTCAAGAAGATTTTAGAAACTTCAGGGCTTCTAAAAACTCCTGGCACGGCCAGTTCTTTGTTGTTGCCTTCTTGAAATTTCTACTGATACTTGCAGTATTTTATAGTTTCCTCTCGATCCTTACGCGATTGGCTCCCAGATTAGCCGTTGACATTTCATTCATGATACAAGATTTTACCTGGCAGAGTCTGATAACAACATCAATCACATGCCTTTATGTAGTTCTATTTCAACTTTTAATAGTGTTGGGCTTCAAAACATTTAAGCTTTTACGATCAGAGTAAGTTGCATACTGAGACCTAGCCGGTGCACTGTTGCATTTACAATCATACTTATGCTATAACTAAGTCATAACAGATAAAACAAAAAAGGAAAAACATGAAGTCCTCTGAAGATAAAGTAGATCTCAGTAGTGTCAATAAACCAAAGAAGTCGCTCGGGCTGCCAAAGCTTAAGAATCCTTTTAGAAAACAAACAGGCCCAGTGAGAGATGAACAAGGTAAGTTTGCTTCTGGGTCTGGTGGCTTACTTGCTGCAAAAAAGTTGAACCTCAAACGAATGCTGCCAGTTGTGGTGGTAGTTTCATTGGTGGGTGGCTTTATGGTTTTTCGTTCATTTGCTTCAGTAACCCCACCGCCCGCCTATCAGTATAGCGTGACTACTTGTAAGTCAAATAGTCTTGAAGCGCTTAAGAAGTGTAAGAATGAAAGTGCTGAGGCGCTTGTTTTTCGTCTCTATAGAGCTGCCTCTAACCGTAATCCTGATCCTGGTGGCTATAAGCATTGGACTCAAAAACTTGCTGGTGACCGCATGCAGCCGACAGACGTTGCGTCTCAGTTTGTCGCCGTGAAGTCCATCACCGATAAAACAAACCAAAAGTTTGTTGACGATTTGTACGCAAATTTAAAGCTTGGTGGTGACGCTAAAGGTAAGGCCTACTGGGTGGGTGTATTAAATAGTAAATCGTGGTCGCGTGGTAAGGTTGTCGCTCATTTTACCACTGCATCTGAAGCCATTACCAAGCAGTCAGCGGATACAGCTACTTTCTTAAGCGCTGCACCGACAGTGGCTGTTGTTCAGACTGCTCGTAAGCAAGTAGAGGCAGACACCAAATACGCGAAAGAGCAAATTAACGCTAAGACATATCATATTGTCAAAGGCATGCAATCTCGTTCAAAACTCAATAATGATCTAAAGGTTGCAGCGGGTAAAATATCAGACAAATCCCAGGGCCAAATGACCCCTGCGGACCTGAGCACAATTCGTACAAAGCACAGTGCAGTTATTGCGGGAAGACTTACCAACTTCAAGGGCAAAGATTGGCAAGGCGCAGTTAATGATAATTATAACAAGGTTAAAGAACGTTACGACAAAGCTGCTAAGGTAAATAAGTACTCTCCAGACATTACGTTTGTGGGTCTTACGGCGGAGCTTAAGGTTGCACAGGCGCACAAAAATGAAGCCAAGCGCCAAGTTGAGAACGCTCAGTGGTTACTTAATGAGACCAACCGAGCATTGACGATAGCGCAGGGTAAATATGACGCCGAACAGCGCAGACTGGAAGAGGTTGCACGCCGTGCTCGAGACGCTAATAACGCTAGCGGCGGGGGTACTGTGCCTGGTGTCAACTGGAGAGCTTGTAACGTCCCGGTCAAAAACATAACAAGCGGTTCGACCCGAAACTGCATAGCCCGTCTTCAGCATATCGGTGGCATTACGGAAGATGGTATATGGGGTAATAATACAGAAGCGGTCGCTAGATTTATACGAAACTCAGGCAATAGTAACCCATGTAGTAACCCTGATTCTCAGGCCTGTCGTGATGCGCTTGCTGCAGAGTTAGGTAATATGAATACCAGCAATTCAGGGAGTACGGGCACTGCTAGCTGTAGCAGCTACCAGGGCTACTTCAAGAGCGAGGGATACTGTTGGTCCAACGCGAGCAGCAAGCCGACTTGCCCGCTGACGGCTACTCAGTCTCACTTAAACAGTACATGGAATAAGTGCACATGGGGCGCCAGTACGAAGTATACAACCTGCGCAGCGACAAGTTCTTACCACGGAACAAAACGCCTGAATGCCACAGAGGGTAAGTATAAGTGTAGGGATCGCAAGAACCCGAAGTAAAGCATTCGCTAAGGTTATTCAAACAGAATAAGTCGAGTTACAGAAGGTTCTTAGATATCTCGGAGTACGGTAACATGTGCTCCGAGTGAATTGAGGCGTTCTGCGAAGTCTTCGTAGCCACGAGTGATTGAGTAGATGTTGCGCAAGATTGAAGTGCCTGGGGCTGCCAGCATTGTTATGAGGATGATAACTGCTGGGCGAAGTGCTGCCGGTGCGTTAATATCCGCTGGCTCAAGCTTGCTTGGTCCAGTTACAAAAGCACGGTGTGGATCAGCAAGTTTCACATCTACTCCAAGTTTTCGAAGCTCGGTAAAATATAGTGCTCTGTCTTCGTAACTCCAGTCGTGAATAAGAGTTGTGCCTTTGGCTCTAGCAACAATCGGCACAAAGAATGGAAGATTATCCATATTTATCCCTGGATGCGTAAGCGCGGCTATCTTATCTTCCGGAGCTTTGAGTGAATCTGATTCAAGGGTGGTTACGTCCACTAGTTCGGTTCGTCCATTCTCGGCAAAGTATGGTTTGCTTATTCTAAACTTACAGCCCATTTTTTCAAGACGAAGAATCTCTACCCTTAAGAAGTCGATAGGGCAGCGATTCACGGTTATGTGTGAGTTTGTCGTAATAGCAGCGGCTATGAAACTAAAAGCTTCTATCGGATCTTCACTTGGTGCATACGTTACGTCTTTATCAATATCCTTAACGCCATGGACTACAAGTTTGTTTGTGCCAATTCCATCGATCTGAACTCCGCAGGCCTCAAGAAAAAAGCACATATCTTGTACCATGTAATTGCTGCTAATGTTGCGGAGCGTGGTCACACCGTCTGTTAGCGCAGCAGCCATCAGTACGTTTTCGCTTACGGTGTCGCCCATCTCATATAGAGTCACATCTTTTGCGAGCTTCTTTTTTATCGTTGCCAAGTAGTAGTTATTTTTTGTTTCTACTTGTACGCCAAATTCCTCGAGTGCATACAGATGAGGCGCAACAGTGCGCTTGCCGAGCTTGCAGCCGCCAGCATAGGGAAGTTTGAATGACTTATATCGGTGCATAAGTGGGCCAAGGTACATAATAACGCTACGGGTACGTTTGGCTGCTTTCACATTCATTTCAGAAAGTTTCAATACTTTTGGTGGTTTGATCTCAAGATCACCATTGTCGCACCAGGTGACCTTAACGCCAATACTCTGAAGTACTTCAATCAAACGGAACACTTCTTCAATACGGGGAGCCTTTTTAAGAGTGGTTGTACCTTTGTTAAGTAGCGCTGCGCAGAGTAGTCCAACCGCGGCATTTTTGCTTACTTTTACGTCAATTGCACCACGAAGTTTATGGCCACCTTCAACCTTAAGATTCAAAGTGTTACTGCTAAGGCTGATGAGTTCTTTATTAAGAACATCGCTTATTCTGGCAAGCATTTCGAGAGTGACATTTTGTTTACCAGCTTCAATTCGGTTGATTGCACTCTGAGAAGTTCCGAGCTTATCCGCGAGTTCTTTCTGAGTTAGGCCACGTTGGTTACGAATTCGAGCTACGAGCTCTCCGATTTTTTGCTGGTATTCTTGCATGTACAGTAGTATATCATATGTGATATATGAAACAAGCTTGAAGATATATCAAAAAAAGACCATAATGAATTCATGATCTAGCAAACATTCTATTCCTGAAATTAAAATATCGTATAATACAACGTAGTAATACGTGAAAAGGCAGGGTAGAATAATGGCTTTAACAGATAAAGACTTACAACAATTGGTTGAGGCAGAAGAAAAGCGTCAGCGTGAAGGCGTTGAACTGATTCCTTCAGAAAACTATGTATCTGCGGATGTACTTGAGGCACTCGGGAGTGTTTACACCAACAAATACTCAGAAGGTTATCCTGGAAAACGCTATTATGGTGGTCAGGAAAATACAGACAAGGTTGAGCAAATAGCGATCGACAGAGCCAAGCAGTTGTTTGGTGCCGATCACGCTAACGTGCAACCTCATTCTGGTGCTCCAGCAAATATGGCGGTGTATCACGCATGGCTCGAACCTGGCGATACCGTTCTGGGTATGCGACTTGATCATGGTGGACACCTCACACACGGCCATCCAATTACTGCTGCAGGTAAAATATTTAACTTTGAACGTTACGGTATTAAGGATGTTGAGACGGGCGAAATAGACTACGAGGCACTTCGTGCGATGGCGTTAAAATTCAAACCAAAAATCATACTTGCTGGTTTCTCGGCATATCCACGTGAGTTGGATTACCGGAAATTCGTCGATATCGCTAACGAGGTAAATGCCATGGCCATGGCCGATATTGCGCACATTGCTGGGTTGGTTGCTGGCGGTGTTGCTAAGAATCCGTTTGACTATGGTTTCCATCTTATGACAACAACAACTCATAAAACACTTCGTGGTCCGCGCGGAGGAATGATCCTCACCAAAGGTGCGGTTGGTAACCCACTCAAGGCGGTAGAACGCAGCCTAGAGAATCTCCCGACAATCATCGATCGTTCGGTGTTCCCCGGCTATCAGGGCGGCCCACACATGAACAACACGTTAGCTAAGGCGGTTGCATTTGGCGAGGCGCTTAAGCCAGAATTCAAAACATACGCCCAAAATACCGTAGAAAATGCCAAGCAGCTTGCAAACGAACTGATGAAACGCGGTTTCAAGCTTGTCACAAATGGCACGGATAATCACTTAATGCTGGTAGATGTATTTAGTTCATTCGGTATCGATGGCGGCGAAGCTGAACATGTACTCGACAGCATCGGTCTAACACTTAATAAAAACGCCATTCCTAATGATACACTCCCACCCTTCAAGCCAAGTGGAATTCGACTCGGCACACCAGCTATTACGACACGAGGAATGGGAGTAGATGACATGCAGCACATTGCCAGGTGGATGCACGAAGCTATAACAAATCGAACTGATACAAAAAAACTTGAAACACTGCGCAGTGAAGTTACAGAATTCTGTTTAAAATTCCCGCTACCAAGTGATAGCAAAAAACTTAGCTAATAAGTAACGAGACGATCAGTTGTTGAGCGCTTGAAATAAGTGGGCTAATAAGTGGTAAACCAAAGAGCATAAACACCAAGATTGCAGTGAACCCCATGCCTTCAATTTGCATCATAATTTTCTGAATAAACTCTGGTGCCAATGCATAGAGTACGCGGGAACCATCGAGCGGTGGGAACGGTATCATGTTGAATACAAAGAGGCCAATATTGAGTATTATGCTGTAGCCAAGGAAGCCAACAATATAAGAGCTATCAACATACATTTTGCCATCGGCAAGTAGCTGCAGAGCCCCATTGTCCACAACCTTAAGTATTAGCATAAAAATTACGGCAAGTAGCAGATTGGTAAGTGGGCCGGCAACACCAACAAGCGCCATACCGAATTCTTGAAATTTTAGCCGGTACATATTTATGGGTACTGGCTTAGCCGCAGCAAAGGGTGGGAGTCCAATCAGTACAAGTAGCAGCGGGAGTCCAACGGTAGTAACGGGATCGATGTGATGAAGAGGGTTGAAGCTGATACGTCCATGCTTATGGGCGGTGTCATCGCCGAGCCAATATCCAACCAAAGCGTGCATCATTTCATGAAGACTAATTGCCACCACCAAAGCTGGAATTAAATAGATAATAACATTTACAATGTTTGATTGCATTACTTTATTCTAGCACTTTCAAATTCGCCCAAGAACTTAACTTCCGGCTCTAAGTTAACGCCAAGAATCTCCTTCGCCGTTACCATAATATGCTGGGCTACATCGTAGACTTCTTGTGCAGATGCATTTCCAGTGTTTTCAATTTTTAAAATGTGGTCAGGGTGAAGACGAACATTGCCCCAAGCTTGTCCTCGTGAAAAGCCAGCTGCGAGCATAACATGAGCTGCAGAAACTCGTTGACTACTTCCGCCATGTATTTTGTTCTGGGAAAGGACCAGGCTGTGTCCCACTGATTTTTCTTCATGACTAATGATTTCTTTAACTTGCTCAGGTGTAACAACCGGGTTCTTAAAGAAAGATCCAGCGGTATGTGATTGAGTTGAATTACCAAGTTGATAGAGTGAGCCGGCTCGTTTTCTGGCCTCAAGAATGATCTTTGCTCTCGCCTCTAGGTCGTTAGGATTAAGACCGAGTTCGTCAGCAACCTTAAGTGCCGAAGCATAAGCCAGGGGAGTTGTCACTGTCTCAGAAAGTTGAAATGCAGCTTTTGTGATAATAACTTCAGGGAGCGTCTGTAGTGAACTCTTCCTATATTCAAATTCAATTTCACTTGCGGCGACTCGCTTTGTTTGTAAGGTTGTGCGGTCTAGCACTTCTATCCACACGAGAGAGTCGCTTACTTGCTGACCATAAGCGGCGATATTACCCATCACCGCTCCGCCAACACTACTCGGTACGCCATTGGTGAACTCAAGACCCCATAGTTTTTTGGTGTTGCTGGCTTCTATAAGATCGTCCCACCATACCCCGGCATCGGCAATTAAAAGCGTGTCCTCAAACCGGACATCACCACCTCGATACAAAATAGTGAGACCAGGTAAGCCTCTGTCAGAAATAAGTGAATTAGTTCCGTAACCAATAACTGTGACCTCTTGTGTCGGATTTTCCTCAAGTGCCCCTTTTAGCTCTTTCGTAGTACTGCATTCAACAAAATATTGGGCTTTGCCACCACAGAAAAGAGAGGTATACGGGGCCAACAGAACATTTTCAAGAATTTTCATTATGATATCCAGTATAGCGTATAACTACCCACATCTGTTATAATACAGCCTGTTCCCAGCCAAATTAAAGAACAAAGCCTAGCGACTTTTTAATTTGAGAAGTGAACGCTGACGAGTTCGGCTATCCAGTGACTTATCACTGAAGATCAGGCAATAAGCAAAATGCTCGTACCTTAGGTTTTAATAAACATGTCATTACCCAACAGCGGTAATACACTACGCACCGGTAGCTCAGCTGGATAGAGCATCTGTCTTCGGAACAGAGGGTCGGGGGTTCGAATCCCTCCCGGTGTACCAGGTAAATATGAAGCCACTCTTCAAGGAGTGGTTTTATATTTAACTCGATTTATCGAGTAGGGATTTGAACCCATTAAGTGAGCGTAAGCGAACGAGGGTTCGGCGTAACAAAGTGGAGAAGGACGAAGTCCGCTATCCCTCCCGGTGTAACAATTCAACATATCAGATTATTTTAGTTCAAGCGTAAGACCAAAAGAAAAACTAGCATCTGTTGCACGATTCAAGTCTCAATTGACCTTTTGTTATTATGGGTATATGAATTTAGACGATTTACAAAAAAGAGCAATTGAAATTCGAAATAAGTACGATAAGCTCAACCAAGAAAAGCGTGGAATTACTTGGAATGAACAACAGATCATGGCTGGCTTTGTTGGTGATGTCGGAGATCTTTCTAAAATAATTATGGCAAAGCACGGGCTTCGAGCGATGGAAGATGTAGATAATAAATTAGCCCACGAATTAAGTGATTGCCTGTGGTCAGTTTTAGTTTTGGCAAGCAAGTACAATATCAACTTATCTGCCGAATTCATGAACACTATGGACGAATTGGATAAGAGGATTGATGCCGATTTAGCCGCCACCTAACATGATTAAGGTTATAACTTCTCTAACTACTGTGTACCAAGAGTTCCATATAAAGAAGTCGACAAAGCTTCTTTTTCATTTTTGAAAATGTTTAATAATCTTGATTTCTTTCATAAAGATGTTGTCATAACTATAAAACGGGTATATAGTCAGATTAGAGGAATATAGTTATGAGCCCTGAAATACTGAACAAGCTAGAAAGATTTTTTTCAAATTATCCGAAACGGCTATACCCCAAGGGTCAGATCCTTATTTTTGGCGATCAAGATCCAGAAAATATCTTTTACATTATCAAGGGCAAAGTAAGAGAATATGATATTTCATACCGTGGCGACGAGGTGATTGTTAACATATTTAAGTCACCAGCGTTTTTCCCAATGGCTTGGGCAATAAACAGAAACCGCAATCAGTTCTTCTATAAAACAGAAACCACGACGGAATTACGAATTGTTCCTGCCGACGACACAGTAGCATTTTTGAAAGAAAACCCTGATGTTATGTTTGATCTGCTCTCGCGCCTCTATAGTGGTGTGGATTCGATACTAGCACGAGTTGTTCATTTAATGTCTGGCACGGCTAAAAGCCGCTTAGTGTATGAACTTGTTATTGAATGTCGCAGGTTTGGCGTGCAAAGCAGCGGGCAGAGTTATTTACTAGAAACAAAAGAAGGTGATTTAGCAGCTCGGTCGGGGCTTTCTCGAGAGACAATAAGTAGAGAAATGAAAGCACTAAAAAAACGTAATATTATATCAATCGATAACCACGGTATTTTAGTTAACGATCTCTCAGCCTTGGAAGCGATGCTTGAGCAGTAATATAGTTATTCGTCTCGATTAAATTCTATGGTTTCAAAAATATCGTATCCACCAGGATCTGGTCGAAGGAAAATTGCCATACGAATTGTCTGTGGAATAATTCGCATTGCCACATAGTGTCCCGCATACAACTTAGAGATAGGTGGGTTGCCTTCCTCACTTGTTTGCTGGGCTGAATGTAGCATATTGGCTATTGCACTGTGCACATCTTCTTCACTTACGGCTTCGACTACCTTTCCAGTAATTTGTACTGTAGTTTGAGTGTAAGTGTCAAACACTACTAGCGATATGTTGTTGTTTTTTTGCATGTTCTCATACTTTTGAGTGGCACTTTTTGTAGCAAAAATTATGTCAAAATTGTTATCTACTGTGTAGTAGATGGCAGCGGCGTGGGGGTTGTTGAACCCACCCGTTGTAGCTAGCACTCCAGTTGAATGCGATTGTAAAAATTCAAGTATAGTGTTTGGACTGTCTGGGGAAGTGGTGAACTTAATGTGCTGATTGATTTTTTTAGATAGTTTCATGCGCAAGCCTCCGTTCATATGTATTTTGCCACTCCTGAAGTAATTAAGCTGTGAGTCAAGTCACAGCTTAGCTATGATCTGTATCAATGACAAGTTGCCGAAACAGTACTTAAATGGACATATAAAGGAGTTGCCATGATTACACAATTGAGAGCAGGTTTTTATAAACTTATCGAAACAAAAGAAAACACCAAGGTGCTCTATTTAGACAACGAAACATACGCTTGGATCGAGCCGCCCGCCATTGGTGAGATATTAGTTTATTCGCATAAGGTTCACCGAGAAGATTGCTCGCTTGCAATGGGCCACTACGTATTTTACGACGTTACGGATGAGCCGTACCTTTCGGACAACTATCATCTTGAACTAGAGTTTGGCAGAGCCGCATGGCAAGGCTACTTGCTACTGACAGGGTTGCCCGATGACCACCACAAACGCGCTCGTATTATTCCAACCACAGAAATTATTACAGGAAATCCACGGTTCAAAGACCGTAATCTAAAGCGTAATATTGCTAAGTCTAAACCAGCCAAAAATAGTCCAAGGAGCAAAACATGAAAGGATTTAAACAGCCACCAGCCAAGAAGTTACAAGAAATGTCATTTGAGGACCTTCATATGCGTGACGGCAGAAAATGGCTCCCTCAACTATTCGTAAAAAATGTAACAAAAATTGCATCTCATCGCCAACAAGAAGAATCAGTAGGAAGGGGAAATCATGGTACTTACACGAGAACATAAAGCACGAGTTCGAGATGAACTTCGTAGCGTGGGCGTGACTGAATATGGGCTTTTAAAACCTGAAAGCAGATACTTGCACCAGATAATACATGAAGACGAACATATACAAGGAGCAATTTACGGCAGAACCCCAAACACGGGTGGAGCAATGTTGGTTGCCACAGATCGAAGAGCGCTATTTCTGGATAGAATGCCATTATTTTCCACAATGGATGAAGTCACCTATGATCTGGTAAGTGGGGTAACACTGAGCCGAATGGGTGGCGTGTTTGCAGCGGTAACGCTTCATACCCGGGCGGGAGATTATACAATTCGATTCGCTAATCTTGTAAGCGCAGAAAAGTTTGTTAAGTTTATTGAAAATAAGTGTATTGAGTTTTCTGCAATAGACAGACCCATTAAAGAATTTGAAGTAAGAGTTGCCGAACAATCCGACATCTTCTTTAACAAAACTGAACAAGAATTCTTAGCAAATCACGAACTAGCGACGCTCTCAACCATGGATAAAAATGGAAATATAGATGGTGCTGCGGTGTACTATTGTTCATTCGATGATGGTAACTTGTATATTCTCACCAAGGGAGGAACGCAAAAAATGCACAATATTTATGCCCATTCTCAGGTAGCTCTTACTATTTACGATGAACAAAAATTGCAGACGTTGCAGCTTCAAGGAATAGCTTCCGTTGAAACAGATCACATTATGAAACAAGCTGTTTTTAATCAGATTGTTAAAGAACGCGATTATGAAGGCAAAAAGTTGCTTCCCCCTGTGACTCAAATTCGCGAAGAGTCCTACACCACAATTAGAATTCAACCTACTTCCATTAAGTTCCGAGATTTTAACAACACTCAGAAAGGGGGATAAAGCCATAGGTAAAAATAACATTCCACCCTAAATACTAATCAATCTAAAAAGGAGAATATATGTCACTCACTTGGAAAGATGTCATGGCCACGGCGCTACTTCTGATTGCTTTGCTCATCGCCTACGCCTTGTTTATGGAGCTAAACTGGCCAATTATAATTGACTGGAGAATGGGGAGCTTAGCACTTTTGGTTTTGGGTTTGGGCTCGTGTATCTTTGTCGGATCAAATACTGTCCCTGTTAAAAATAACCGGGTAACTGTCGCCACTATTTTAGGTATCTTGGCAGTGCTACTTGGTCTAGGAGGTATAATCCTAAACAATAAATGGGTCTTTGTTGCGCTGAGCGTAAACATAGCAGCATTATGGGCACTAGCAACTATGTATTACATGGTCTCAAGGAAGGCACAGTTATGAAAAAGTCTTACACATTTGCCGAGGCTATCTGTGTTGGTGAAAAAGTTGGTGTTAACTTCAAAGAAGTTGATATGAATGAATTCATTGTGGGTTTAGGCATCGAACTTAAGCATGACTCAACCGGTCTACCAGTAAACGATAGTAATGACGACTTGGAACAAGCGGCTAAAACCGCCTGGGTTCATTTAAAAGAGTTACCAGACTACTACACACGGCTCACAGTGGCAAAACATAGGGGCGAGTCTAGAATGAAGGTGGCTCATGGACATTAATATTTCAAATAATTGGACAGTAGTTATAGCTGTGGTAGTCATTTGGGAACTGTGTTGGAAGGGTGCCGCTCTTTGGAAAGCAAGCCAAAACAATCAACATGTATGGTTTGTGCTGCTGTTTGTTTTAAACACAGCAGGAATTCTTCCGATCATATATTTGCTTACACATTGGGGTACAGAAAGCCTGAAACGAAAGGAAAGCAATGAAACACTTATATCTTTCTAACAATAAAAAAATTTCAGGTGTGTGTGCCGGGATAGGCGAGTACTTTGAGCTTGATGTAAGTCTTGTGCGACTGGGATGGATTATTATGACAGTGCTTACGGGGATCTTTCCCGGTATTCTCGCATACTTGATTGCTGCTGTAGTGATACCGTCTAACGCAGAAAATAGTGGTTCTCAAACAGATAAGAATTAGCACTCTTGACATGAGAGTGCCAGAAAATTATTATACATTATAGAAAAGGGTATCAAGGGTTATTCTTTTCGAAAACATAAGTTATTCAATAAAGGAGGTCCTTATGAGTAATATAATTAAATTTGATCCTTTTGCTGAAATGCAAGCATTGCAGCGCCAGTTCTTTTCAGACGATTGGTTCATGCCAAGCGTGAAGGCACTGCAAATGCCAACCACTGATGTCTACACAGAAGATGACAAACAGCTAACTGTTGAAGCGCATCTTCCCAACTTTGAAGAAAAAGACATAGACATCAATATAGACAAAGGTGCTCTAGTTATTCGCGCAGAACGCCACGAGCAAGAAAAAGACAAGAACAAGAAGTACGTTGTTCGTGAAAGCAGCAGCAGTTTTTACCGTCGTATTCGGCTACCCGAAACTGCAGACGAAGCAAAGATTGAAGCAAACATGAAGGATGGCGTTCTAAAAGTAGTTGTACCACTTAAAGAACTACCTGCCCCAAAAAAGATAGCGATTAATGGTTAACAAGTAGCACCGAGGATCAGGCAGCCAGACGCACTTCTGGCTGCCTTTCGTTAAGCCTTGCGCATGCTGCGGTAGATAAGTACTTGGTAGGAGCTGTGATTGGAAATAGATATAGACAAAAAATGTAATCTGTGCTATAATATAATGCATGACAAATATTACTATAAATTTCGAAGGTCTCTCAGACGCTCAATTAGACGAGATTGAAGTTAAGCTAGTGTCCGAACGACGTCGCCGAGCAGCGTTAGCAGCACCACTAACCGGTGGGGTAGCGGTGGCGGAGGCTGCTGCTCCTGAAGAAATTACTGCCGCACCTGAGGTACTAAGTGCTGAAACTATTGCTCCGTACCATACGCTTCTTGCAACCAAAGTAAGTGAAGCTATAGGGGCGGGAATACTCCCAGGTGAATATGTGCTCCCAGAGCTAGAAGCATTTGCCGACGAATTGGCAGAACTGGCACCAGAATACGAAAAAATGCGTCAGTTTGGTTGGGCTCCAGAAGTTGTCTTTTATCCGCAAGGTTTATTGCCGGAAGAGATGAGTCCATTGCTAAAGGGGCACGATCGAGGCATTCATGGCACAACCAGTGAGGCTGCGGTGAACTGTAACCCACGGCAAAACAATGCACTTATACCCCTAAATACAGAGCGTTTTCCTGCTCAACTTGCTCCTGGTGAAGCACCCTGGAAAGTCGCACTTATGTCTGCGCCAGAACAAAACGTTGTCTTCCCTAATGTGGCAGCAGATGGCTCAACTGGGCAAAACCTCCCGCGACTTACCGCTGAGTTGCAGGCCTTTACGGGTAAATCAGATCTAACAGTAGCGGAGCTCATTGAAGAAGCTAGTCCAACTGCGCAAATGTATCTTGCGCAGCAGTGGCAGCGCTTGCTCGGCGGCCAGACGCCAATCGGAGCTAGCGGTGGGGCCCAAGGAATAATGTTACGTGAACGTATTTCTGACCCGAAAGCTCCCTTTGAGAACAAGCAACTACAGTGCATGACTGGTGAATGGCCCATGCATGGTCCTAACGGCCCTTTGATTTCTTCTATGCCAGTATCTACAGCAAGTATCTATCTTGGATTAAATCCAGCAAAAGCTTAGCCAATTTCGGTGATAGAACAACCAGTATAGTGTAGCCAAGGCTTTTGTAGCAGCAGGCAGGATCAACCTATGTGACAATTCTGCCACTGAGGCGTATTATTGTAAGTCTGAGAACAATAATTACACGAGGCACGAATGAATCAACCGATAACACCTAAAGTCTTAAAAAATCTTGCGAGTCATATTGATCCAAACGATGCTCTGCGCAATCTAGCTGAAAGAGCAGTTACAACAAACGGTATATATGTTGCGTCAGAAAATAATGCGTTAAGCGCTGTTAACACTACCATTTTTTCAGATGAGATTGAAACAGGTTCTGTAACAGATCAAAAAGAAAGTGGCAGATGCTGGCTGTTTGCTACGTTAAACATTATTCGTCATCAAATAGCTACTGATTACAAAATTGAAGATTTTGAGTTGTCTCAAAGCTATTCATTCTTTTGGGATAAACTTGAACGAGCAAATACATTTTATGAAAAGATCATAGCGACTGCCGGCGAGCCGCTTGAAGATCGTAATATGGTGTATGTGCTCGAACATCCTCAAGTTGACGGTGGCTGGTGGGAATATTCATCATCAGTTATTGCAAAATATGGGGTTGTGCCTAAATCTGTGATGCCCGAATCAGTAGCAACTTCAAAATCAGCTCAACTCAATATAATATTGAACCGAAAATTACGAAAAGATGCCATAACTTTACGAGGCCTGGCAGTAGCTGACACTCCTTCTCAGAAGCTTCAAGCCACCAAAGAAGTAATGCTGAGTGAGGTGTATAGAATATTAACCATTGCTATTGGTACGCCACCACAGTCATTCAACTTTGCGTATCGCGATAAAGACAAAAAATACCACCGTGAAGAAGGTATTACACCAAAGCAGTTCCTCAAGAAGTACTCAAAGCTTAACTTTTCAGACTACGTTACAATTTTAAATGATCCTACATCTGCTAAGTCTTACAATCAGACCTATGTGTTTGCGGCAGGGGGCAACGTTATTGGTGGTCAGCAACCACTATTGTTAAACGTCGATATAGAAACACTCAAAAAGCTTACTTACAAACAGATCAAATCAGGTAAGCCAGTTTGGTTTGGCTGTGATGTTGGCACTGATACAAACAAAAAAGGGTTTATGTCGACAGATACGTACGATTTCAAGAGTACTTTTAGTGTCGATTTTTCTTTTGATAAAGCTCAGCGGCTTGCAATGCGCGACGCTTCAATAAGCCACGCTATGGTAATAACTGGAGTCGATGTTGTTGATGGTGTCCCCGCGCAGTGGAAAGTAGAAAATAGTTGGGGAGCTGAAACCGGAAATAAAGGCTACTATACTATGAGCGATGACTGGTTTACTGCCAACGGCTACGTTGTTGTGATCCACCGCAGTCTTCTAAGTAAAAAGCTCAAAGATGCACTTGAGAAACAGCCTATTGTGATCCCGGACTGGGATCCAATAAACACCAGCTTGTAGCAAGATGTAGCGTAGGAGTGGGGCAGCAAACATAGCCTCTGTCATCCCCAGCTTGCTAATTCTTAATACAGAACCTGCATCCATTACGTAAAGATCCGTCACGTGACACAGTGATACCAAGTCTGGGTATATCGGAGGACTCTTTAGTGAATGATTGGGTGTATAGAATTGTCGCCAATATTAAAAAACCCAGGTGCTATACCTGGGTTTGATTAATGTCCGCGAGTATTAAAACTCTAGGCTATAGTCGACTTTCTCGGAACGATATGTGGTTGAATCATAAACATAGTCATCGCTAATAAGTTTAAGACCAGTTGCGTTGGCTGTAACTTCAAACACTATTTGGCCAGACACTGTAGCGCCTGGTGCTAGCTGAACTGATTCAAGTTGTTTACCAGGACCATCTACGTAAGAAGTGTTAGTTTGTACGCCGTTTTCGTCAACCTTGAAGTTGTAGGAGGCTACGCTAGCGTTCTCTTTGCCTTTGTTTGTAATGCTAAGATCCAGAACTATAAGTTCCTTACCAGCTGGCGCGCGTCGATACTCGGCTACGGGTACATAGTTTCGCATGACACTTGTTACTGCAACGTCGAGATCCCCAAATTGAGCAGTTTCACCCTTTTTGAAAGCCTTTTGAGAGGTTGCTTCGTTAACACGACTTTGTGAAGAATTAGAAATATCCTGGGCAGTTTTAGAAGCTTGATTGGCACCAATGAACCCCAGTACAAGTAGGGGCACAAGAACCAGAATGACTATAATCATGAGTATGAGGTTAATGATCCACCCAACTTTGGAAAGAGTTGCTGAACGACCTTCTTCTTTTGCTTTTTTAGCACCAATTAAGCCAATAATAAATCCGGGTAATTGAAGGCCAAAGAATGCACAGGCAAGGCTGATAATTCCCATTACGTCAGTTTTATTTTCTGGTGGTGTACCAACTGGAACCGGGCTTGGTGTAATTGGTGGTGGCGTACTTGGCGGGGTTAATTTTGTATCCATATAAATTCTCCTCAGTTTAATTTCAGTCTACTTATGTTTATACCATAGCAACTAGGATTTCTCCACCCATGTTGGGGCGCCGCTGCAAAAATAGTTGAAACTATAAGCAGAGTACATTACTTAACCGTGATTTAATGTTTAATTGCTAAGATTGAGGAGTGAATTATTTCTAGGTGCTAGTCTCTAGGGGCGATGACGGATATTACTATATGATTCAGCTAACAAGCTTAAAACGGCGTTTTGTTGAACACCAAAGCGCTAGGGTCAAATCTATGAAATGTCGTCTACCTCTTGAAATGATCTACCATGAAGCTTATAATCATCTGGAGCTTGCGAGAAACGTGAGCAGCAGGTGAAGAAAAGTGTAGACGTTTGTGCTACACCTCATCGGCGAATTACCCACACGGAAATGGGGCTAGCTTAGCCTCCCGTAAGGAAGACGGGCCAGTAGCTCAGCTGGTTAGAGCACCTGCCTCTTAAGCAGGGTGTCGAGGGTTCGAGTCCCTCCTGGCCCTCCAAAACAAGAGCTCCCATAACGGGAGTTTTTGTTTTGGAATGTCCGAAAGTGTTCAAACTCTCGACAAATATGCGACCAGGTTTCTATAGGCTGGTTCTTCGAGCATATCTCCAGGTTAATCCAGAAGCTAGTATCAATAATACACCTGTCAATGTAAATAGTAGTGGTGATATGCCTGTTTGGGCGAGAGATGAGTTTGAGACATTGTTGCCAGACGAGCCGTTATTTGCAGAATTACTGTTTTGCCCACCACCTGATTGCGGTGGTGTGGCACCCTGCACAGCAAGCGTTACGCTGGCCTGTTCACAGTAATCAGGAAATATGTTTTCACAGGCGGTATAGGTGAGTGTGTAGGTACCACCGCTAGCGTTAACCGGAATAGACAGCGTGCCATCCGGGTTAAGGACGACACCACTGAGGCCGCCATCGTTTATGAGGGAGAGCGTGTAATCGTCGGGGTCAACTGGGTTGCCGCTCGATAGTACCGTACTGTTTGCAAGCACAGAAGGACTTGCCCCGCCCGGGGCAATAGAATTACTTGAGAAATTAGGGTTACCTAAGCCTAGATCATGCCCAGATATTGAAGTCATAATCTGATTTGTTCCATCCCCCGCAAGCGCTATAAATCGTCCGTTAATGTAATTAACATGTAACCAAGAGCTGTCCTCCACTGCAGCATATGCAGTCCACGAGGCGCCATCTACGCTTGTCATCACCCGATTTGTGCCATTTGCTGCAACTGACACGAATGTACCATTTGCATACACAACGGATGCCCAGAAATTGCTTTCGGCTGCCGATTGAGGAGTCCATGTAATCCCATCCGGGCTGGTCATCACTTGATGAGCGCCATTGTTACCAACTGCTACGAATCTGCCATTGCCGTAAGCGACAGATCGCCAGTCGTTGTTTTCGGGGATAGTACGCTGCGTCCATGTAATCCCATCCGGGCTGGTCATCACTCTACCTCCAGTACCGGTGAACGCTACGGCCACAAACATACCATTGCCGTACGTTACTGAGCTTAGCTGTATGGTTCTTGAAGATGACTGAGCTGTCCACGTAACCCCGTTCGGACTTGTTCGGATATCTTCACTGCTAGAATTGGGCAATGCCACAAACATACCATTTGCATATACAACCTGGTTCCAACTAATAGTTGAGCCCGCCGACTGAACTGTCCAGGTAGTCCCATCTGGACTGGTCATAATATCTGGCTGACCAGGGATACTGTTAAAGCTAACAGCAACAAATACTCCATTACCGTAGGCGACAGATACCCACTGTCTGTCTGCGGCCGCGGATTGAGATGTCCATGTACTCCCATCCGGGCTGGTCATCACCCTATTTGTGCCAGTGGCGGCGACGGCCACGTATGTACCGTTCCCATAGGCGAGTGATCGCCAAGTATTTTCCTCAGGTGCGGTATTAAAACGACGTTCTGTGTAGTGCTGTCTCGGGTGCCCTCCAAAATTGTGCATAGTCCCTGCAGGTAACCGCTCTTACGCTAAGGTATAGTCTTACCTTCTCTACGCTCATCGCCATTTATCTATATGATTGGGGTTTCAGAAAGGTGGGTGGGGTGCGAATAAGTCCGCCGCAGTATCTAGCTCCAACAATTGGTGCCATTGCTTCCACGGCTATACTAGCGCAGCGACCAGCTCCTCTAACATTATTGGGTATTAGCTTGGTGTTCGGAGGTTTGTATATGGGAGCGGCCATAAACTGAAGTTATCTCACCACGCTACCCATCATCGATAGCCTTGACGAGGCACGCTCCAGAAGAGGGTGCATGGGCGTTTCTTTTGCTAAATCTCGTGAGAAAAAGTACAATTAAAAGCATAATCATGTTTTTCTAAAGTAAAAAAGACCAGTGTATACAAGTAGGGAGGAAGTAGAAAATGGGGGAACAATCTGTCAAAACAAGGAAACGATCTATAGGTAAATTACGCTCTCGCGTATTTCGTTTGGCGCGCAGATTGAATCCAATTCTTCTGGTATTTATTGCAGTTGTTCTGGTTCTTATGGCAAGTCAGGTTGAACGATTTGTTAATAAGGGCACCGTGCTTGGGTACCAGGTAAGAAGGGTTCCAAAAACTTCGTCAATCGCTAGTAAAGATTTGAGCAAAAGGATGACAAGCTCTAGCAAAGTTTGTAAACAGATTTCGGCAGACTTTGTGAGCAAGCAGCTGAAGCAAGAGGTAACGGAAAGCACGTTCTTGCCAGATAAAATTCAGCTTGAAAACTTCTCATCCTGTATGTTCCGTACAAAAGAGAAGCCGTTCCGCTCAGTTTCAGTTACTGTTCGTGAACGCTCAAACGAAGACGAGGCGAAAAAGACTCTTGTTACCGCCGCAAAACAAAGCGTTGAAGTGAAAATAGAGGGCGTCGATGAAGCCTACTTTACCGAAAAAGCCAATAGGTTGACTGCCCGTCGTGGGAGCAAGGTAGCGACTATTGTGGTAATGAGTTCGGCAAATGACAAAGTTCCTTCGCAAGATGCAGCTGTAGCCATGGCCAAACAGCTGTTCCTCAATTAAATTCTCTGAACCCTTGTAAAATCTGGGGAGAGCGGCACATTATAAACATAAGGAGTGTCGTGTACTTTTAATTTTATACACTAAGTCTCACTTTGAAGTGCTGTACTCTAGACAACACATACTTTTTCTCTTATGCTTAGAGCAGTAAAAAGGAAGAGGGTATGTTTTTAAATCTACGTTACAAGTTAACGGCTACAATGAGTGTAGTGTTAGCAGTCTTTATTGCGTTACTGGCGTCATCAGCTATCGTTAAGGCAGCGGGCGAAACTATTGCTGGCGGAGCTGACGTTTCTGGGGTAGTCGATCTCTATATACCAATTAACGATGTGCAAATTAACGGTACGGGTAACGATATCATTCCAGTAGATCTTTACGTACCAAGTGGTACGCTTTCTATGACAACCATCACTGGCCTAACTTTTGCTACCGATGAAACTGGTCCACATCTTAACTTTAGCGGTACGCGCAGTAATATAAATGCGGCCCTGGCTACTTTGCGTTACCGCACCGGTAACCCTAAAAATATTCAATTGTCAGTTTCACTTACCGGAGCTGATACAGTCTATAACCCCGTTAATGGCCACCTTTATGAGGTCGTGCCGGCTCCAGATGAAGAAGAGGGCGAAGGCGAAGGTAGTGGTTCAATTGACTGGGTTAGCGCCAGGATAGCAGCTGAAAATCGTAGTCTTGATGGCTTGCAGGGTTATTTGGTTACGATTACCTCCGAAGCAGAAAATCAGTTTATCAAAGATCGGGTTAACACCGACAGCTGGATTGGTGCTAGCGATGATGAAGAAGAGGGCGTTTGGAAATGGGTGACCGGCCCTGAAGCTGGGCAACAGTTCTGGCAGGGCCTAGGTAATGGGCAGCAGATTGGGGGCCGCTACAATAACTGGGCAAGCGGAGAACCTAATGATGTTGGCGGTGAAAACTGCGGTGAGTTCTACGCGGATAATGATGGGAAGTGGAATGACTTATCGTGTGAAGGCGCTGGTCTTGCAAGCTACATTGTTGAGTATGGCACCGATTCTCAGGCAGTCAATGTGCAGAATAAAACAGTTAACATAGCCGTTAGTTATCCAGAAGGTAATGTTATTTCGGTGAGTACCTGCCCAGAGTTAGTAGATATTGCGGCCGATCCTATTACATACCGATACGATCATATTAATCTCACCCAAAATATAGATTGTGGCGGTATTTCGCTTGAACCACTATTCAACCTTGAAGACGAAGAGCTTGGCTGGATCGACTTTCGTGGCAGCTTCAATGGCAACGGACATACCATTACGGGTTACTCTATAGACAGAGATCAATCAAACCTCGGCTTATTCGGTCGAACATTGAACGCCACTATTGAGAACCTGACAGTAGATGACGTTGATGTTAGTAATCTGGAAAATTACAACGATTGTACGGGCGCCCTGATAGGTTACGCTGAAGATACTACCATTACCAATGTTCATTTCACCGATACTTCAGTAGATAGTTTGGGCAGTCGAGTCGGCGGTCTTGTCGGATGTTACAACGTTTACAATGGAATACATAACATTACGGGCAGCGGCTACACAGGCTCAGTTGATGGTAATGCTTCGGTTGGTGGTATCGTTGGCGAGGCTAATGTTGAAGGCGCTGAGTCCACCGTTGCTACTAATACTGTCCAAGCGTATCTGACATCAGGGAATGACACTGGTGGTATCATCGGTTACCTAAGTACCGCAGACCATGCAGAGACACACATCAACAGCAATCAAGTAAATGGTACAACCCTTATTAGTGATAGCTCATCAGGTGGTCTAGTGGCAGGAATTTATAGCGAAGACGATACTACGATAACAACCAACGATAATAATATTACGGTAGATCAGGTATCTTACAACAGAAGTGGCGGCCTGGTGGGTTCCTATTATTCCGAAGAAACTCACAGTTACGCCGCAAGCGGTAACGTTGTTAACACGACTATTGTAAATGACAACTACTACATGGGTGGCTTGGTGGGTTCGCTTAACGCCTATGACATGCAGTTACTTAGCGTAGATAATAACGATATTACCGCCAACATTACGGCCAGTGAATATCTTGGAGGTGTTACCGGCTACCTTGCAACAGACTATGTACATAGCGCGAGTGTGTCACGCAATAATGTTAGCGGTTCGCTGGAAGGAGCCTACTACCTTGGCGGCATAGCTGGCTATCTCTATCAGTCCGGGTTTTATGACACCGATGTTAGCAGTAATTTAATATTTGATAGCAATACGAACACACAGGCCATCACCGGAGGTAGTGATACAGGCGGCCTTATTGGTCATCTCGGTACCTCTTATCATAGTAATACCACTTTTAGTAAAAGCTATTTTGGTGGTAGTGTAACTTCTGACGGAGGTAGCACAGGCGGCCTTATTGGTTACCTTGGTAGCTATTCCTACAGTGGTGACTCCGTAATAAAGCTGCAAGACAGTTATGTGAATGCACCCGTTTCGGGTTACGAAAACGTCGGGGGTGCAGTCGGTTATATAAATGTTCAATCTGATGACGAAGCTACGGTTGCAAGTGCTGCACTTGAACGGGTCTACAGTTATGGTTCAGTTGCCGGCAATTACAGAGTCGGTGGTCTTCTTGGTTCTAACCGTTCCGCGTATTCGTCGCTCGAAAGCATAAGCCTCAAAAATAGTTTCAGTGCCGCTCAGGTTACCGCTGATGATGCTGATTCTGCTGGTGGCCTTATCGGTTACTTTGACCAAGATGAGTATCCTCTAACAGCAACCGGGAACTATTATGACAAAACGCGAACAAGTCAGGGTATCTGTGCAGGACTCGCTGGTGGTGCAGTAACTTGTAGCGCTGTTAACACCGCCGGATCCCAGTTGGACTACTTTAGGCTCAGTAACACCAACGCACCACTTAATAGCTGGAATTTCAATGAAATCTGGGGCTTCAACGAAGACCTCAACAATGGCTTCCCGTGTCTGCAGTACCAGGCTGACTGTCTAGCTACTCAGGATGGTGACGGCGATGGTATCGGTAATTCCATCGAGCAAGCGGGCCCGAACAATGGAGACGCTAATAATGACGGTATACCTGATAACGAACAAAGTAATGTCGCTTCATTTGTCAATTCATTAACCGGTGAGTATGCGGTGCTGGCAGTTGATGGCAGCTGTAATATCACTTCTGTTTCAATTGCAGCAGAAGACAGCGGCACAAAAGACAACGGCTACGACTACCCAGCCGGCCTGATGGACTTTACAATTAATTGTGGCACCGATGGCTACACAGCCAGTATTACTCAGTACTACTATGGAGTAACTGGTAACTTTGTCGTACGGAAATACAATCCGAATACGCACGCCTACGCAACTATCCCTGCCGCCTCGGTTGCCGACCAGACCATTGCAAACCACCAGGTAAAAGTTGCGTCGTACCAGGTGACTGATGGCTCTGACTTAGATCTAGATGGTACTCTTGACGGTAGTATTCATGATCCGGCCGGTTTGGCTCAGGCGGTGTCAGCTTCTAGTGCAAATACTAACTCTTCCGGTGGTCTTTCTGCTACGGGCCAAAATCTGATCTGGTTGTATGGGCTTGTAGGCATCTTCCTATCCAGTTCGTTGTTTGCGATTGTCTCGACCATTAGAACTAGAAACCGTTAATATACGCACAGGCTAGCCGCAGCTGCTTATCTAGTAGGCCGGGAGTGGTCACGCCAAGTTGTGTGATATCATGACCGTATGAAAATATTTTGCGCATATGCGTTTACCGGTGAGTCACTGGATATTGTTACAACCAGAATGAGGCTTGTTGTTGATGCGCTCCAGCTAAGTGGCCATCAAGCTTACTGTAATCTTTTCGATGCAGCTATTGACGCACTGCAAGAAAAAGACGATACCGTGGGAATATTCAAGGCAGCCTTCAGTAATATTGAACAAAGTGAAGCTATGGTAGCAATTGTAACTTCACCCAGCAGAAGTATCGGTCAGATTATGGAAATCGGCGTTGCAATGAGTCGGGGCAAGCCTGTATACCTTCTTGAGCATGTGAGTGCTGCCGGTTCGTCTTACTTGCCAAAGCTTGTTCAGGGTCATTATGGCTGGGAGACTGAGTATGATCTAGTTCAGGCGCTCAGTAAGCTGTAGTCGGTTTGCTACAATATGTGCATGACACCAATAGATACCTATTTTGAAAATGTAGCCCCGGCCGAAAAAGCTGCACTAGAGCGTATCAGATCAGTGGTTAAAATACTTGCCCCGCAAGTCGAAGAGGTAATTAGTTATGGTATGCCCGTTTTTAAACACAAGGGCAAGTACTTAATAGGCATGTCTCAATTTAAAGATCATCTGAGTATATTCCCAGGTTCTGGCCCGGTTGAATCACTTGCTAAAGAGCTGTCGGAATTTAAAACCTCTAAGGGTACGATACAGTTTACTGTCGAAAAGCCAATTTCAGATGATCTACTGAAGCTTGTAGTTCAAGACTGCTTAGCACGAATTTAAGAATAAGCGGCCATCTTTCCGATGTACGCCACGGCACATTTATGGGTCGCACTGTGTGGCCTCACCGAAGCACTGCCGTCCCGTACTTAACCTGTCTGGCCCCTGTCTCGTCATCCCAAACTAGATTCAGGATCCAATCGATAGCAATCAACTCCCTTGGTCCGTCATCCACCACGGCAGATCCAGTTTGTAAATAAATCCTTTTCCTGGTGTCATCCTGAACTAGATTCAGGATCCAATCAGT
>CAYNKQ010000005.1:41772-57600 GCA_964397855.1 uncultured Candidatus Saccharibacteria bacterium | reverse complement strand
TCGATCAAGTGATCATCAATACTTACACCGTGGTGTGCCTCATACTTAGATTTGAGTCCCTGCAGGATCGCCATTGTTTCATCAAGCGTGGGTGGCGCTACTTGAATGCTCTGAAACCTTCTCTCCAAAGCTGCATCCTTTTCGATGCTTTTCTGGTATTCATCAGTTGTGGTGGCACCAATCACGCGCATTGCGCCACGAGCTAGTACGGGCTTTAGAATATTTGCGGCATCAAGCGCACCTTCAGCTGCACCTGCTCCAACAAGCAGATGAATCTCATCTATAAAGACAATTACACTTGAATCAGCGGCAATTTCTTGCATTATAGCTTTAAGACGCTCTTCAAACTCACCACGATATTTTGTACCAGCAATCATTCCCGAAAGATCAAGCATAATAATTCGTTTGTCTAGCAAGTTTTCTGGCACCTTTTCTTCAGCAATATGCTGGGCAAGCCCTTCAACTATTGCCGTTTTGCCCACGCCTGGCTCTCCAATCAAGATAGGGTTATTTTTAGTGCGTCTAGATAGTATAGTCACCACTCGTTTGAGCTCTTTAGCTCTACCAATCACTGGATCAAGTCTACCGGCTCGGGCCTCCTCTGTAAGATCTGTGCCGAAGAATTCTAAGGCACTTTTGGCCTTTTTGTTTTGAGGCTTAGTTGTGGTGCTCGTATCTTCATATTCGAATCGTTGCTGGTTAAGGTAGCCTTCAAGTTCAGAGGTAAGATCATCTACATTAATGCTCATATCTCGTAGCAATACGTTTGCTCGCGCGTTCTTCTGTAACAATATACTGTAGAGTATGTGTTCGGTACCGCAGTAATCTTGATTAAATTCTTTTGCTATTTCCCAACTAGTACGCAACGTAAGCTTTGCGGCTTCGCTAAGACCTTTGCTACCGGTGAGGTTTATCACAATAGCTTTTGGTGTTAACTTCAGCGCAGTGCGAGCACGATCAAGTGTTACGCCAGATGTTTCTAGTAATTTTGCACCAATGGAACTTTCTTGACTGAGTACGCCAAGCAAAATGTGTTCCGTACCAATATATGCGCTGCCGAACCCACGGGCCAGTCCGTCAGCATGCTGAAGACTTTGCCGAGCATTTTCGGTTAATCGGTTTAAAAATTCTTGAAACTCTTTTGCTGAATTCATACTATGACTATACTCCTCCCGAAGGTAAGAAACGATACGCTTTGAACTTTTTTACAGCAGTGGTATTATTTCTCATCACTATAGCAAGTATAGTCACTTAGCACTCACGAGTCAAGAGTGCTAAATTACTTAGTTTTCTTGACAACACACTCTGTTTATTTATGCACTAAGCTACCTTACTCCGCATAAAATTGCTCGGAGTGTTGTATATCAATTAACCCTCGCCCCGCGAGACAACTTCCCCACCCATTCAACCAAACCCGAACCCCGGAAGCTGCTTTCTGACGAGTACAGGAAGGACTTGCCTGAACAAACAAAAGAGATAAGTGAAGGATGCTTGTCATCGTCCTGACGCGTCAGAAAGGAGCTGGAGGGGTATCGAGGCTTGGGTGCTATGGGTGTGCTTTTATCTTACTTTTGGCGGCAAAAGTGAGGAGGGAAAGAGAAGAAGATAGTTGTTTGGAGAAATACAGGTTGAGAGAAGTTCAGGACGTAGGAATGGGAAGATGACTATTGTGGGCTGGATTCCTGCACGCCACGGCGTATCTACGACCTTCGCGGGGATAACACTCCCTCACTAGGGCTGTGGAGCGTGGGTACGACAAGAGACAGAATATCTATCTATTTGATCAACTTCTATTCGCCGTGTTCTTCGATCGCTCCAAGCAAACCAGCTTCAATATCATCACGACGCTTAGGTTTGGTAGACTTCTTAGCAGCTGGAGCCTCTGGCTGTTTTGGCGCCTCAGCCGGATTAGCTGTGACAACTGGCGTAGCTTCAGCAGTTGGAGCAGGAGCAGCTTCAACAACCTCTTGTTTTGGAGTAAGCGTTGCTGGAGCACCAGACTCAATATCAAGTTCGTAGCCAGTAAGTTTACTTGCAAGACGAACATTCTGACCACCTTTACCAATTGCAATTGAAAGTTGAGATTGGTCAACAATAACCTTTGCATGCTTGCCGCTTTCGTTAAGTTCAACGCGGATTACTTCTGTTGGGGAAAGTGCATTTTTAATATAGGTTTCTGGATCTTCAGCAAACGTGATGATATCGATCTTTTCTTGATCACCAATTTCGTTCATAACGGCTTGTACGCGAGTACCGTGGCCACCAACAAATGTACCGACTGGGTCAACGCCAGGAACAGTTGAGGCTACGGCCAACTTGGTTCGCATTCCAGCTTGGCGGGCGATTCCCTTGATTTCTACAGCGCCACCATCCATTTCTGGCACTTCTTGGCGGAATAGGTATTCGATAAATGCTTCATTAGCTCGAGAAAGCACTAGCTGAGGACCGCGGTTGCCGCGTTCAACATCTTTAAGGTACACCTTAACTCGTGAACCTACGCCGTAATATTCACCTTGAATCTGTTCACTAGCAGGCAAGATCCCTGTAGCTTTACCCAAATCAACTCGGACAAGACGAGGCTCAACTCGCTGCACTGTACCAACAATAACGGTGCCAATCTTATCTTCGTATTCGTTAAGAACAATCTCTCGTTCAGATTCACGAAGTCGTTGCAAAATAACCTGCTTAGCGGTTTGAGCGGCAACACGGCCAAAAGTGGTTGGGTGGGCTTCTTCAGTTACAACATCTCCAACTACAGCACCTTTTTTGTACTTTTGCGCTTCTTCAACAGTGATCTGTTGAGCGTCGTTTTCAATATCCTCTTCTTCAACAACATCGTAGCTTGTGATGGCAGTCATCTCGCCCGTGTTCTGATTAAGGGTGACTGAGACGTTTTGTTCACGTTCACCAAAGTCTTTTCGGTAAGCGGCTGCTAGCGCCTGTTCAACCGCTTCATTAACAACATCTTCTGGAAGATTTTTTTCTTCAGCGAGTTGCTTGATTGCCATAACGAGTTGTTTAATTTGTAGTTCCATTTTATTTCCTTTCAATAGAATGTCATTTTGACCTGTTCACCCTGCTGGCCAGACGGGTAGGGCTTATCGAGAAATCCGTGATTGTTTCAGATTCTTCGACAAACCCATGACAACAAGTGCACCACGTTGTTTATAAAAAATTCCGACCACAGTGGCCGGATTCGTGTTTTAGTATAGCACAGGCCAAGCCTAGAGTCTACTTAGGATAATCCTTACTTCTATGAACTTTGAAAGCAATCCTTAGAAGTTCATGCGCCGCTACCATATCATACATATCAAGCTCTGGGAATGTGTGTATTTCAACGATATCCTCAGATCCATCTGCATTTGTCATTTCCAAACTAGCCTGTACTGCCAACCATGCCGCCGTTAAATTAAGCGAATCCGTCTTCACTTGAGGCTCATTAGTGCTCGGAAGAATATCTCTTGAGTGACTCATATTAGGCAAGTACTTCCCACCAGAGTATGCAAGTATGTATTCACGACCCACTTCGCATGCTTCATTCTCCTCGATTTGCCTTACGGTACTTACAGTGACTCTAGCTCTATGTGTTGCAGATGGGTTGAATCCATCTTGTTCAAATGCAACTTTTAGCCGGGGCTCTTCTCCATCCAGCCAAGTTATTCCAGCGACCATAACGGGATTAATAGGGTACCCTTCTTTGGGGTAACCGAGTTGCACCAAACCTGTCGCATAACCCCGTATTTGACTAGCTAAGCTAACCTTAGTGGCTTCCGTATGTTGACCTAATTCTGCTTCAAGCTGCCTAGATATAGTTCTGTCGTGATCGTTTTCATTTTCGGCACTCATGTTATATATTATACACTAATATAGTGCACTAAGTCAATGTATTATACTGGGATGCATGATTAAAAAACTGCTTGATTCCTTTGTTCCAACTAATTATAAACTAAGCCTTGATGTTGACAGTGAGCAACTGCACTTCAACGGCAACGTTGTGATTACTGGAGATCAGACCAGTGAGAGCCCCGAACTTATACTGCACTCCAAAGAACTTGAAATCACTCGTGCGGTAGTTAACGGATCTGAGGTTAAAACATTTGAGCATGGTGATTTCGACCAGCTCATACTCACACTTGCCAGTACGATTAGTGGTGAAGTTACCATCGAGCTAGATTTTAATGCATCAATTACCAACGACATGGTCGGTATGTACCCTTCATACTTCGACCACGAAGGCGAAAAAAAGAAGATCATCGCTACGCAGTTTGAAAGCCACCACGCACGTGAAGTGTTTCCGTGTATTGATGAGCCATCCGCAAAAGCTACGTTCGACCTGACGCTAACAAGCCCAGAAGGTCAGCAAGTCCTTGGTAATACACTGCCCATATCTGAAAACATTAGCGAAGGGCGAATCACCACCGTTTTTGAGACCACTCCTCAAATGTCGACATATCTTCTCGCCTTTGCATTTGGCCCGATACACTCAGTAGAAGCAACAACAAAAGATGGCGTTTTAGTTAGAAGCTGGGCCAGCCTGGCTCAGCCAGTAAACTTTTTAGACCATTCACTCAAAGAAGCGGTTCGTCTGATTGAATTTTATGACGATTACTTTGGCATCCCCTACCCACTTGCGAAATGTGATCAAATTGCCCTTCCAGACTTTGACGCTGGCGCGATGGAAAACTGGGGTCTTATCACCTATCGTGAGACCGCGCTCCTTGCTGATCCAACAAATCGCTCGATTAGTGGTGAACAATACATCTCGCTCGTTGTTGCCCACGAACTTTCACATCAGTGGTTTGGCAATCTAGTCACCATGCAGTGGTGGGACGATCTCTGGCTTAACGAAAGTTTTGCGAGCTTAATGGAATTTATTGCCGTTGATGCACTCCATCCAGAATGGAATTATTGGGAAGAATACACCTCTGGTGACGCCGTAGCTGCAAGTAACCGCGATGTCTATAGTGATGTTCAGCCAGTAAGAGTTGATGTTGATGACCCAGCACAGATAGCCACACTATTTGACGGGGCAATAGTATACGCAAAGGGCGGCCGACTTTTGAAGATGTTGCGTGAATACATTGGCGAAGGCGCCTTTCGCGCAGGTCTTAAGCAGTACTTTATCGATCATAAGTACAAAAATACATCTCGCGATGATCTGTGGAAAGCGTTTGCGGCCAGTAGCGGCAAAGATATAGGAAAGCTTATGAATAGCTGGCTTGAACAGTCTGGGCTTCCAATAGTTAGTGTTACTCAAAAGGGCAAAGTATTAGAACTCTCACAAGAGCGTTTACTGCTTGATTCAGAAACGCCTTCAAATCAGACATGGCAAGTACCGTTACTTACTAGCAGCAAACTCACACCTGACACGCTCAGCGAAAAAACTCTGATCTCAACCTCTGAAACTGACGAAATAGCACTCCTCAACCAGCACGCAAGCGGACACTACGTTGTGCGTTACACCTCAGACGAACAACTTGACCATCTTAGAAGTGGTCTTCAGGACCTCGCGATTGAGGCGGGCGGTCGTATCAACAGTCTTAACGACATGATTCTACTTTCTAAAGCTGGTGAGATTTCACTTGCTGAAGCACTTTCGATAATCAAAATACTCAAAAACGAACCTCGCGATAGCGTTTGGGGTATGATCTCGGCAATCCTTGGCAGTGCTCGTATGTTAGTTGAAGGAAATGAAGAAACTGAAGCTCGTATTAAAAACTTCACCTATGATCTTGTGAAAGAAAAATATGAACAGCTTGGTTGGGATTTCGCTGAAGACGAAGACACTAACACAACTCACCTGAGGCGGACCATTCTAGCTATGGCAGCCAGTTCAGAGAACGCATCGTTTATAGCTGAAGCACTTTCTCGTTATAATCGCAAAGATCCAGCGAGTATGAATGCTGAAGTCAGATCTCTGCTCATGTCAGTAGTTGTTCGATTTGGAGAAGACTCGGTAATTGATCAACTTATTGTTCT
Organism: uncultured Candidatus Saccharibacteria bacterium; assembly: GCA_964397855.1. Taxonomy (GTDB): domain Bacteria; phylum Patescibacteriota; class Saccharimonadia; order Saccharimonadales; family UBA7683; genus UBA7683. The sequence goes on along the minus strand of CAYNKQ010000005.1, from coordinate 51,621 downwards.
GCACAAAGAAACCGGTTCACCCGACCTACGATCTGATATCAGCGGTGCACTTGCGACCACTAAAGATCCCAAAGTAGCACAGAAACTCGTCAACCTACTTAAAGATCCAGACCATGTTCGACCACAAGACCTTCTTCGTTGGTACATTCTTATTTTGCGTAACCGTTATACGCGCGAGATCGCTTGGGATTGGCTTGTAGACAACTGGTCATGGATTGAAGAAACATTTGCTAGCTCAAAGTCTTACGACGTTTATCCACGCTATAGCGCAAACTGCTTTAGCACCCAAGAATGGTTAGAAAAATACGAAGAGTTCTTTAAACCCATGCAAAACGAACTTACTCTCGAACGAAACATTAAAATAGGTATTAAAGAAATTACCGCCAGAGTAGCTTGGCGACAACGTGATCAGGCGGCCATTGAGGATTGGTTTAAAGACAATTCATAGACCAATGTAACCACTCTCGCGCCCGGAGCGTGAGAAGGTTAAGAAGACGTAATGGCTCTTGATTAATCAATTGATTCTACGAACTCTGTAACCGTATAGCCTGCCGATACTTCAATGCAGCTCAGATCGTATGGGCCATTGTAGCGACTTGATTGAATCCAGCATGCTGCAGCAAATTGCATTTGACGTAACTTTGTTGGGGTAATGTATTCTAAACCACCCCCTTGGTTAGTAGTACTTCTGTACTTCACCTCAATAAAATATACAACTTTTTTCTTTTGGGCCACAATATCAATTTCACATGTTGGTATTCGCCAATTGAGGTTAAGGATTTTATAGCCGTTCTTTTTAAGAAAACTTGCTGCAACTTTTTCGGCGTCGTGGCCAGACTGGTGGTTTGTTTTTTTAACCTCAGTTGGCATCTTGAATAAACTTCTTGATTGGCTTGTAGTTAGTTCTATGGATAGTCAGAACTCCGTGCTTGGTGAGTGCCTCAATATGCTGTTTTGTACCGTAACCTACATGCTTTTCAAAACCATACTGAGGATACTTTAGGGCAATATTTGTCATATAAGCGTCTCTGGCTACCTTTGCAATTATTGATGCCGCGGAGACACTTGCAACGCTGCCATCAGCTTTAATAACCGCCTCAGAGCCTTCGATATGTGGTAAGTAGTTGTAGTTTCCATCAATAATTACCTTAGAGCCTTGAACCTTTATCTGGTCAACTGCACGTTGCATTGCAAGCCTGACGGACTCAGTAAGGCCAACTACGTTGATTTCTCGCGGCCATACCCAGCCAATACCGATATGAGTGGTTGCCGCCTGGATTTCACCAACCAGTTTCTGACGCTTCTTTGCTGTTAGAAGTTTAGAATCTGTTAACTCTGCAATAGCAACTTCATCTTCAAAACCTACGGCAGCCGCAACTAGTGGTCCCGCCCAACATCCTCGACCAACTTCATCTATTCCGATAATCATGCTCGGCTCCTGGTTTCGTCATCCCGAACTTGATTCGGGATCCAGTCAAATAATTCTTCAGCCAAATCCTTCCACTGTGGATTATTACTTTCTATAAGATTGATTTTCCAAGATCTACGCCACTCTTTCAGTTGTCTCTCTCTGTTTGTGGCAATGTCTGCATCTATACACTCTTCGTAATAGACGAGCTTGTTCACATTGTAGTCTTTTGTGAATCCATCGACTACCCTATCTTTATGCTGATGTATTCGCTGCTCAAGGTTGCTCGTCATGCCAATATAAATAGTACCGTTACGGGCACTTGCAAGTATGTAAACACAAAATTGTTTCATCTGATTTCTATTATACTGGATCCCGAATCAAGTTCGGGATGACGATCAGCAAAACCACATTAATTAAAAAGAGCCGCTTCCGCGACTCTTTGAAGTTAGAACTACGTACTAAGCTTCTGCTCCTTCAGTAGTCTTGGCAACAACCTCAGTCTGCTTTGCAGCCTCAGCTTCGTGATCGGTAACGTCATTAACGGCATTTTTGTCAAAGTCAACAGCCGCAAGACGAGCGCTTTTACCACTAAGGGCGCGCATGTACGTAAGGTATTTGCGACGGACTTTGCTTCGTTTTGTTACTTCAACCTTTTCTACGAGTGGGCTGTGAAGTAGAAAACTTTTTTCTACACCGACACCGCTTGCAACTCGGCGAACAGTAATAGTGCTAGTCATGCTGTCTTTACGATCAGTGCGAATAACAAGGCCTTCGAACATTTGAGTACGTTCTTTAGTGCCTTCTTTAATGCGCTGATATACCTTTACGGTGTCGCCACTGCGGACATCCACAACTTGTTTTTTGAGAAACTTAGATTCAACTTGTTTAATTAATGCGTGCATAACTTGACCACTCTACCTTACTTTTACTTTATTGACAACTTACAATAATTGTACCACATCTGTTAGACGAATGCCAATACGTGTTTTGCTTTAACCTGATACCTCAGGTTGATCTTCAGGTGCGGCTACTTCTGTTGACTCAACAGATGGCTCTGGCTCAGGAGAGGGGCTGTTACGGAATGCGTCTACCTTTCCGACAACATTGCCAGAGCTTGATGCAAGCGTTACTACTGTGTCCATTAGTCTGGCGGTTCTTGCAAGCCGGGTTAGTGGAGTAGAGCCTTCTTCCGGCTCAGAACCACGAAGTCCACGAACAATTCTAATAAGACCTATAGTCGCCACTACTATTCCAGCAGCAGCTTCTGTATGACTAGCCGCTTTTTCAGCCATGTCGAGTACAGGTGTATTTTCGTTACTAAAAAATTTCATAATTGCTGACTTTAGCATAAAATAGAATAATTGTCAATCGTTTATACTTAGAACACTATGAATGATGTAAACCAGCAAGCACTCGATATTCACAAAAAGCTCAAAGGCAAGATTGAGATAACCCTTAAAGATCAACTTGATGAACCCGAAAAATTGAAATTCTACTACACACCCGGTGTTGGGGCGGTAAGCTCATACGTTGCCCAGCACCCCGAAGAAGCACGTGACTACACGTGGCTCAATAATTCCGTAGCAGTTATTTCTGATGGCTCAGCTGTTCTTGGACTTGGAAACATAGGGCCACTCGGTGCGCTTCCGGTTATGGAAGGTAAAAGCATGCTCTTTAAACAGTTTGCTGGAATTGACGCTGTTCCAATTGTGCTCGATGTGCACAGTGCTGATGAAATTGTGTCTGCGGTTAAAGCTATTGCGCCAAGTTTTGGTGCAATTAACCTTGAAGATATCGCTGCTCCTATTTGTTTTGAAGTAGAAGAACGTTTAAAAGCAGATCTTCCGATACCTATCATGCACGACGATCAACACGGAACCGCTGTTGTAGTGCTCGCTGGACTCATCAATGCCATGAAGGTCGTCGGTAAGAACCTGGCTGGCTGCAAGATAGTTCTTGTTGGTGCTGGCGCTGCTGGTGTTGCAATTGCTAAACTTCTGCATAAATACTCGGGAGCTTCGATCATTGCAGTTGACAGCAAAGGCATTATTGAACCTACGCGAGACAACCTTAACGAAGAAAAGAAACTATTACTAAACTTTGCACAGAACGTAGATTCTGGAAGTCTCGCAGATGCCGTCAAAGATGCCGATGTATTTGTTGGTGTTTCACAGCCAGGGCTTCTCACGCCCGAGATGATCAAGACTATGGCTAGCAACCCAGTGGTATTTGCGCTTGCGAACCCAACTCCAGAAGTTATGCCCGATATTGCAAAAAAAGCTGGCGTAGCCGTTATGGCAACCGGACGAAGCGACTTCCCCAACCAAGTCAACAACGCCCTAGCCTTTCCGGGCATATTCCGCGGCGCACTTGATAATCAGGTAAGAACAATTACAGATGAACACAAAGTTGCAGCGGCTGAAGTAATTGCAGGCTTCATCCCTGAACCAACTGCAGACAGAATTATTCCTTCAATATTTGCTGAAGGTCTAACGGAAAAAATTGCCAACATTATTCGTTAGTGAGCAATTCCGGTTCTCTCACTTTGACTAGATAACTTTATTAACTTCTTCAAGCGTAGTTATACCCTGAAGGCATTTCAAGATACCGTCTTGGTACATGGTAATCATGCCCTGTTTTCTAGCTGTCTCTTCGATTTGTTCACTGGTTGGGATGTTGAACTGGTCGCGTAGAGTTGCTTGGATTTCTGGAGAAAGAATAAGCTCTTCCAACACTGTTACGCGACCCTTAAATCCAAATGGGTTTTCTTCTGACTTACCGGGCTTGAAGAGCTTGATGTTGGTAAGATCAGGCTTGTCAGCGCCCTCCGGCAGGCCAGACAGCACTTCACGAATATGATTTTTAACAGTTTCATCTGGTTCGTACTCTATTTTAGTAGCGTCATCAAGCCGCCTGACAAGACGCTGGCTTATGATGAGTTTAATAGCAGAAATAAGAATAGGATTCTGTCCGATCATATCGATCATACGCGTAAACGCCTCTGCAGCAGAGCCAGCGTGAAAGGTTGAAAGTACTAAGTGACCCGTAATAGAAGCCTGCAGGGCAGTTCTGGCCGTGTCTACGTCTCTAATTTCTCCAACCATAATCACATCAGGGTCAAGACGCATAACTGCCCGAAGCTTGCTAGCAAAGCTGTCTCCTTCGCGACTCGAAACTGGAATCTGGCTCATGCCATCAAGGCCATATTCAACTGGATCTTCAAGCGTAACCAGCTTGCGAGTTGGGTCGTTTAACTGCATAAGGATCGAATAGAGTGTCGTTGTTTTACCAGAGCCAGTTGGCCCCACCATCAATACCATTCCGTGAGGATGTGAAATTACCTCATCGATTGGTTCACGCTCTTTTGGACTTAGGCCCAAGTTATCAAGCTTCAGGAGATTAGCGTCCATATTAAACAGGCGAATTACAGCGTCCTGTCCATACAGGGTCGGTACTGTTTCAATACGCATATTGAGTAACTTCTCGGTACCATCATCATTGGTTACTTGCTGAGACAGGTGGCCAGTTTGGGCATCAGGTGCGGCAGTAGATATATTCGCTTTTACCGCGATAGATTGTTGCAACTGACGATACTTTTGGTGGCTAATAATCGCAATCATATGCAGCGCACCGTCGAGACGGAACCGAACCCGAACACCACCCCTAGCAGTTTCAAAGTGTATATCAGACGCACCAAGCTTGTTAGCCTGGCCAATAACATATTCCAGGATATCGTCAGACTGAACGCCGTCAAGGGTCATAGAAACTTGCTCGATGTTGTCGCTAGCGCCCTCTTGGCTCACGGTGATATCGTCGTAGTGTACCTCTTCGGGAGGGTCAAACCGAGCCATGAACTCTTGAAAGCCAACTTTGCTGATCATTACAAACTTTAGGATCTTATCTTGAAAACGATCGCGCAGAGTTCTGAGTACTTGCTGCGGGGTACCAACAGTTATTCCAAAAGTGTAGCCACTTTGATTGTCATACAATGCAACCATTTTATTTTGATACATCTCTTCATTAGTGAGAATACCCTCGGCAAGTGGTATATCAGTAATAGTGCGACTATCCAGATATTCAATCTTTAAAAGATTAGCCCGTTGTTGAGTGCTTAGTTCTTCTTGTTCGCGGAACTTAACTTGATCCGCATCATTATTAAAAGCCATAAGCATAATTGTACAGTAAAACGTTTGCTCATAACACTGGTATACTGGTGTTTATGCAAATTACACTTGTGGCCCATGACATTCGAAGTACCCATAACGTTGGCGCGTTCTTTAGAACCTGTGACGGCCTTGGGGTAGAACGAATAGTATTTAGTGGCTACACACCATACCCAACACTTGATGACGACACTCGCTTGCCTCATTTTTCAGATAAGATCACCCGACAAATACACAAAACTGCTCTTGGCGCAGAATCAACAGTTGCGTTTGAACGATTCGAAACACTTGACGAAACACTTTTGGCACTAAAAAACGAAGGTTACATACTGGTTGCACTCGAACAATTTCCCGGCAGCCTTAGCCCTGAAGCCTGTGCAAAAACACTTGCTAAAGAATTCGCAGGTAAGCCAGTTGCTCTCATTTTAGGAAATGAACTGCATGGTGTCGATGACGCAGTTTTGAAGCAAATGGATTGCATTGTCGAAATCCCAATGCATGGAGTAAAAGAATCTTTCAACGTTTCCGTTGCGGCAGCAATTACACTGTACGAACTCATAAAGCAGTGAGTCTACTCGGCCATTGCTAACTTTGACAGAAAACTCACTACGTTTTGTTCTCGCTCACGGAGTTGTTCGGCTTCTAATAGTGACCGCTCAGCTACGACGCCTCGCACACCCCTACCGTAACCGCCATGTCTTGCAATATATGCTGCCTGGCTATCAAAATTGACGGCATCACCTGATCTACCCAGAACGTAGCCTTGAGTAATGGACTCTCTCAGCGCGCGACTGATACCCAAAGTGATTACGCCGCTTTGATCAAGAAAATCAAGAACTTCTTGGGAAGGCAACTCGGGAGATTCGTTCTCTTCATGACTTAACCCTGTTATTAAAAATTCAATGGATGATCGCTCCCAATACCCTTGACGATCCCAATTGTCTTTTCCGACACCGAGGTATCTACCGACAGTTAACTCGTCCAATCCGAAGTCTAATAGCACATTGTTAGCAGCCACAGTTTCTTTAGTGAAGTCGTCAACTCTTGGTAAATTATTCGTAAGAAACGCCAGTTCTGCTGCATTTTGAGCCACTGCCATACATAAACCATGTAATCTCTGCATGTAGGGGTAATCGGGTGGTAGCGCTAACGCTTCAATAACCGCATCAGCAACTATATCAGCCGCTTCATACGAAGCTTCGCCACCAATGCTACCGAGAAACGGAGTCACCGCCCTGTCTTCGATTTTCTGTATTTCACCGTTTGCAGTAATAATTCCCATAATAGTAAAGTATACACCTAAGCTTTGACAGCGACACAGCTTGGGTCAAAGAATTCATGTAGGGCGGTAGTCAGCTCATCTTTGATCCCCACCCTAAATGGCATTTTAAGAGCAGTCTTTGCGGCTTCTTCACCGAGAACCAATATTAATTCGTGTTCACCGGGGTGATCGCCAGCAACCTTTCTAAGGGCCACAAGTTTTTCGCTGTCATTTGGATCTTTCAAATGCACGTAGAGCTTTGGAGCGGTTGCAGTAATGGGCCGACTGTCTACTGGAGGTAACGTAGGGGGTGGCGTTGGGGTCGAACGTCTTGTTGGTGAGCTACCTTTTGGCGGCTTTGGCTTCTTGCCTTTGGCCTGATACAGTTTGGCGTCTTCTTCTGAAACAATATTTGCTTGATCTACTAGAATCTTTAACTCTTGACCCATGTTGCCATCACGATCTTTATAATTTACTTTTCCTTTGGCAATGACAATTTGATCTTGTTGCCAAACGGAATTCAACTTTTCATACACACCAGGGAAGACAATCAGCTCACATTCAGTTGTTTTGTCTTCAAGCTTTACAAATGCCATGCGTGCACCGTTTTTTGTAGTGATTGAACGAACAGCCGAAACAACTCCACCAATAGTGACCGCTTTACCGTCCATAGTAGTATTGATTTGACTCATGGGAAGTGCGTTTTCTTCGAGGTATTCACCAAAACCATCAAGTGGATGACGGCTCAAATATAGACCGAGTAGCTCACGCTCGGAAAGTAGCATGTCGTGTTCTTTAAGTTGCTCTGGAGCAGTCTCAAACGTGAACTGCGGAGCTATACTCGGCGCAGCAGAATCAAGCCCACCAAACAGATCAGCTTGATTTGTCTCTTTTTCTTTATGGAGTTTTGAACCAAGTGCTAAAATCGCATCTAAGTTAAATAATAGATCGCCCCTAGTCTTACCCATTGAATCAAAGCCACCTGATTTTATGAGGCTCTCCCAGACTTTTCTATTTACCTTTCTTGTGTCGACCCGTTGAATAAAGTCCATAAGATCCTTAAATTCACCGCCTTCTTCACGAGCTCTGATAATTTCTTCAACTGCTCCAACGCCGACATTTTTGACTGCGCTCATACCAAAGCGAATTTGTTTTTTCCCTTTGATGATACCAAATTCAACATACGATTCATTTACGTCTGGTGAAAGAACCTCCATCCCCATATGACGGCACTCGCCAATTTCAATTGCCAGACGATCGATATCGTCAGCATCACTCGTCATAAGCGCAGCCATAAAAGCATCTGGATAGTGTGCCTTTAGGTATGCCGTCCAGTAGGCTATGAGCCCGTAGCAGGCTGCGTGAGATTTGTTAAAACAGTAGTTCGCAAACTCCTCAAGCTGGCCCCAAAACTTTTCGGCTGTAGCGATATCTGAACCACCATGCTGGACAGCGCCTTCAACAAAATCTACTTTAACCTTACGCATAAGATCTATGTTCTTTTTACCTACGGCCTTGCGAAGCGTGTCGGCTTGGCCACCCGTAAATCCGCACCATTCCTTAGAAATCTGCATGAACTGTTCTTGATAGACTAAAATTCCGTAGGTACTTTTAAGTGAATTTTCCATGCCACTGTGTAGATACGAGATCTGCTTACGGCCATGCTTACGATCAATAAACTCACTAATAAACTGCATTGGACCAGGTCGATACAGTGCCACCATTGCGATGATATCGTCAAATGTGGTCGGCTTTAGTTCACGAAGATATCGCTTCATGCCAGCAGACTCAAGTTGAAAAACACCAGTTGTATCACCACGCTGGAATAGTTCAAACGTTTTGGTGTCATCAAGCGGGATCTCTGAAGGTTCGATGCTCGTTTTATATACCGCCTTAATAATACGTAGTGCATTTCGAAGAATAGTAAGGTTTTTAAGACCAAGAAAATCCATTTTGAGCAAGCCAAGTTCTTCAACTGGACCCATTGGATACTGAGTAGAAATAACATCTTGTTTGGTACCGTCTGCCTGCAATACCTGCTTCTGGGCTCGCTCTAATGGTATAAACTTAACAATCTCGTCAGGAGCTATCACAACACCCGCAGCGTGTACGCCGTGACTCCTCACGGTACCTTCTAGCCTTATTGCAAGGTCAATAACACGTTTAGCGGTTGGGTTATTGTCATATTCTCGTTTTAAATCGTGGTCATCAACAATACTCTTGGCAAGCGGGATGTGTCGACCTTGAACCGGCGGGGGCACAAGCTTTGAAAGTTTGTCTGCTTCGGCATACGGCACCTGTAGTACACGAGACACGTCACGAATCGCAGCACGGGCCGCCATAGTGCCAAATGTAACAATATTCGCCACTCTGTCGGCACCATATTTGTCTGAACAATACTGAATAACTTCGTTACGGCGAGTATCCTGAATATCAATATCAATATCCGGCATTGAAATACGATCTGGGTTTAAGAATCGCTCAAACAGCAGATCATATTTAATCGGATCCAGCTCCGTAATACGTATAGAAAACGCCACTATGGAGCCTGCCGCAGAACCACGCCCTGGGCCAAAGATAATGCCTTTGTCTTTACCCCAGTTAATAAAATCTTGCACGATCAAAAAGTAGCCGTTAAAACCCATTCTATCGATTACACCAAGCTCAAATTCAGTTCGTTCAATGATTTCAGGTGGTACGGTCGCCTTAGCTTCTTCGTAAGTAATCTTCCTGGACTTTGCTTCTTCAACACCACCATATCGCCAAGCAAGTCCGCGGTACACAAGCAAATGCAGGTAGCTTTTTTCGTCAAACGGCTTTGGAACGGGAAACTTAGGGATAAGTATTTTCCCAAATTCAAACTCAAGATTACACCTATCAGCGATAGCTTTAGTGTTGGTGATAACTTCTGGATGATCCTTGCCCCAGCGCTTAATGATCTCTGATGAAGGCTCAACGTGAAGTGGGTAATCTTTCAGACTCATGCGATCTTCGTCAGCTAAAAACGAGCCGGT
>CAYNKQ010000005.1:0-41762 GCA_964397855.1 uncultured Candidatus Saccharibacteria bacterium | reverse complement strand
AAAAGCCCCAGTTTGGACGCAGAGTAGGATTTCGTGAGCCTCTTGGTCTTCGTGATTCAGATAGTGTGCGTCACAGGTAACAACCACTGGAATGTTAAGCTTTTCACCTATGGCGAGCACGCCTTCATTAACTGTTTGCTGCTCGCTGCTGTGGATAGGATTCTCGGGGTGACCATGATCTTGAATTTCTAAATAATACCTGTCACCAAAGATTGATTTATACCACGATGCAATTTCTTCAGCCTGTTTTATTTGCCCATTTTTAACCGCCTGACCAACCTCACCACCCATGCAGGCGCTAAGTACAATCAAACCTTCGTTATACTTTTCGAGTAAGTCGTGATCAACGCGCGGAAAGTAGTAGAAACCATTTAAATTTGCCTCTGTTGAAAGACGCATGAGGTTCTGATACCCTTTGCTGTTCATAGCAATAATAATGAGATGAAAACGGGCTTTATCTTTTTGGGGATCTTTTTGTGTGTGCTTTCTCGCAGCAACATATGTTTCTATACCGATAAGTGGCTTAACGCCGTTTGCGGTAGCTGTTTTATAAAAGTCAATGGCGCCAGAAAGTGTTCCATGATCTGTCATAGCTACAGCTTCCATGCCATCTTCTTTTACAAAGTCAACCAACTTGGGTATTTTAGTGAGACCATCAAGCAGACTGTACTGTGTGTGATTGTGCAGGTGAACATAGTCACTTGCGCTAAGTTGCCCCTCTTTTTTACTCATTAGCTCCATTATACCAGTTTGAAAGCAGCTTTACTGACTAATATGCAAAAGTTCGAGTATTCGAGCCGCGGCGTCCTTAACTGCAAGCGGTTGAGATGAAAGTACCTGGACAAAGGTTTCGATTCTTGCTGGAACCTGTAGTGCTTGTGCCACCGAAAACGCAGCCACGCCTGGATATAACAACTCCTCCATTTTCTTCACAATATGCGCATTAGTACGTTGAGAATCATCCCCCGGAAAGAAGTAAGCCAGTTCTTCGGGAAGTGATTCAAGTCTTGCTCCTAAGAAACCGGCTTGTAGCATAAGGAACTTACCGAGCTCTTTGCTGTTTTCAAGAAACGATGCCTCGCCGGAAACCCCATTAAATTCCATGAAGAGCTTAACCGCATCGTTAACCATACGCCGAGGGCCCTCAAGCGCTATTCCATTTGTGTCTGCCACAGAAAGTACAAACTTAAGTGGATCTCTTGAACCATCTTTTAAGTACAGTTGCTCGATAACGCCCGTTTCTACTGATCTACGAACTGTAGTTGCTATGACCGCGTCATACACTCGTTCTTTGTCGTGTTCATCATACAGTCCGTCCATAAAGAGTACAACGGCTTCTGCACTTCTAAGTTCGTTTTCTCCCGGAGTTTTATAATCTTGAAACAAGTCGTGACCGGCTGCTGCAAATGCTAATAGTTCGTAACCACGGTCATCAAACTGCTCTGAGGCAATCTCTTGAAGACTCCTCCATATTCTAAAACTACGCTGCATCACAGTAGCGGCATGCTCTTGATTATGATACGGTTTGTCGGCATTATTTGAGGCTACTTCTTCTAGTATTCTGTCGAGCCTTGCCCGCACCTCAACCTCAAACACTACGCGCTCAGGTAGTTCCTGTAGAGCATCTTCAAGCGTGATGACTTGCTCTAGGTGACTTCGTGTATTTTCTTGATCAGCGGCCATTCCAGATGCATATTATACTCCTTAGGGTATCTAACGTATACTATGTAACAAATGGCAGGAATAAAAAATTTACGACTCAGCAACGTGCGTTCTCATAGCAGTAACGACTTTCAATTTGTTACTACAATGAATGCCATCGTTGGCCCTAACGGCAGTGGGAAGACCACTATAATAGAAGCGCTGTACACGCTACTTCGAGGAAGCAGCTTTAAGGGCAGTATCAGCGAGATTGCACAGTATGGCACCAATCAGTTTCGTGCAGAAATAGAGATCGCATCTGAAAGTACAACTCATAAACGAGCGCTGGGCTTTCAACAAGTCGAGACCACAGCACAAAAAAAGTGGTCAATCGATGACAAAAGCTATGCGCGTTTACCCGTAGCAGCCAAGCTTCCTGTAGTGCTTTTTGAGCCAGACCTCGCAAGGCTTATCACCGGTAGCCCAGAACGTCGCAGGCAGTATCTTGATCAAATCGCTGCTCAACTAGATTTTGAGGTAGCTGTTACCCAAAATAGGTTCGAACGCACTCTCAAGCAACGGAATCAACTGCTAAAAAAACTACGAGAGATGTCTCATTTTCCCGCTGATGAATTATTTATTTGGAATACACAGCTCGCACAACTCAGTGGTCAGATAATCGAAGCGAGACATTCGGTAATTGAACGTCTCCAGAATGAAATCACTGATTACTACAAACAACTCGGTGGAGCTGACAATATTCTCTTGACTTATCAGAGTGGCGTTAGCTCAGAGCCCGGTACGTACGCCTCGCGCTTGCTGCAGTTTTTAGAAACTAGTATACAAAGAGATATTGCGCTCGGGCACACCACTTTTGGGCCCCATCGTGACGACCTAGAGGTCAGACTTGCCGATCAGCCAGCTACTCAAAGAGCTAGCCGGGGCGAAGTACGAACAGTTGTGATAGCACTAAAGCTTCTTGAGACCGAACTTTTGTCTAGACATTACGAACGAAGTGATATTAAGCCCACTCTTCTGCTTGATGATGTTCTGAGCGAATTAGATCTAGTGCACCAAGAACGAGTTCTAGCAGGTTTTAAAGACCACCAGGTCTTTATAACAACTACGGATGCACATGCGCTCACTCCAGGAGTACATACAATTGCACTCAGCTAAGATTACTTAGTGTTTATAGTTTCTTGAAGATTTCTTACAAAGTCACCAACAAGTGGAACATTACCAAATAACGATAGAAACCAGAGCAAGAATGCGATTACAACCGTGGCTCCGAGTATTGAGCCAACGCTAAAGAATACACCTCTCATGAAATTTGCAAAGTAGAGACGTTTCCTGCTGACGTACCCTGCAGCAAAAAGGTACTCAAGCGCCTCAACTGCGGCTCGCGTATCTATGTCAGGCTTCTTTTGAGAGTTAAGCTTTTTGCTCATACTGCAATTGTATCATCAGGCTTATCATAAAGTTCATCAAATGGATTACAATTTGGCTCGATATATCCACGAGAGCCCATAAACGCAACTTTACCTATACCCCACGAGGCAACACTAGTAACTCCTTCAACCAACTCAACCAGTCCACGAAGCAGAAAACCGCCCCGTTCATTTGTTTCTGAAGGGCGGTCGTGTTCTGCTAGCATGGTATGGTTACTTTTTTACGCTCTTGGCTTTAGCAGTAATTTTATCTTTAAGTGCCGTGAGATCTTTTAGGAGCTGATCGATAGTTGCATCGTCATTGTCATCATCACCACTTTTGATTGAGGTAATTGCACTTTTAATTTTAGCCCTGAGTTCTTCTGCCTTCTTGGCAAGCTCGTTCATCTCGTCTTTAGCTTTACCCTGCAGATCTTTACCTTTAACTTTTGCGTCTGCCACTACGCCTTCGAGTTCTTTGTGGGCATCCTTTAGCTTACGTTCTGCGGTGCCTTTTACTTCGCCTGCTTTCTTTCTGATGTCTTCTCGTGTCTCTTTACCACTCTTAGGGGCGGTTAAAAATCCTGCCACTACACCAGCAATTGCCCCAAGAATTATTCCAATACCAAATTTTTTACCTTTAGCCATATTACTTACCCTTCTTATGTTCTTTAATTACTTTCTGCACAGCATCAAATACATATTTACTTGCAACAGTTGGGCTCACAAATTTTGTAACGTTTGCTACGCTGTCAACTGCAGCGGCAGCTTTTACCGAGATCTGTTTAATAGATTTAACCACCTTTAAAATATAAACAAGGGTAATAATTGTAAGCAACAACGCTATAGAGAGAAACACACTAAGAACAATAACTAAAATTTCAAATGCATCCATGCACTAATGTTACCATTAGTGGCTAGTAGTATAAAGCCCTAATCCTTAAAGACCGAGTTGTTTACGAATAATTTGCTGTGCCATAGCTGGATTTGCCTGGCCCCTAGAATTCTTCATTACCTGTCCGACTAAGAATCCTATGATCTTCATTTCACCCTCGCGTGCTTCTTGAGCGGCTTTTTCATTCTCCGCTAGAACTGCAGCGACAATCTCTTCTATAGCACTTTCGTCAGACACTTGCAGTAGGTTTCTGTCCTTTGCGAGCTGCTCAGCGTCAAGCTGTTTTTGCACCAGCTCAGTTAGCAGTCCTTTGGCGCTGGTTGAACTCAGTTTGTTTTCAAGTACCATTGTCGCTAGCTGAACAAGTTGCGTTCGAGCGGCCACTACTTGTTGCCATGATATAACGCCGTCCGCCACTAGCTTTAAGATATCTCCGGTTATCCAGTTTGTGATTGTTTTTGCTGACTTCTGGTCGGACTGAGCAAGTTCAGAAACAAAATGCGCAAGTGTTGGCTCTTCAATGAGAACCTCTATCTGAGAGGTTGTAATTCCAATATGCGAGAGCTTTTCACGAAGAGCTGATGGCATTTCTGGAAATTCAGCCTTGAGTCGGGCAATGTATTCGTCACTCAGCACTATCGGCGGGACATCAGGCTCTGGCATATATCTGTAGTCATGTGCGTCTTCTTTGGTGCGTTGTGAAAACGTACTTTGCTTGGCGTCATCCCAGCCGCGAGTTTCTTGAACCACTTCTTCACCTGCTTCGAGTAGTTCAATTTGCCTTGCAACCTCAAACTCGACGGCTTTTTCAACCGATTTGAAACTGTTGAGATTCTTCGTTTCACTTCTGATGCCAAGCACCGCATGGTCTTTGCTCACCGAAACGTTTACATCAAATCGCATATTACCATGGTACAAATCAGCATCACTCACATCGGCGTATTTCATCTGAAGGTACAAAGCTTTAGCGAATGCCCTTGCCTCAGCAGCGCTATGCATATCTGGCTCTGAAACAATCTCTAGAAGTGGAGTTCCAGCTCGATTCAAATCAACCAGAGAATAATTTCTGCCTACTGGGTGCGTGGACTTTCCAGCGTCTTCTTCTATGTGTGCTCGAGTAATACCGATTCTCTTCTGTTCATCATCAACTAGAATATCTAGATAACCGCCCAAAATTATTGGTTCTTCAAACTGACTAATCTGGTAGCCTTTTGGCAAATCAGGATAGAAGTAATGCTTACGATCAAACTTGCTAAACTTCTGTGGGGTAGTATTGAGAGCAAATGCAGCTTTTGCCGACAGCTCAACTGCTTTTTGGTTTAGGACAGGTAAAGCTCCGGGCATACCGAAGCTAACGTGACCCACAACCGTGTTAGGGGCCTTGCCTCGAGCGTCGTTTTCTTCACCAGCAAATAGTTTTGTTTTAGTTTTCAGCTGAACATGGCATTCAATACCAATGGTTATTAAATATTGTTTTTTTACATCTTCAGAAATCATAACGCACCCAAATCTTTAAGGGCTTTTTTGAATCGACGGAGTGCTCGTTGACAATCCATAGCACTTGGATTAGCCTCAAGATCATGTGCCAAGCGATTTCGAAGCTTGTGAGCCGACCATGTACCATTAATATCTCGTAGAAAACCTGTCGCATTATTAAGACGCTCACCCATAGTAGCCCCTTTAATGCCCGCGTTTTTTAACGCCTCGTCTAAAAGTGCGTCTGCCTTAATCACTGCATTGGTATAGTTGTCGTTAGATTCAATATTCTGCCAATGCTTTAAGAAGTAATGCTTATTCATGCGAGGCTTACCCTTATGAGTAATGAGGAGAATCAAAAGAACGAGCACCAAAAGAATAAATAATAGTGCGACTATACTGGAATTAATCATGCTGCCTCCTCATATGCTTTTGCAATTTCTAGTAGCTCTTTGTCTTTACGCTGCGGAGCCATAATCTGTAAACCAACCGGAAGATTGTAGGCGGTGCCACAAGGCACACTGATTGCAGGGATACCCACCATACTTGCACCAACAGTCATAATATCACCAAGATACATAGCCAGCGGGTCAGTAGTATTTTCACCAATTTTAAAAGCTACATTTGGCGTAACTGGTCCAACTAGAAAATCAACATCTTCAAAAACGGCATTAAATTCATTAACGAGTTTTGTACGGACTGTTTGTGCCTTCTTGTAATACGCGTCGTAGAATCCGCTTGAAAGTACGTAAGAACCGATCATGATTCGGCGCTTTGCTTCGGCACCAAAACCTTGGTTGCGGGCTTGCTCATAACTGTCATCAAGCGTATCTGCATCAGTAACAGAATAGCCAAAACGCTGGCCGTCGTAACGAGCTAAATTAGAACTTACCTCAGCCGGACAGACGACATAGTAAACCGCAAGTGCAAGTGAAAGACTTGGTATGCTCACCCGGCTCACTTCAGCCCCTTGTGATTCAAGAACCTTAACCGCTGCCTCTATACGCGTCCTCACTTCAAGATCAAGTCCTTCGCCAAAGTATTCCTTAAGTATCCCAACTTTTTTACCCTTGAGATTCGCCTCAAGATCTGTATAGGACTGCTGAGGAGCAATTGTAGTACTGTCAAGCGTATCTTGGCCCGCGAGCACGTCAAGTACTAGCGCAGCATCGTCAACGGTTGATGCAATAGGACCGACCACATCGGTACTACTCGCCATTGCGACTACACCACTGCGAGACACAAGACCATAGGTTGGCTTTAAACCAACCACGCCACAGAAACTAGCGGGCTGACGGATTGAACCACCCGTATCAGTACCGAGCGCAAACGGTGCCAACTGAAGGGCTACGCTAGCAGCAGAGCCTCCGGAAGAACCACCGGGTACTCGACTAGTGTCGTGCGGATTCTTAGTAGTAAAGAAATCGCTGTTTTCAGTACTCGCGCCATGTGCAAACGCATCCAAGTTAGCCTTAGCAACGCAGATTGCGCCTTCAGCTTCTAGCTTTTCGATAGCAGTTGACTGATATGGTGCATCGAAACCTTTTAGAATATTGCTCGAAGCAGTTGTGTCTGCACCAAATACTAAAAAGTTATCTTTAGCTACAAAAGGGACTCCAGCCAACCGGCCAAGTGGCTCTTTGTCTGCAACTTTACGATCAATCTCGGCTGCGCGCTCCCGAGCTCGCCGCGAAGTAGTGGCCACTATAGAATTAAATTCTGAATGATCGGCTATTAATTTAAGTGACTTTTCTACAAGTTCACTTGCTGAAACAGAACCAGCCTTAATATCCTCCGCAAGTTGCGCAATAGGCTTCCAGATCATCCAATCATCCTCTTAACTTTAATGAGATCGCCTTCTCTATTTGGTAGGTTTTTGAACAATTCGGTTTGTTCAACTTGATCAACTAATACATCTTTGCGAGTAGCATTCGGGTCTTCGCTTGTAAGACCAGTTACCTGGTATGTTGGTCTTAGTTCACCCACATCCACAGCGTCAAGTTGCTCTACATACTCAATAATAGAACTGAGTTCTTTTTGGTACTGCTCCACCTCTGGTTCAGAGAGTTTTAGGCGGCTTAGCTTGGCTAACTTTACTATATCTTCGCGTGATAACTTCATTCAAACAAGTATAACAGATTATAATTTTACTATTTACAAACTTTACATACAAAGCTTATCATTAGCGTAATAGCAAATGAGGTGTTGACTATG
The DNA here is from genome assembly GCA_964397855.1 of uncultured Candidatus Saccharibacteria bacterium. Lineage (GTDB taxonomy): Bacteria > Patescibacteriota > Saccharimonadia > Saccharimonadales > UBA7683 > UBA7683. The sequence goes on along the minus strand of CAYNKQ010000005.1, from coordinate 34,109 downwards.
CTGGGTATTGAAAAAGCTACCGAGACGTTGAAAAGTGTATTACCTTTTGATGCCTGGCAATCTTTTGAAAACCCTCGACTCAAAGACGAAGAAGCTGACTTCTTAAATGAAGAACATCTTACTGAGGTACGAAAAAATAGTTCAATAGTTGATTGGGAATATCTTGGCGAAGAGACCGTAGAAGGCGTTGGTACACTCCGGCGCATGGGCTTTGTGACCGAACGCGGATATGCATATAGTGCTCTAATCGGCATTCCCGAAAATCCTGCGTCTACCGTTCCTATCATAGGTACAAGCGCGTGGTGGACCAGTACCGAAGGTCATAATGAACGCACTCTTCGCAACCTTGTTCGAGCCGGTAACTTTGTGTACTTAGTGGGCGCCGAAGGTAGTTATGAGCCAAAAGAAAGGCCAGAGCCAAAGGGGCCAATCACTTTGGCAGACTCAGCAGCAGCTGTACTTAACTTTTCATATTACACTACAGAAGAGCTTACCGAAGAGGGTCACACCCTGAGCGCACGTGAGCGAATCGTTACAGGTGAATCTAGAGGTGGTATGGTTGGCATGGGAATTGTTGCACTTGCCTCCGAATTTAATCAAGATATTATTTTCGCCGATCTTACAGCACCATGCCTTCCGCAAAAGATGGAGATTGCAGACATACTTGATCTTCTAAAGCAGGTGGCTCGCGAACCAGGTGAGATCATAAAGCTTGTTGGCAATTTAACGCTTGCTCGCCTGATCCATTATCCTTCAACGATTGATCTAAGCCCCTACAGTGTACTTCACCAGTTAGCAATTGGCTTTGCGCTTTTTAGCGGCGAAGCTGGTGCGTTGGCGCGACGCATACCCAAAGATATTCTGATGCATATTACCGTCTTCGAAAACGACTTTGCCTCTATGGCAGAAAGCTGGAATGACATATTCAAAAACCATCCAGATGTACAAATTACGCCGCTACCTGGCAGTCATCTTACGTTGGCTGATCTTGAAACACTCCTCTATATTTTGGGACGAAATGAAGCAGTGCTCGAATGTCTCGCTAGCGTAACACCCCTTACACGAGAAACCGTATTTAAAGCAGGCCGCGAAAATGTTCCATATCAAGATGTACTTGATGCAGCTTAGCTAGCGGGCGAAAGTATCCATTCAATAACTTGTTTACGAAGTCTAAAGTATTCCTCTTTTTCAAATTGCATATTTGCTATGCAGTACTGACGCCCTTTCATGTTGCTGCAGAACATACTATCTTGCATGTCTCCACAGTCGTGCATCATTATGCAGTTTGTGAGATCCGCAGACCTTGAGGCGCCAAAACTATTGGTACACCGAATGCTGTCGTCGGCACGGATGCAAAAGGTAGAAAGACCACTTCGTTGTGAAGCAAACATGAACTCACTGTCAAATACACTATCACTGAATAATACATTCTTGGATCTATCGATATTAACAGACCTCAGAACATTTTCTGAGTTCATTATCATGTCAGACTCAGAGATATTTAGAGAATCAATTGCAAACTCAGATGTAGTTAAGTTAACATGTTCCCACTTAGAAAGTATGTCGGCTAGATCTTTAATTGGTTGTGTTGCATACAGACCAAGCGATTCATTTGCCCCGTTGTCTCGGGCATTATCCATTTTTATAAACTTTGTAGGGTTGGTAGAAGAAGCCCATGTGTCAGTTCCATCAGTTGAATCTTTAACTTTTTCTGGAAGACGTACATCAAACGCAAATTTTTCCACGCACTGCTCAAGTGTTAGTGGATTTTCAACCCCAAACACTTGTTTTACAATCTTATCTAGAATTTCTTTTGCTTGTATTGAGTTCATATATTCCTTACGACGCTGGTGAAAGTATCCATTGAATTACTAGTTTTTTAATTTTTTCATATTCTTCTTTTTCAAACTGCATATTTGCTACACAATATTGCTTACCACTCATGCTGGTGCAAAAAATACTGTCATGCATATCATAACAATCGTGTATGAAGAAACTGTTGTTAACTTTATTACTCCACGAGACTCCAAAGCTATTTGAACACTCGCCGCTGTCTTCTATGCGTATACAGAATGCATTACCTCCGGAGCGCTGAGCAGCAGCTACAAATTCAGAATCTTCTACACCATCAGAAAATAGCACATTCTTACTTCGCCGTATGTCCTGTGAACGATATACATTTTCAGATTTAATAACGTGATCACTTTCAGCAACACTGATTGCTTCAATTTGTCGTTCTGTTGTAGTGAAGTTAATTTCACCCCACAGTGTTAATAAGTCTTGTAGATTTTTAATCTCTTGTTTTGGCTTCAGGTTATCGTCTTTCTCAGAACGCCTGCGAGCATTCTCCATTGTAATAAATCTAGTGGGATTAGTTGAAGAAGCCCAAGTCGGTGTGTTGTCAGTGGAGTCATATACCATTTGCGGCAGCCTGACATCAAAGGCAAATTTTTGCATAAACTCTTCAAGAGTTAGTGGATTCTGGTATCCACAGATTTGACCTATGATTTTATCTAATATCTGTTTTGCAGTTTCAGCGTTCATATAATTTCCCTCATTTCTTTAATTTTCTTCTGCTCGATGATTGACTCGCCAATATGTCTTGCAAATTAATAAACTCACGTTTAGCCGTACCTAATGTTGCAGTAACCGCTGGCGCTCCGGCTTTATGAGTATAGTTTGGGTCATTTTTTAATTTTGCTACAAGTATATCTTCTTGCTTCTGTTGATTTTCAATAAATCTAGTTGGTAGTTCGTGCTTCTGCGAATATTCCTTCAATACTCCTTCATGTTTTACGACAGGAGCTGCTGTCATCTCAACGGTTCGCGCTTTAACACACGGTAGCAGTTGACCGTTTGCACTAAGCCGCAAGAAACACTCGCGAGGGTGCAAACCTGTAAGCATTTGAACTCGCACTTCGGACTGCTTTAGGCCCTTGTCTTTTTCAGCTTGCAAAATTTCTTTTGGAATTTCAATATTTAGGTTACCTTCTATCGAACGAGCATCTTCTTCCGAGACTTTAAATACATAGTAGTTGTAGGCATTTGCAAATATTGCATCTTGAAGATCTTTTTCAATTTGGCCAAAATATTGCTGAGTGAGAATCACTGATAGTCCAAACTTACGAGCTTCAGCCAAAATAGATGCTAACGCTGGGTTTTGAACCACAGAGACTTCATCAACTATTAAAATCACCTTTTGATTAAAAGCTCGCGCCTGAGCAAGTAAAAATATTTGCTGTATGAGCAACCCTGCTATGGTTTTTACAACCTTCTCACCCATACTCACTTTGTTGAGTGAAAAAGTAGTTAAAAAGTTACTGCTAATAATCTGTCCGAGCGAAGTTGCATTTTGATCATTACCCGCCAGAGAAGGTTGCATCTGCATTTCATCAACTAATGACACAATAGGAGAAATTGCTTCGTTATAATACTTTGTGCGGATCTCATTAAAATCAGTACCAAAAAACTTTACGATGTTTTCGGGAATAAAACCTTCAACATGTTGCAGAACCTGGTTTCTGTACTCAATGTCAGTCACAAGTCTCTTTAAGGCGTCTAGTGACATAATTTGTGCAGTCATAAGAACATACAACGCAAATCGTAAGACTCGTTCAAGTTTAGGGTTATGTTGATCATTCAATAGCGACTTAAACAGCGTACCCGTAAGTTCAGTGGCGGCAGAAATATCTGTACCAGTACCCCCAAACAGCTCTGCACCATCATCTTGACCCTTAAAGTTAACTACTGTGCTATCTTGTATACCTTTAAGATCGTGTTCAAGTGAGGCGTGCGGATCAACTACAATAACTCGGTAATTCTGCTTCATGCCCGGAGTATTGGCTAGTTTATCGACAATAAGCGAGATCAACTTCGACTTACCACTGCCACTTGCACCGATAATAAACGAGTGTTTTTCAAAGTCGTACGATTGCAGCCCTAAGTAGTAGTTCTTTGGCAAATATGGAAATGTGTCGACTTCAAAGATTGCACCCATATTTTCACTCTGCATAATGTGAAGTGTTTTTTGAATATCTAGATATTTACTGACTTTCTTGCGTAGATAGCGAGTGTTGGCTGCAAAGTCTATTGCCAGCAAAAATGAAGGAAATACCGTACTGATCTTCTTATTTACCGTCCAGGCATTGGCGCTGTCTTTAAAATAAAGATAAGAATTAGTAATTGCTTTTTCAAAATTAATCCTTCTGCATTTTATCAGTACAAACTGCAGATCTTTAGCTTTTTTAACTTTATATTTTTCTTTAAGATCAAGAAGATCTGAACCTGCCTTGAGTATAACTAAACGTTCCTTAGCTACAGTTGAATGATTTGGCAAGCCAATTTTTTCTAGTGCAATTGGTCGTAGCACACCCACTTCAATATTATTAGAAAGTGAACCAAGATCACGATCACTGAGTACAAAGTAACGAATGGTATTTTCTTCAATCTTAACCACCACATCAAATTCTTTAAGCACACCAACATACTGAGAGAAGACGTTGTAGAGCCGTTGCCAATCTTCTTTGGTAACTTGATCTTTTAGCAGGAAGAATTCAAAACAATGTTTCATAAATAACTCTGTAAGTTACTTGAGATTATACCACTGTTAGCACTAATGCTATAGCTTAGATTCAATTTCGGCTATGGTGTCACGAAGCTCGGCGGCTTCTTCAAAACGTAAATTAGCCGAAGCTAGATCCATTTGAGCAGAAAGCTCTTTTATAAGGTTCTTATACTCGTCCTTAGGGATCTTATTGAGATTAAGTTTTGGCTTGGCAACCTTTTCTGGTGCGCCAATGATAGCCCGCATACCCTCGTCAATAACTTTATCGACACCCATTGGGGTAATTTTGTGTTTTTCGTTATAAGCTTCTTGTATTTTACGACGTCTGATAGTTTCATCTAGCGTATATTGCATAGATTTTGTAATTCTATCGGCATACATAATAACGTGACCCTCTTCATGACGAGCGGCACGACCTACAGTTTGCACTAAAGCCTGTGAACTTCGTAAGAAGCCTTCTTTGTCGGCGTCCATAATCGCAACGAGACTGACCTCTGGAAGGTCTAATCCTTCGCGCAACAAGTTTATACCTACAAGCACATCAAAAATACCAAGCCGAAGATCACGTAAAATATCAGTTCTATCGAGTGTATCGACATCGCTATGAAGATAAGCAGTCTTTATATCGAGCTCTTGCAGATATTCTGTTAGGTCTTCTGCCATGCGCTTCGTGAGTGTTGTTACCAGCACACGTTGTCCCTTGCTGATGGTGTCTCTCACTTCTTTAATGAGATCATCAATTTGATTATTAGTTGGACGAATCTCGATGGGCGGGTCAAGCAGACCAGTTGGACGAATTACCTGTTGCACCGGCTTACCGCTACGCTCAAGTTCGTATTCGCCTGGTGTTGCGGATACATAAATAACTTGGTTGACGTGGTTTTCAAATTCTTCAAACTTTAAGGGGCGGTTATCTAACGCTGAAGGTAAACGGAAGCCGTGTTCTACTAAGACCTCTTTTCGAGCTCTATCTCCGTTATACATACCACGTACTTGTGGGAGCGACATATGACTTTCATCAACCATCATCAAGTAGTCATCTGGGAAGTAATCCAGCAGCGTGGCTGGCTGCTCGCCTTCTTCTCTGTCTGTCAGGTATCTTGAATAGTTTTCAATACCTTTTACAAAGCCAGTTTCTTCAAGCATTTCTAAATCAAATTTTGTTCTTTGGCCAAGTCGCTGGGCTTCAAGTAGTTTTCCTTGACTCTCAAATTCTTGAATTCGTACATCAAATTCGTTTCTTATCTTGCTTATCGCAACCTTAAGTTTTTCCTTGGGCGTCACGTAGTGTGATCCTGGAAATATCCGTGCTGTGTCGGGCTCTGCGATGATCTCACCGGTCAGTGGATTAATCTCCGTGATTCTGTCTACCACATCGCCGAAGAACTCAAACCGCAATGCCGTCTCGTGACCAGCTGGGAAAACGTCTACGACGTCTCCCCGCACACGGAAGGTTGAGCGATGAAAATCGATATCGTTTCTCTGATACTGGATATCAGTTAGGTGACGGATAAACTTATCTTGTCGACGCTTCTCGTTCTTGCGGACAACTATCGACATGTCGCCATAGTCGTCGCGCGAGCCGATGCCATAGATACAACTAACAGATGCGACAATGATACAGTCTCTACCGCTTAAAAGTGCTGAGGTTGCTGCGTGCCTTAACCTGTCTATTTCTTCGTTTATTTTTGAGTCCTTTTCAATATACGTATCACTTGAGGCCATGTAGGCTTCTGGCTGATAGTAATCAAAATAACTTACAAAATAGTGGACCTCATTCTCTGGGAAAAATGTTCTAAATTCAGAATATAACTGTGCAGCCAATGTCTTATTATGCGACAGTACCAGTGTTGGCTTTTGAACACTTTGAATAACATTTGCCATCGTAAAGGTTTTGCCCGATCCAGTTACACCAAGAAGAGTTTGTTCTTTTTCCCCAGAATCAAGGCCTTTAATGAGTGCCTGAATAGCGGCCGGCTGGTCACCAGTTGGTTCGTATTTAGTATTGAGTTTAAACGCGTTGGCCATTCAACTAATATTACCACGATTTACCACTTCTGGTGATCTGTTAGAAACGTAGGGTTACTAGTTAGTGTTCTTTTTGAGCGAGTCACCCTCGTAACATTCTTTAATAACCCGCGAAGGAATTCGAAGCTCGTTAACTTGAGCGCATGGTATGGTGTCCTGCGTGCCCATCACTTGTTTCCAACTTAAGTCGACTTGCCGTTGCAGAATACTAATAAACCCACCAGTTGCTTCATCAGGCGAAGAGCTCTCCCTGCAACTGAGTCCTACAACAGCTGTTGAATCGTAGAACGCGGGTGTTTGATTGGCGCCAGTACCAGTAAAGAATGTCGAGTCAATCTTGGATACCTGTTTGCCAGAAGCCGTTGCCGCAAGATAAATGTTGTTACTACCGTTTGAGTTGCACTGCGCCAAGAGCGCCTTATCTATTTCTATAATATCTTTGGCGCTTGGTTTCGTTTTATCGAGAGCTGCCGTTGAACTATTCGTGGAGGTTTTAGCTTTCTCAAGTTCTGCAATCCTTTGTTTAAGTGCCTCTACCTGAAGTTCGACACTTTCGCGACCCTGTTTTTGCTCGTCGAGCTGTGTGCGCCACTTAAACCCTGTAAAAGCGAGACTGGCTATTAGTATTCCTACCGCAAGTAATCCGAAAATAATGAGCGCTTTCTTGCGGCTATTCTTAGTGGCGGGTGTTGGTGAAGCTTCTGGTTCCATAAATATCGGTAATCCTTGTGTTAATCTGACTACACTATAGTCCTCTCTACTTAAGATTAAAAGAAAATACCGAGTAGAAATACTCGGTATTACTGTTCAATAATTCTAATTATTTCTTGTCTTCTGGGTTGTGACGCTGTTCAAGCAGTCCCACAATACGCTCAACGAGTAAGTCGGGTTTTTGACCAAAATATACATCGTGCTTGGTGTCACAAATACCATCGTGGCACATCCCAGCCGCCAGCATTAAATGTTCGAATTCATCACCGACGCCACCAGCGTCTTTCAATACGCCTACCGGAATGTGGCTTTCAATAGCTATTGCAAATTCGTGCACTGTTCCCATTCTGCCACCAATACTCAATACTGCATCTGAACTTTGAACCAATAAAGTATCTCTTCCAACATATTGGAGCCCTGAATACAGTATAAAGTCATACGCAGTGGTGGGAAGGTGGTATTTGTTAACATGTTCTTTAGCGCTTGCAGCTGGGCTAATGCCGATACTCATTCCACCAACGCTCTTAGCCCCTTGGGCTGCCCAGTCAGGTAGGCCGACCGTTGCACCGGTAATAAGCACATGACCATGCAGCGCTATCTGGCGACCAAGCTCAAAAGCCAGTTCGTAGTCCATATCGACTGTTTTGCCACGAGCAGCGCCACTTACACAGATAGTAAAACGGTGCTTGGGTGATTTTGGGACAAGCTTAACTTGCTTTGGTCTTGTTTCTGGCATTACCGTATGATCTCTTCTGGCTTAATCATATCGTTGTCGAGCTGTTGCAGAATTTGCTTTTTAAGTACTGGCTCACCCATATAGCGCATAAATATTTCGTTCCAAAGCGCCTCACGCATGTGGTAGAAGTAACGATTTTCAAATGTTTCTTCATTACTGTATGCAAATGAAACGTCAAAGAGATTGAATGCGACAGGGTGAGTATCTTTATCAACACGAGCCACATACTCAAGATCTTCCCAGAATTTAAGTTCTGGACTTACCTCATACATAAGTTCTGCAGCACGACGCCAATGCAGGTCTTCTGGCTGTACATGCGGCTGGAATACCTCTGGCGGCTCTTCGCCGAGTTTGCCAAAATATCGCTGAATCACACGCCAGTGGATATGAAAGTTGGCAATAGTTGCACCCGTTCCAGTATCAGCGATCAAGGTGTTTGAAATTGTCTCACCAAAGTGAGGCAGTGTACTCTTGAGTTTAAAGAAGGCGGAATAAAGCCGGACTTCGTTGATGTAATGAAACAGAAGTGGCAATGATTTTAGCGACAAGCCCTTCATGTGAGTTTGTTTCATAGGTACCACTACGATGGTGCCGAGTTCTTTGGTGTGAGTGATGTTGTGCTTCTTCTTGTGTACGAAGCCTTCCGTGAGGTCTACCCACTTGTCGTGATCCATTATGATAATTTCTATATCACGAGTTTCAAAGTCCGTTGGCTGGACCCGTTTTTTGAATAGTTCGTTATATTCGTTCAACCATTCACCGCCTTCGCTAAAGCGCAGCGCAGAATACAGTTCAGCAAAATTTTCATTTTTAAACATGCTTTCGAGCGAACGATACCCCAAATGTTTCATCATTTTCTTTGGCGGCATCTCACGAAGCAGTTCTTTTGTCACAGACTTTTTGAGCACCCAGCAAGAGCGTGGAGTTTTAATACTGTTGGCAACCTCAACGAGCTTCGGGATTATCTCCTTAACTGGTGCGTCATTGTTGCTACCAATGCTTTTAGCAATGTTTACGTTTTGCTGATGCACACGATGATTAAGGGCGTGAAAAAGCTCTTTATCAGTTGTGTCGTGTGGGTCTAGACCAAGGCTACGTATTGCCGAAATCGTTTTCTCAGAAATCTCAGCAGCTAGTTTGTTGTCTATGTTTTTTTTGCCAGTCAAGATCTCTAGCTCTCGAAGGCTCTGTGTAAATAATGGCTCTTGGGCAGCCAGTAATTCTCTGAGGAGTTTGCTCATTTTGCTCTGCTTCTTTTATTAATGCTTACGCTTATGAGTATACCTTAGAACCAAATTTCTGTCATTACAGTGATTTAACAGTGAGCGGCATATCGTGAAGTCTTGGAGAACCATGAAGGATCCCAACCTTGGCACCAATCTTACCAACAACACTAGTAGAATTTGCACTCGCAAATACTATGGCATGCTCTAGCTCTTTTCCCTGAGCAATTTGCACCACAAAGCCGCTAGTGAACGCATCTCCAGCACCAGTACGATCTTTTACCGGCACGTCTTCATACATTCCCGCTGTAACGAGTTTCATGCCATCACTCGCAACAGCTCCTCTTGGGCCGTCACTAACCAAGACATACTTAACTGATTCCACAAGATTTTTAGCCAGCGCCTGTATAGTTGTTCCGTCTACAAATAACTGAGCCTCTTCTTTATTAACCGCAAACAAGGTTACATAATCAAGTAGATCTGCACATTCCTGTAGGTGTTTTAGTTCAAAACTAGCTGGATTAAACGCAATTTTAACGCCGTTTTGATGCGCAGCCTTCATGATCTTTTTTAAAAGCGGCATTGAACCAACCGATGAAATATAGAGCCAATCGCAGTCAAGTTTTTCTAGGTCGACATGCTCGGCTTTGAGCCTAGCCGTTCCGGGATAATCAAGTATTGTACGTTCACCGCTCGGTGCAAGCATAATAGTTGAAAAACTTGATTTAAGCTCAGGGTCCACTACCACACCTGAAGTATCAATATGTTCGTCATCAAGCGCCCGAACAATCGCTTGACCCGCCGGATCATCACCAACCACACTAATAAATTTAACCTCGAGATGCTGCCTAGCAAACGTAACAGCAGCGTTCGCGGAGTTGCCACCAGTTGAAAATGTAGCATTATCCACATAAAACTTTTCGCCGAGCTTTATGTGCTCGTAAAACACACCCTTGTCTTTAAGTGGCTTAAATACTTCACCTTCCAAAAAGGTATCTTGTCCCGCTTTACCAATACAAATCATAACCGGTTTAATCATGGGCATAGTATATCAAATCTCTTGTGTCTTATATAACTGCTTTATTGGCACTACCAAATGCTTCAATTTTTTCTTCTACAACTTTCTGGACTGCCTCGTAGACTGTTGGCATAAGCTTCACAACAGCATATTCAGTTGGGTTGTCCGCAAGTACTTTTTCAAGCGTGTCTCTAAATACAATTCTCATATCAGTATTGATATTCACCTTACTAGCGCCAATCTTGGCTGCCTCTTCAAAGTAGTGGAGCGGCGTGCCCGAACCACCGTGTAGGCTTATATTGCAATCCAGTGAGCCACGAAGTTTTTTTAGAAGTTCGAGATCAAGCACTTTTGGTACCGGGTATTTACCGTGCAGGTTACCAATAGCTGCAGCAAACGTATCAACACCAGTGCTCATAACGAAATCTTTTGCACCAAGTGGGGTTGAAAATGTCTTCTTAATTTCATCGTAGTTGATGTCTTCTGTGTGAACATTTGACGAGCCGCCAAAGTAGTGTGGCTCACTCTCAACAATTGCGCCTGTAAACTTAGCGTATTCTACGATTTCTTTGGTTTCATTAATGATTTCTTCATCAGTAGCATCGTGCCGAGCTTGAGAGATGTCAATGTGAATAAATTCAAATCCAGCATCAATACCACGCTTTGCACCTTCAACCGTTGGACTATGGTCCAGATTGATATACATTTCGATACCGTATTCAACCTTGTAGTTGTCAACAAGGTCACGAATATTGTCGATACCCAGCGCATCAACTTCACCTTGGCTAACTTCCACAAGTACTGGTGAATTTTTAGCCTGTGCCGCTCGGCACACAGCAATAAGTGTTTCTTGATTGTCTATATTGAACGCACCTACGGCAAACTTCTGCTGGCGGCTACGCTGCATAAGATGTCGAGCACGGATACAATTTTCTCTAATCTGTTTTACGGTAAGTCCCATGTAATGTCCTTTATTTTTCAATTATTTCATGAACAGCTAATGTAATGTGTGTGTGTGTTAACCCAAACGCTCGAAGGAGCTCATCTGGCTTTCCGCTTTCGCCGAAACGATCTTTAACACCGATTCGCTTAAGTGGAGCTGGATGGTTCTCGCTTAGAAGTTCCGCAACTGCGCCACCAAGGCCACCAGTAACCTGCGCCTCTTCAGCGGTGATAACTTTTCCGGTTTTTCGAGCACTCTGCAGAATTGTCTTTTCGTCCAAAGGTTTTATTGTTGCACAGTGCACAACTTCTGCCGAGATACCATCTTTGGCAAGATTTTCAGCAGCCACCATCGCCTGATACGTCATTGTTCCGGTTGCAACAATTGTGACATCTGTACCTTCTCTAAACACCTGAGCCTTGCCGATTTCAAAGGGTGTTCTATCGGTAGTGAATACTGGCGTGGCTTCACGCGCGAGGCGCAAGTAGTTGGGTCGAGAGTCTTCCGCCATGGCAACTGTGGCCTTTTCGGCTTCTTTGCTGTCACAAGGAGAGATAACCACCATATTTGGCAGCGTTCGCATAATTGCTATATCCTCAAGCATTTGGTGTGTAGCGCCATCTGGACCAACTGAAATCCCAGCATGCGAACCAACTAATTTGACTGGTCGATCGTTCAAGCAGATAGTTGTTCTAATTTGCTCCCAACAACGTCCGGGCATAAAGGCCGCGTAGCTTGAACAGAATGGAATCTTACCCATAGCCGCCATGCCACTCGAAACGGTAACCAGATTCTGCTCAGCAACGCCAATCTGAATAAATCTAAGCGGAAATGCATCTCTGAATAAACTCATCTGGGTGGAATCTGTTAAGTCGGCACACAGGGCAACAACATCTTCGTTAGCCTCACCAGCCGCTTTAAGGCCCCTGCCGAAACCTTTCCTAATTGGCTCTTGCTCTATGGCGTTATCGCCAATCTGATCTACAATATACGCGTTACTCATGAGACTACTCCTAAACTAGATCCTTCAACGATACCTCGGCTGGCGAAATCGCTGCTTCTTGCCCCTGGCTTTTTACTTTTTACTTCTTGCTTCTTGCTTATTACCGCCCTATTCATGTTCACCTCTAATTTTTCCGTCAAGTGAGCGAAGCTTCTTTAGTGCAGTTTTTGCTTGCTCTGAGTTTGGTGGTGCTCCGTGCCAATGGAAATCGTATTCCATAAAAGGCACACCTTTACCAGGCACCGTGTGAGCGATAATCATAGTTGGCCGTTCAGTAATAGCGCGCGCCATCGAACACGCGTCAATGACACTCTCAATGTTATGACCATCAACTTCAACAACATGCCAGCCAAAGCTTTCCCATTTACCTTTGAGATTCTCGAGTGGCATTACGTCTTCAGTAGTTCCGTCAATCTGAATGTTGTTACGATCAATAATGCCAATGAGATTATGCAGCTTATATTTGCCAGCAAACATAGCGGCTTCCCAGATATTACCTTCGTTAAGTTCGCCATCACCCATGACGCAGTATACCCAGCGGTGGTGTTCGTCATTAATGCGCATTGCATACGACATACCTGCTGCCTGACTTAAGCCTGAGCCAAGTGGGCCGCTGGTGGTTTCCATGCCGGGCAGCTTAGTGCGCTCAGGATGCCCTTGCAGACGTGAGCCGTATTGACGCAACGTTAGTAGTTCTTTTTTATCAAAGAATCCGGCATGAGCCATTGTTACGTACTGAACCGGCACAGTGTGTCCGTTAGAAAGAACAATAAGATCTCTGTCTTCCCACGAAGGGTTCTTGACATCGTATTTCAAAATATCAAAGTACAGTGCTGTAAAAATATCAGCCAACCCCAAAGGGCCCGCTGAATGCCCGCTTCCTGCATGTTCGAGTGTTTTTATAATGTCTTTACGAATATCGTTTGCTATCTTTTCAAGCTGTGGAATGGTATATGTTCGTTGCTTCCCCATTAAAGTAATCTACCCTCTTTTCTTAGTTAAAAGTATATCATAAGCGTATTAAGAATGTCTCAAATATTCTCTGAGGCACAGCGATTCATTCTAGAGCTTTAAAAACTAACTAACAAGCTTTTTCTTTGAAGACGTTTATGGTAATAGCGTCTTGAGGGCGTTGTATGCAAGCCCTGCATCTGGCGCCAGTTGCACCGCGCCACCCACATTTATAACATCAACTCCGGCTGCTGCGAGCTGCGCGATATTTTCTTTATTAACACCACCGTCCCAGGCTATTTCTAGCTCTGGATTAACAAGCTTTGCTTCGTTCACCTTACTAAGCAAATCAAGATTTGCAACGCTACCACCTTGGTGCCCAAGATTACCACTAAATATAAGCAGCTGTTGCACAAACGGAAGTATACCTTTAACAGATTCAATGGTTGTTTCCGGAAACACTACTAAACCACAGGCAATATCCACAGCGTTGAGCTGGCCTGCCACCAGGGGTATATCTGCATCACTCTCGGCGTGGATAATAACTGCGCGAGGCTTAAGCTTTATGAGCGCTTCAATCTCATCTTGTGGTTTTTGATACATAATGTGTATATCGGCTTCAATTTCTTCTGGCCACCACACACTAGCTACATCTGTACTCTTATTGGGCGTGAATATTCCGTCCATCAAGTCAATATGGATACGTGGAGCAAAACCCTGCACACGTTCAATTTGATCACGATACACATGTGCGTTCTCGGCTGTAATGGTTGGTACTATGATTGGCATACTATACGGATTATATCATTCTGGCCATAGCCCTGCGCAGCTAAAGTTGGTCGAGCTCGTTATTACGGCGCACAAAGCGAGTGGCTTTACTAAATTCAGTGTTAAGCCAAATATGAACAATGTCTTTTACTTCGTCTACAGAAAGTGTGTCCGCTGGCAGGCACAGTACGTTGCTGTCGTTATCAAAACGCGTCATCCGAGCAGACTCCTCGCTCCAACAAACGACTGCCCGAATGCCTTTAAAGCGGTTTGCGGCCATAGCCATTCCTTGCCCGCCCCTACATATAAGTATTGCTCGTGGGTCGGGATCTTTACTCTCTAGCAGCTTTCGAGCTGCTCTAGCTGCAAAAACAGGAAAGTCATCTTCAGGATCAGGTCTTTCATCGCCAACGTCTTCAACATCATACCCAGATTTAACACTAAGATAGTGAATCAGTAGCTGCTTGAGATCAAATCCTCCATGATCAGAACCAAGATATATCTTCATTGTATTTCAAGATCTCCTTTTGAATACTGCTAGACCCTGAAATAAATTCAGGGTGACAGTGAGTCTATTTCTGTAGTGATTTCCCAAGATCAACAGTAAGTTCAACTAAGCGGTTAGAATAACCCCATTCGTTGTCGTACCAAGCCACGACCTTAAGTAAGTTACCGGCAACCACGTTAGTAAGTTTAAGATCAACAATTGCTGAATGACTGTTGCCAATGTAGTCAGAAGAAACAAGCTCTTCTTCAGTTGCAGCCAAGATACCTTGGTAGAACGGTTCGGTTGCAGCCTTCTTGAAGACCTCGTTAACCTCTTCAACAGTCACGTCACGCTTTGTTACCACGACGAAATCAGAAAGTGACACTACTGGAGTTGGTACACGTACACTCATGCCACCAAATACACCTTCAAGTGCGGGCAATGCTTTTGCAGCCGCTATAGATGCGCCAGTAGTTGTTGGTACAATGTTCTCTGCAGCAGCGCGTGCTTCGCGTAGATCTTTAGCAGGAGCGTCTTGTAGCTTCTGGCTTGCAGTATAGCTATGCACAGTTGTCATCATGGCCTTTTCAATGCCAAAGTTTGCTTCTAAAACTGCCATCACTGGGGTAATACAGTTGGTGGTACAACTCGCATTACTATAAACGTCACCAACAGCTTTAATATCATCGTCGTTCACACCAAGGACAATAGTCTGAGCGCCCTCGCCTTTAGCAGGTGCTGAGATTACGACTTTTTTAGCACCGCCACCTTCAATGTGAGCTCGTGCGAGTGCTGGATCGACAAAGAATCCAGTTGATTCAATAACAACATCAATATCGTGAGCACCCCAAGGAAGACCAGCTGGTTCTTTTTCTGCAAATACGAGTACCTTATTGCCATCTACAGTAATACCGTCGTCAGTGTAGTCAATTGATTCGTACCAATCATGACCAGGATAATTTGAATCGTATTTTAGCAGGTGTGCCAACGTTTTGTTATCTGTTAAATCATTAATTGCAACAACCTCTACATCGTTACGTGCGTGTAAAATCTTAAACGCGTTGCGTCCTATTCGTCCGAACCCGTTAATAGCTACTCGTACTTTAGTCATCTTCACCCTCCGTTAAGAATCGTCCCCTTCAGGCTTTGCCCAGAGTCTGATCAGTTTATCTAGTTTAGTATATACTGCTTAAGCTTTAGATGACAAGCCATTTGACTTTAATACAGCTATTATGTTATAATTTAAGTATAATGTTGGCTCATGCTGAGATATTTGAAAAGTACGAACACCTCAAAGGCAGGTTAATTACACCAGACGGCTGGGATGGCATTCAAACGTTCGTGTATGAACAGCCGAGCCACCAACCTATTGATGACTGTTTTACTGAAGAGTTAGAAGAGGCAGTACTCAGTTCTGATAGAATGAGTCACCACGAAGACGTCACATCAGTGGGCGCCTTCTTCTTGGAATTAAGTGCTACAACAAAAGATAACAGCGGTGCTCCAATTGTTGATATCGATCGTACTTCCGAGTCGCTGTACATGCATATTGACACCCAAAGTGGGCACACCTTTTTAGGAAACTTTGCAGTCGAGAAGGCTTCGCACTACACAGTCTTGGCTCACCCAAGTGAACAAGAATATTTTTATGAAGATCTCAGCGGTGAACAATACCGAATCTATATTGACCCCGCCAAGCCTGAAGAAATTGCGATTGCTTCACGGCAGCTTGTTATTATTAACGGGTCGTTTGTCGAAGCAGTTAATGTTACCGACCCAACCGAGACTACCCCGATACTAACGTCAGTTCCACACGAGGCATATACTGTCCCTGATGGCTCAAGGGTACTACTCAACGTATATTCGCAGGGCAACTAAAAGACTGCCCCATTTTGCTTTTGTCGACGCCCAGCTCTTGCTTGATAAATATTCTAAACTCCGAGGCAGCCAAGATGTAGTGACATTCGAAGACTTCTCAGAGGTTGGGCTGAAGATTGTTATCTAGAATATGAGCCAAGGCACGTTTATGTCGATCATATTCAATTGCACTCAATGCCTCGCCGAGTGGCAGCCACGTGAATTCTTCATGTTCGGAACTTAGAGCGACTGAATCATCACTAGTCGTAGAGACAAAGATCAGAAAAACTACATTCAAATCTGCTACCAGCGTTTCACTAAATACTAAACTTCTCGGATTTGTCACGACATTAATACCAGCTTCTTCACGAGCTTCGCGAACAATAGCTTGCACAAAATCTTCGCCGTCGTCTACCTCGCCACCTGGCAGATCCCACTGGTGTGGTCTTCGTGTGTCAGTACCGCTGCGGCGTAGAAGCAGTACACTACCTTCACTATTAAAGACGACGGTTTTTGCAACTATACGAGTCTTCATAGTTGCCCTTACTGCTCAGTCCAGCGAACCTGACATTCTTTAATTGTAGCTTTTGCTTCTTCGATACTGCCCCAGCCGAGCACTTTGGTTGAGCCAGGCTTCTTTAAGTCTTTATAGTGAGTAAAGTGATGTTCAAGCTGCGCCAGGGTACCTTTTGGAAGATCTTCAAGTGAAGTTATCGCATCACCAGTATCGCGATCATCAGCAGGCACAACTACAACCTTATGATCCATTTCGCCATCGTCTTCAAAATTCATAATTCCGATTATGCGAGCTTCGAGAACAACACCCGTGGCAATTTCTTCTGAGCAGATAATAAGTGCGTCAAGTTCGTCGCCGTCGTCATCGAGAGTTTGAGGAATAAACCCGTAGTTGCAAGGCTTTGCAAAAATACCAGGCTCAACACGATCAAGTACGAACACAGCCTTCTTGCGATCCCATTCAACTTTTAATTTTGAACCAACTCCAATCTCATTTACAACTGTAATTACACCGCCGTCCACATCACCCGCATCAAATACTACATTAAAATCTGCCATCTTACTCCTTATTTTCTTCTACACATTGTACCAAATAATGGTCCCACAACATACGTGCTAGTTATGTGCTTCGTCATAAAGTAGTTGTGCTTTGGCGTATGGAGCCGTCATAGTTTGCTGCGCTTGAAAATACACTGCCTGAGAGGCATTCGCTACAGCTCTAGTGATCGTAACAACTACTAGGGTGAGTACTGTAAGTAAAAATAGCCTTGAAATCATATTTGGGCAAACTATATAGCAGCGCCTGGCAGAAGTAAATTGGATATGTTTAGTTGGCTGCGAGTTTCTTCTTCATTTTTCGGTATTCACTGGCATTCATCCAAGTTGAGTGATCTTTGACCCGCTGTGGGAATAATATGCCATTTAAGTGATCGGTCTCGTGTTGAAAAACATGCGCCGGGAGGCCTTCAAGGGTTTCTTCATGCAGTGTTGCATTTTGATCGTAAAACTTTACTCTGATCTTCTTGTAGCGCATTGTTTGCGCGAACACAGGAGAAACCTTTGCGCCAAAACTTAAGCAACCTTCCCACATAGCAGCCTTCTCGCCAATGCCCTCAACTACCTCAGGGTTAATAATTACCTGTGTGAAAGCTTTCGCAGGCTTGCGGTCTTTATTATTCGGCTGAATATCGATCACACTGATCGCGACTGATTTACCAACCTGGGGTGCAGCTAGTCCGACGCCGTAATTCCTTGACGACAACGTATGCGCAATATCAGCAATCAGATTCTGAACAGCCGGAGACATAATGTCCGCCAAGCTGACAATCCTAGCCGGAACCTGCAATATTGGATTTCCAAACTGAGTTCTCTCTAGTATTTTCGGTTCGTAGTTGCTCATTCACTAAATGGTATCATACATCTCCCCAGTGCCCGCCGCGGCGGCTCCAGTCAGTTAACTCTCGCAAAGCGAGTCAGCTTCCCCACCCATTCACCAAAGACCCGAACCCCGGAAGCTTCTTTTTCTTGAGTAAAGCCAGATCCTTGCCCGAACAAACAGTTAGGAAACTGTGAGGGATGCTTGTCATTGGTCTGGCGCAACAAACAGAAGATGGAGGTACTCGAGGCTTGGGTGCCATGGGTGAAGGTTTTGTTACTTTTGGCGGCAAAAGGAAAGAAGAAAGATATAAGAAAAAGCCGGTTGGGAGGGATGGAGGGTTGGAGAGCTTGGGACGTAGAGACGGGAAGATGATGTGTTGTGGACTAGATTCCTGCCTTCGCAGGAATGACGAAAGACGGAAGCTGAATACTTGATGATTGGATCCCGTATAGAGCGTCGCTACGCTCATCATATAATTCAATAGTCTTCTTCTTTTGAGAATTAGCAAGTTTGGGATGACACCAGGAAAAGGATTTATTTACGAACTGGAACCGCCGCGGCGGGTGATAGACCAAGGGAATTGATAGCTTCAGGACCAGATCCTTCGACGGAGTTTATGCTGAACTTGATTCAGTAGTCAGGATGACGCCTGGAAGATGACTGTTTGATGATAGATCCGTTGGAACAACGGCTGCAGAGAGCAAGAAACTGACTTTAATAGAACTACTTTCTTGCAGGATCCTCAAGATATTCACGAATCTTAAGCGCAGCCGTTGCGCCTTCACCAACCGCTGAAGCAATCTGCATAGTTGCGCCACTTCGAACATCACCGCTTGCAAATACACCATTCATATTTGTCTGCAAATTTTGATCCGTCAAAATAAATCCTACTTCGTCAAGTTTTACATCGCTGTTCTTCAAAAATTGAGTGTTTGGAATAAGCCCAACAAATATAAACACGCCGTCGGTCCTGTATTCAACTTCTTTACCATCTTTAATTCCAACTACTTTGGTTACTTTATTTTCTTCACCGATTACCTCTTTTGTTTGCACCCCGAGATGAATTGTAATCTTGCCTGCCTCAACCGCTTTAGCGAGCTCATGCTGCAGCACTTCACTGGCCTTTACCGTAGAACGAACCAGAAGATCAATATGAGTCGTGAAACGCGTAAGAAAGAGTGCTTCTTGCACCGCTGAATTTCCCCCGCCAACAACAACTAGCTTTTTCTCACGATAAAATGCACCGTCACAAGTAGCGCAGTAATGCACGCCGCGTCCGTAGAATTCTTCTTCCCCTGGAACACCAATCTTACGATAATCGCTTCCAGTAGCAATAAGAACTGCCTTTGCCTTGTATACGGTATCATCGATTGTCTTTACCTGTACGGTGTGATCATCTGAGTTAGTGGTAATCTCAGCAACTTCACCATAACGAATATCTGCACCGAATCGTTCGGCTTGTTTTTCAAGCTTTTCGGCAAGCTCTAACCCGGTTATGCCTTCTTCAAAACCTGGGTAATTGTCTACCTGATCAGTTATCGCCGCAAGTCCGCCAATAACACCTTTTTCAAGTAGAACGGTATCAATATCCTCACGAGTTGTATAAATAGCCGCAGCAAGTGCAGAAGGACCAGCCCCAATCATAATGACATCATGTTGCTCTATAGTTGTTGCTTTGTCGTCTTGTGTCATGCAGTCTCCGGTGAGTTAATACAGTTACAGTATAGTCTAATTTTGTTTAAGTAGGATCTTAAGTTGTCCTTACGCAGCAAGCGCTGGCATAAGCTGCCCTGGATTATAACCAGTGATTACACTCTGTAGCCCCGTAGTAACATCATGTACAACAGTTACAGGAACGCGCTGCTGACCACTAAGCTGCAGTACCTCTTGATGACGTGATGGAGATTCGTCGATATTAACTTCGTCATATTCGTGGCCCTTCATGACAAGGATTTTTTTGACCATTTTGCACTGACCGCAAGTGTTTGAGGTGTAGATAGTAACTTTTTTAGACATATGACGCCTTTCTTGTTGGCTTTTATTTTACTTGGTTTTAAGGGGATTTGTTGATCTCTCTTGTGCTTAACTATACTGCTTATGGTGTAGCTGAGTCAATGACCTACGCTATATACGTTGTATATTTTACTGAGTTACTTAACAGACTTCAGTTCAATAATGAATGCAAGTGGACCAAATGGTCGTCCATCACCGTTGTCTGTGGCACCGTAAGCCATCTCGGCAGGAATAAGCAACTTCACCGTAGAGCCCTGCTTCACACCTGTAAGCCCCTGGGTCCAGCCTTTAATGACACCACTGAGAGGAAAATCAACTGGCGCTGCGACACCACCAGCGCTGCTGCTATCGAAAATCTTGCCGTCAGACGTCCAGCCGAAATAGTTTGCACTCACTGTTGATTCAGCAGTGGCTGCCGGGCCATCACCTTCCGTAAGCGTTTCAACCTTTAGCTCGGTCACACTAGCCGCATCAAATGGCGCGGCGCTATGCCCTGGAAGCGCTTCCTTTGGCGCAGCTTCTTTTTGCTGCTCTTGAATTTGCTTCAATAAATCAGCTTGTTGCTGAGCCGCACTGTCAGGGTTGTTAGATTCAACCAGAGCAAGAATTGTTAATGCTGCGGACGAAAATATAAACCCACCTACGGCCATTAGTATTACAACGCGTTTCGCGTTTTCTTTTGCTTTACTCATAAAACTTTTACCCTCCACCTATCTCTTTTTATTCAAGATATCTTCAATATACTCTCCAGAGCTCACAGAGACAAGTCTTGACATTACTTGTTCATTATTAGTCTATCAAAGAGAGTACCTTAACCAGCTGTAATTTAAGCTGAGATCTCGTATTCTTTAAGTTTCTTCTTGGTTTTGGCGTCAGTATTGTTTTGAAGATCTAACAACTGCGCATATATGCCCTTCGTCTTAGAAAGTTCGGCTGGAGTACCAATTTCGTCAACTTGGCCTTTTTTAAGTGTTACAATCTTATCTACTCCGGCAATAGTTGAAAGTCTGTGGGCAATAATTAAAGTTGTACGACCCTTCATGAGTTGTTCGAGTGCTAACTGGACTTCATGTTCAGCCTTGCTATCAAGACTTGAAGTTGCTTCATCTAAAATCAAAATCGGTGCGTCTTTTAGAATTGCTCGGGCGATTGCAATGCGCTGCTTTTGGCCGCCCGAAAGTTTCATGCCGCGTTCGCCAACTACTGTGTCTAGGCCTTTTGGCAATTTCTGAATAAATGTCCATGCGTTAGCTGCCTGCGCTGCTTTTTCAATTTGCTTGGCGGTTGCAGCGGGCTTTCCGTACGCTATGTTCTCACGTACGGTGCCACTGAAGAGTGCTGGATCTTGAAATACCACTGCGATATTTTGCCGCAAGCTCTGCTGGGTCACGGAGCTCACAGACTGGCCGTCAACAGTAATTTCACCAGAGACTGGCTCATACAGGCGAAGTAGCAAGTTTGTAATAGTAGTTTTACCCTCTCCACTTTCGCCAACAAGTGCTAGCTTCTGGCCTTTGTCGATACTGAAGGAAACATTCTTGAGTACTGGCTGGTCTTCTTCATATGCAAAGCTAACTGAATCAAACGCAACTACTGCATGTTTTACTGCCAGAGATTTTGCACCAGGCAAATCAGTAATCTCGGCGACTTCGTTCATCGCAGTAAAGTAATCCTTACTATCTGCGATAGCCCGCTGTGTTCTGTCTACCAAGAAGCTCATGCTGAAGATTGGGATACGAATCAGCGCGCCGTACTGAATAAGAAGAACTGTCTCGCCAACAGTGAACTTCCCACTAACTGCGCCCCAAAATATGTAAATGTATACTATCCCAAAAATAACGTTTAACACAAGTCTACGCAGTATGTCTTCGCGGTGCCACAGTTGAGATTGTGGCAGCGTTGTTTTAATAGTTTTTCGGAGCATCTTTTTGAAAAAGGTGCTTTCAGATTTTTCGGATGTGTAGCTTTTGGCAACTTTGATTTCACTAATAACTTCAGCAAAACGGCCGCTTGCAACATCGCTAGCTTCATTGATCTCCTTTTGATACACCTGCCACTTAGAACTTGTGCGGCCGGTCAGCCACAGGAAGATTGGGTACAGCGATGCAAACATGAGGGCTACTATCCAGCTATACCTCGCTACAATTATAAGAGTGAACACCGTTGTCAACAAAAACTGAAAGAAGTTGTTGGCGAACATGTTAATAAACTCCGTAACGCCAGTGATTGAACGACTAAGACGGTTAATGATTGTACCGGTCAGCTCATTAGAATAGTACTTTTGACTCAATGTCAGCAGGTGATCGTAGTACCGCGTAGAAAGAAAGTACCGAAGCTTAACAGACATAATGTCACCGTAATAGCCGGCAACATTACTTACCAGTGTTGCACCAACATCACTGAGAAAAATTGCCGCCACTATTATTAATACGGGCATGAAGTTAGTCTGACCACCCACAACTGTTGGTAGCTTATCTATAGCCATTTTGGTTAAGAGCGGCTGAGCTTGATTGAGAAGTGCCATAAGCACTGTACCGACCGAAACGCCAAGATAGTACGGCCATAAATGATTTGCAAACTTGAGTATCTTGCCTATCTGTTTCACTACACCTGCTCCGCGCCAAGCACTTCGTGAGCTCGAAGAGCTATCCCTTCAACCAACTGGCTCACTTCGCTGGTCGTAAGAGTCCGTTCAAAATGGCTAAGTGTAATTCTGAATGTTACATTCTTGGTGACTTCACCTTCTTTTTGGTACACGCCAAGTGGCGTTAAGAGAGTGTCATACTGCGTCTTTTCAAGTTCTTCTTCAATCAAAGCCCTGAGCTCAGCGAATGAAACAGACTCCGCAACTTTCAGCGTAAGATCTTGCTTGCTCGACTGGTACCTTGAAAGCGGTTTGTATGCGCCACCGACTGCCCTGTTCTCTGCCTCAAAACTTGGGCCATCAAGAGCAAAAACTGCTGCAGCCGTGTATTCTGGAAGCTTAAATCCTTTAATGACCGAGCCCCTTAGTTCGCCAATAAACCCAATCATTCCACCGGATTCAGTAGCATTGTATATATATGCAGAACGTTTTTGATCGAACGGCTTGAGTAGTTGAAGCGTAGCGTCTTCCTCGGATGGTACGAGTTTGTACTGTATACCAAGTCCGCCTAGGACTGCGTCAACGGTCTTGAGCATAGTGAAGTAGGCGGCTCCTGGTTTGGGCTTAGCACTTGTATAAACAGCTTCGAGGTAATTTGGTTCATCCGGAAGCTCAGTCTCTTCGTCAATCAAAATTTTATTGTGAGTTTTACCAATTTCAAACAAGGTGAATTCATCATAGCCAGCCTTGATGTTAGCATGGACTTTGTCGAGTAGACTTGGCAGCAAGCTTAGGCGATAGTACTGCAAGTCAGGGCTGAGCGCGTTACGGATTGCAAAAGCCTGAGCAACGTCTTGACCAGCCTTCTTCAATAAATCACCATGCACAAAACTATAAGTCAGCACCTCGTTAGCACCTGAACGGGAAAAAGCAGTTCGGAGATCAGATTTAAGTACTCGCATAGGTTCGGGCGAAACCGGAGCAATCGAACGCCGCGGCAACGCAATCGGTAACTGATTGAAGCCGTTTAAACGACCGATCTCTTCAACAATATCTTCAGCAATCTCGATATCTGTGCGCCAGAAAGGGGCTGTAACACTAATTGGGCCAGAGGCTTCGTGCGCTTCAAATTCAACGTTAGTTAAGAGTGCAATGATCTCATCGGTATTAAGTTTTGAGCCAAGTCTTTCATTAATGAATTTCGTTGTAACCTCTATATAACCGGGCTCTACTGGTGATTCATAGTTGTCGTGAACCTCTCCAGCCTGCTTGGCGCCCGCGTACTCGCCCATTAGCTTCATAGCATACGCCAGGATTCTGTCCACTTGGGCGGGTGGTTGACCTTTGGTATTTCGAGTAGCTGCATCCGTGAAGATGCCGTGACGCATTGTCATCTTTCTGACAGTGTACATATCAAAGGCACAGCATGTGAGTAAAACTGACTTTGTGTTTTCATCTACCTCGGTTTCAGCACCGCCCATAACACCAGCTATGTCAACCGCCTGTTTGTCTGTGGCAAGCACGATATCACCAGCCGTTAGCGTTACTTTTTTATTGCCCAGAAGCGTGATCTTTTCACCCTCTCTGGCCATACGAGGCCCAATGGTGGCACCACCCTCACTACGTGCGGCAATTTTGTCGTAGTCGAATGCGTGCATTGGCTGGGCAGTCAAATACATAATGTAGTTCGTAATATCCACAATGTTGTTGATTGGTCTGATGCCAACACGGTTCAAGTATGATTGCATCCAGAGCGGGCTCGGTGCAACGGTGATTCCGTCCAGTGGAACAATCATAGCGCGAGGCGCGAGCTCTGGGGTCTCGTTAAAGAGGGTTGATTCTAGCCTATCGGCATTCTCAAATGTCGGCTTATTAAGATACCAGTCTGGTGACGTGAACTTTTTGTGCTGTATACCAGCAAGTTCGCGAGCAACGCCAAGAATACCGAAGCAATCTGGTCGATGTGTGAACATCTTATTTTCAATTTCTAAAATAAGATCGTCAAGCGCGAGCAGCTGCGAAAGTGTTGATCCAACTGTAAGTAACTTTTCATCAAGCTGCTGCTGCGTGAGTACTAATAGACCTGAGTCATCTTTACTAACATCAAGTTCAGCTGGTGTACCAAGCATGCCGTAACTAATCTCACCACGCAGCTCTTTGGCCGCAAGCGTGAATGGGTCTGACTGATATGAAGCCGGCACCGTTGCACCGGGTGCAAGCCAAGCCACAATCCAACCTTCTTCAAGCTCAGGCGCACCACAAACAACCTGAACCAAGCCGTTTTCATCACGTTCTACGCCTTTAGCCTTACCGCCATCGTCAATCTTGCAAATTCGTAATTTGTCAGCATTTGGATGCTTAACGTATGAAGCAATGCGTGCAATATATATATTCTTATAGCGATCTGTTAGTTCTTCATAGCCCTCGATGCCACCAAGCCGCTCCGTAGCTAGTGCGACAAGTTCCTCAACAGGAAGCGACTTAAGGTCTGTCTTTGAGAAGCTTTGTGCCCAATTTAAACTTACCTTCATTGCGTAACTTTCTTTCTATTAAGCGTGATTTCTGAAACTTCAATATTTTTTGGTAAATCTAGCAGCTGTTTTAAGCAAAGTGCTACGGCAGCAGGATCCATCCAGTAAGAGCCGTCGTCCGTGATATCCGTACCTAAGCTTTTTTCAAAAAACTTAGTTTTCATACCACCAGGATAAAAACTCATCGTTCGAGAAGCCGTATTTTTAAGCTCGGCTCGAAGCGCCTCAGTGAATCCACGCTCACCCCATTTCGAAGCCGCATACGCAATATGATCTTTGTTACCCCAAAGTCCAGCCGTAGAAATAACGTTTACTACATCCGCACCGTCCGCTTTGATCTTTGAGATAAGCCCAGAAACCAGTAGCATCGGCGCCTTAATGTTTGTTGCTAGTAGCAAGTCAACCTCTGATTCAGTCATATCTGCAATAGGTTCTTCACCCCAAACACCAACACAGTTAATGAGTGCTGTGATTTCTTCCGGCATCTTACTAATCTGTTCAACCGCAGCAGAGATCTCCGAGCCCTGGGTAAGGTCGTGTTGTAGATTAATATCAGCCTCTTCGCACTCACGGCGTGAAATATTAATAACTTTCACACCCGAAGCCTTGTACAACTTTGCAATTTCTTTACCAAGCCCGTCGCTTGCACCTGTAATAATTATCATTTCAGTATCTCCTTTAAAAGTTGAGGGAATGCCTCGTCGCCAAGGTCACTCATGCAAAAGTGACCCATATCTTTATACTCATGATATTCAATACCATCAACTGAACTACGCAGTAGATCAACACTCTGCTGAACAGCTGACATGTCGTTACTTGAATTTAATATATGGAGTGAGCGAGTTTTTTTTGCAAGATCAGGGTCAATATCAAATTTGAAAAAGTTCTTATCATAATTAGGGTTGCCAAAATCTATACCCATCCAAGGAGCTACCAGAAAAACGTCTCCTACTTTGGTGTTATTTTCGCTTAACCAACGGACTAGGAAGCCAGCGCCACAACTATGTCCCACCAAAATAGTATCTTCATGGATGTCGTAGCGTTCAAATTCTTTACGCCATGTTTCATAGTGTGGATAATAACCCCGCGGCATCTCGACCGCTACAGTATGAATATCACGTATCATTAATTGCTTAGATAACCACGGAAACCAATGAAAATTACTCGCAGTGGGAATTTCAGGGTCATAAAACTCTTTTTTATCCGCCCATCCATGTATCAAGAGTGCGTTTTTCATTTTTTCTCCAATTCTTTCGCAATTTCAGCATATGATTTTTTGAGTTTTTCAATAATCACATCGGCGCCTTCTCTTCCAACATAATCCCAAGATTTTAGATATGAAGTTGCGCCAAACTTTTCCATTAGCTTTCGATCTCGTGCTACATACTCTTTGTCTCCCAGATAATCTTCGAAAATCTTTTGACAAATTGCATGAACCGGCACGTGCACAAGTGCATTGAAATCATCTTCAAAACCAAAGAGTCTTCGCCACACGGTCCCTAATTTAAAGTCTCGATTCTTGCCATATATACTCACTATCTTGTTATCGCATAAAAGTGTGTGAGTAAGTTCGTGTGTTATTGTTTCAACAGCAGTATCTGGTGTATCCATAAAGCTAATGAGAAGTGGTTCTGACTTTGGGGTTACATCCGGTGCAGCAGTAATATCAATAACCGATTTATAAAACTCTAATTCGGTTATTTCCTGCATAGCGATCAATATAGCCTCTTCTTTTCTTGCCCAAGCACTTCTGTACGCCCCTACCCATTCTTCGCACTGCTCACCCGTTGGAAGATCCCAGTCGTTGTTTTTATTGAGTTTTCTTGAAATGTCATCATAAAGCAACCAAGAGAAATTGATTCTGACTTCTGGGTTTTTGCTTTTACTCATGTAATATCCTCTGTTTCGAAGATCGGTGATTCATTGGTATAGTCTGTGAAACGTAACCATGTCGGAGTAATAAGGTAGTAATTTTGGCCCGCCTCTTCAACATGCTTCTGCGCACCCGGGACTTTTCTGAAATGTAAACCTATTCGTTCTGTGTATTCTTCTGCTTCAATCTTGCGGGCGACACCCTCTAGCTGAACTGTCCTTGGGCCATCAAAGCCAACCACCAATGCAACCTTATTGTTTTCAACCAAATTGCTGGCTTTTCGCGTATTTTGATTTGTTGCAATTAAAATCTTACATTCATCGTCTACCGAGAAACCGACAACCGCAGCCTGAGGTTGATCGAGGTGAATAGTTGAAACAACGCATGTTTGAAACTCGTCTAAGAATGTTTGTACATCTTTTAGGTTCATTTGAACTGCCTCAAAAATGCTAGTTTACCGGAATTAAAGTGGCGAATGTCTTCAATGTTGTGCTTCATCATAATGAGTCGCTCAACACCGCAACCCCATGCAAAGCCGGTGTAGATAGCAGGGTCAACGCCTGCCATTTTGAGTACATTTGGGTGAATCATGCCACAGCCGAGTAGTTCGATCCAACGTTCGCTACTACACACTCGGCAATCTTCACCATCTTTACAAAATGGACATGAAAGTGAAAATTCAAAGCTTGGCTCGGTAAATGGAAAGTAAAACGGAGTGATTTTTACGTCGACTTCTTTTTCAAAATAGGTAGAAAGAAACTTCTTGAGTGTTCCGACAAGATTTCCTACAGTTATATTTTTGCCCACATACACACCTTCAGCCTGATGGAATGTGTGTTCGTGACGAGCATCAAGATCCTCATTACGAAAGACCCTGTCAACCGCTAGCACCGCAATGGCTTCACCTTTTTCTAGTTTATCTTTACGAGCCTTGATGATACGTTGCTGCATGGTTGAAGTATGGGCAGGAGCCACAAAACCTTCTTCAGTCATAAAGGTATCGTAATCGTCTCGTGCTGGGTGGCCCTCTGGGAAGTTAAGGCTGGTGAACATATGGTATTCGTCGTCAATCTCCCGAGAAGGTGAAACTTCAAAACCCATTCGATAAAAGATCTCGCTGATTTTTTGAATTTCTTGAGAAATAGGGTGAACGGTACCGTTTTCGGTTGGGAGTAAACTTGGTAGTTCGGCGTTTATATCGAACGGAGCGGTAACGTCGATAGGAGTGGTATTTGATACTTGAGAATTGACAGTCGAAGAAATCAGCTCTTCAAGTTCTATCTTCAGCTGGTTTACCGCTTGACCAAATGGAGCGCGTTGATCGTCTGGCTGCTGCTTAATTGCACCGTATAGTTCCCGAAGCTCCGGAGCTCTGAGTATCTGCTTCTTATCTTCAAGTGTTTCTAATTTCTTCAGTAGTACTTCTTTTGCGTGTTCAATTTGTTCCATAGTTACCTCAATTCTACCTTACTTTAATAAAAAAACCTCGCTTGACTGCGAGGTAGATTGCACAAAAAGTACGCCTCGCTTAGCGGGTCATAAAAAAGTTGAAAGTGAAAATATTTTGTGCCATTAACAGATATTATACCCTATTTACTCGCCAGGTGCCAGAGCCCACAGTGTCGACACCTGTAAACCTTAAGTTCTGTGCCGTGAAGATGCCTCGCATACACCGCCGCGCCTTCGGCCGCCTCCTTAGTGTCGAACACGAGCTTTTCGTGACAAATTAGTGGTGTATCTTCCATGCACTAGCTTTTAGCTGCGACCTTTTTAGCAAGAGCATCTAGAACTGTGGTTGCTTGCCGGGCATAGTGATCGGCAAAGTTCAGTTCACCTTTTTCATCAAATGCGGCCCATATTTCTGAAATACCAACACGAGCACTCACAACATCAAGTTTAAGCCAGCCAGCAACAAGCCCTAGTGCCGCTTGGGAGTAAGGCGCGCCTGCAGCTCCATAACCCACGAATCCAGTGGGCTTGTTCACCCATTCTTGATACAAGTGATCTAGTGCATTCTTAAGTGATGCTGGCATGCCATGATTATATTCTGGGCTCACAAATACCACTGCATCAGCTTCGTTAACATGATCTGCCCATTTTCGATCAGCCTCTTCTTCGTATTGACCGTCAGAGATAGAAGAAGGTAGTGCTTCTGGCATTTCGTAACTCAGGCCAAGTTCTTTTAAATCAACTCGTAATACCTCGAAACGACCGTCTTCCTTAACCCGATCAGCAAACCAATCAGCAACCTTAGCACCAGCTCGGCCTTTTCGTACGCTTGCAGTAACAACTAATAGCTTCATGGATCCTCCAGTTTTTATAGTTTTGTTATCTTTTTAATTTTAGTAAACGCTTAAACTTTCTGCAAGTTCTGTTTAAATATAGACCCCTTTGGTGTCATTCCTGCGCAGGCAGGAACCTCTATGGTCAACACTCCTTCCACCGTTTTAAACATTTCTCTCTATGAATGGCAGACTCTACATCGTTTGCTTCTTCATAATGCACCAATCGGTACGTATGGTACTTACTACTAAATCCCGCGTGAAGATTATTCATATGCTCGAATAGTCTTCGACTAAGGTCATTTGTGACACCAATATAGAGCACACCATTTTGTTTACTCGCCAAAATGTAGACATAATATGTTTTCATGACATAGATTATGACAAACCAGTATTAAATCAAGGTTAACTTTTTAAAGATTCCTGCCTACGCAGGAATGACATAACTACAATACAAGGATTACAGGGCTAGAGGGGCGCAGTACATAGATCCCAAACATCGTGAGACCTTATTGATTGCTCTTGGAAACGACAGAATCTGAGGTGGAGATCATAAAACTAGCAATACTGATGATATAATTAACTCTATGGCAAAAGATTCATCATTCGACATAGTTTCAGATTACGACATAGCAAAAGTTACTAACGCTGTTGAATCTTCGCAGCGCGAAATGAATAGTCGTTACGACTTCAAAGGCACTAAGGCGAGTTTAGAATTTACAGACGGCGATAAAACTGGTGTCACGATTATTGGTGATAATCAGTTTCAACTTGATGGTATTCTTGATATTCTCCGGAAGAAACTGGCAATTTCGGAAGTGAATCAGAAAATTCTCGACACAAGCAAAGAGCCGGTTTCAGGCAGTATGCAGCTTAAATGGGAACTCCTCTTTATCAAAGGGCTTGACCAGGAAAAAGCCAAAAAAGTCACCAAGGTTATTCGCGAAGCTTACCCTAAAGTAAAACCTCAGATTCAAGGTGAAGAAATTAGAGTTTCAAGTGCCAAACGCGACGAACTACAGGCAGTCATGCAGCTTCTTCGCAGTACTGAATTTGATTTCCCACTAGATTTCACCAACTACCGCTAAAGATCTTGCGCCCTAGATTAATTTATGAACTCAAGTACACAGCCAAAAAAACCGCTCTTGGTGCTCATGAGTGGATCACCGGGTACAGGTAAAACAACCTTGGCCATTCAACTCTCGCAGAAGCTGGGTCTCTTTCATGTTGAGCGCGACAAGCTAAAATACGGTATTGAATTCATGCTTAGATCCGCTCCAACTGAACGAGAACAAACTGTCATTCCAACATATTTCAAACTTATTCAAACATTACTTGAGTTAAATGTTAGCTGTATAGCTGATGGTACTCATTTTGCGGGGCTCACCGAACAAGACATTGCAGATTTTAAAAACCATGCACACGTACTAAACGTACACTGCAACGCAGAACAGTCTGTGCAGCGTGCAAAAGCCAGAGACATTGAAATTAGAAAAACAACCCCAGATTGGTTGGCAAAATTTACCCCAGACTATGAAGCGGTGTTGCCCAGAACCTCAAAGCCCTTAGATCACGGCTACAAACTACTTGAAGTAGATTGCAACAACGGCTACTCCCCCTCACTAGATACAATTGTTGCCTGGGTTTACCAACAGATTAATTAGGTAAGTAGAACTGCTTTATGATTGTCGACTCATGACATATACTAACTAGTAATGGATAAGCATAAGAATTTAGAAGAATACTGCGTTGCGGTATTAAAACAAAATAACGTTGGCGGCTGGACCAAACCAACGCAGAACCTATACCCCCACCAGTGGTTATGGGACAGTTGTTTTACGGCAATTGGCCAAAGGCACTTCAGTGTTAAGCAAGCTCAAAGAGAAATCAAGAACTTATTTCGTGGTCAATGGAAGAATGGTATGCTCCCCAATATTATCTACGGGACCGATAAACGATACTCTGACGATATTTGGAAATCAAACAATTCCAAAGACGCCCCCAAACACATTAAAACAAGCGGTATCACCCAACCACCAATGGTTGCTGAAGCAGTTGTAAAAGTCGGCGAAAAGCTCAATAAGACAGAACGCAAGCAGTGGTATAAAAGTATTTATAAAGAACTCCTGGCTTATCATGAATGGCTGTATCGTGAACGTGATCCACACGGAGAAGGCCTGGTCGTGCTGGTCCATCCGTGGGAAAGCGGCCTAGACAACAACCCTGGCTGGATGAGTGAAATGCACCTCAATCAAATGCCGCTATGGATTCGTGCAGTAAAGAACCTCAAATTACACAGCTTATTTAATGCTATCCGCACAGACACAAAATATCTTCCAGCCTATGAAAGAATTGATGTCATCGATGCACTGGGCCTATATGCAATTGTTCGGCGATTACGACGCAAGAATTACCAAACCCGACTAGTCCTGCGTCACTCGACTCTTTCGATTGAAGATCTTTCTTTCAACTCAATTCTGATTCGCGCAAACACGCTACTACTACAGATATCTCAAGAAATTAACGAAGAAGTACCTCGGTGGCTATTTGAACGCATGAGAAAAGCCCCTCACGCACTAGAACTTCTCTGGAACGAACATCACCAACAATACTTTTCACGCAACTTCAACACCTTTGAACTCATAACTGAACCGAGCATCATGACATTCCTGCCACTCTACGCTGGCACAGTCTCAAAAAAACGAGCTGCACAACTAGTAGAGCTAATGAAGACGAAAGCTTGGTCAACTCATTATCCACTCCCCTCAGTACCTAGAAACTCCAGGTATTTCCAGCAGCACCGTTATTGGCAGGGACCAACCTGGGTTAATACGAATTGGCTGATCATAGACGGTCTTAAGCGCTACGGCTACCACGTTGAGGCTGATTATATCAAGCAAAAGACTCTCGAACTTGTTACGGCACATGGGGCATACGAATACTTTAGCCCAATAGACGGTAGTCCAGCCGGGGCACACCCATTTAGCTGGACCGCCGCGCTTGCGCTAGATATGCTCAAGCAGGATTAAACTTATTCGTTACCATGATCGTGATTGTCTTCAGATGAGTGCTGTAGTGAAGATTCGGTTTTATGACCATGATCAGCGTCAATATACTTATGCGCTATGTTTATCGAAAGGCCCACTATCACTGCACCCACTACTAACAGTAGCGGCCTGACATCAAAGAGTTTATCTTTTGGTACTTCGTCGTGAATAGTCGGGATAATATCACTCGCAGCAATGTAGAGCAAAAACCCAGCACTCAGACCAAGTAGCACGCCAATCGGTAGTTTTGCGTCACTACCAAGCCAGAATGTAATCACCGCAAATAGCAACGTTGCTAGTGCACTAAAAAAGTTGACTAATAGAACATTTCGTCGACGCATGCCCTTACCAAGTAGCAAGCCAAAATCACCAATTTCTTGTGGTATTTCGTGTGCAGCAACAGCAATAGTTGTGATAATTCCTGTTGGTACACTAATCAGAAAACTTGCAGCTATGGCAATCCCATCGAGTGCGTTATGGAGGGCGTCACCCACAACTATTAAACCCACCGTTGCATCGCTATGACCTTTTTCGTCTCCATGATGGTGATGAAACCAGTGCAAAAAACGTTCCGCAAAAAAGAATGTAATCATACCAATGAGTGTTGCCATAAATACGGTATATGGCTCAGCCTGTTCAACTCCTTCGTGAAGAAGGTCAAGAAACACCGCCGCCAGTAGCGCCCCCGCAGAAAAAGGAGTCGCATAACGAGCAAGAAAACCCGCCCAGCTCTTTTTACTCAGCAGTATTATGCCGCCGACTAATGAAAAAACGCCCCCTAGAAGGGAAAATACTATTATGTGTCCGTAGTTTGCCATATTGTTCCTTTATTTAGATTACTTTGAATATCTATCATCGATTGTAAGCTTTTTCTTATTTATTGCAAAAGTGTCGCAATTTGATATACTTTTTGTAACGTCAAGTGTACTATTCATTCTTGGCACCATCCTGAACTTGCTAATTCTCAGAAGAAAAGGGGTTAAATTATATGATGAACGTAGCGAAGCTACATCTCAGAGTTCAATCGATTATTAGTATTAAGCTCTGAACCAGGTTCAGAGCCCACCCTCGTCTTGATCGAGGGATGAAAAGGAAGATCACATGGAAGAAGAAATAAAGAACCTCCTCAAGCAACAAGGTTTTAGTGCAACAAGAACAAGAATGGCAATACTTCGGGCGCTGCTAGCCACTCAGCCAGCCTCGCTGAATCAACTTATCACTGCCCTACCGTCGGTTGACAGAGCCACGGTATACAGAACCGTTGACCTCTTTATTGATCTTGGAATTGCAAAAAAAGTGTACACCGGCTTTAAATACCGAATTGAACTTGGTGATAGTTTTCAAGCACACCACCATCATCTTAGCTGTCTACGATGCGGAACTATTATTGACGTTCATACTCCAGAAATTGAATACGCCATTGAGCACACTTCTGCCAATAACGGCTTCCGGCCAATTCGACATGATCTTGAGATTAGCGGTTACTGCGCAAACTGTGCCTAGTATTTAGAATACTGTGATAAATTTAGTCTATAAACAACTCTTCCCTGATCCGTCATTCCGTACTTGCTAATTCTCAAAAGAAGAAGACTATTG
>CAYNKQ010000004.1:44271-58440 GCA_964397855.1 uncultured Candidatus Saccharibacteria bacterium | reverse complement strand
AACCAGGGACCAATTAGTTATGAGCCAACTGCTCTAACCACTGAGCTACGCCCCCGCGCTGTTGTCGGCGTTGACGCTTGGACCTCGTTTTCCTTCTCAGAAAAAGCTTCGATTTTACGCCATACGCCTCCTGTTCGGTTTAAGAAAGTCGCTTCGCTCTGTTTCTTAAACTGCGTAGCTGCAATATTGCAACAGTAGTGAGTATACCATTATGGCGGTAATTTGTGCAGTACTATATAATTAAACTGTCAGTAGAAAATAAATATGCCAATAAATTTTAAAAAATATGTTAGTTTTAATGATGTTCTCTTACTCGGAGCACTTTTAGTTGCGCTTGGACTTGGCTGGAATACAATTTCTGCTATGCAACGAAACTACCGTCTACAGCAGAAATACGATCAGCTAAAAGCCCAAGTTGAACTGCAGAAACTACAGAACGAGAACCTAAAGTACAATATTGCATATTTAAAGACAGACGATTACCTTGAGCTTGCTGCAAGAGACAAATTTAGCAAGGCGCTGCCAGGGGAGACAATGGTGTACTTACCGACTCAAGCTACAGCCACACGCGCACCGGTTGCAAAAAGCACCGTTACTAAGAAGGCGGTTGAACAAAAAGGGTGGCGAGCGAATGTACGATCTTGGTGGCAGTTTTTGCAAGGCAGAGATTCCCCGATATCTTAACCTGAGTCTCCTCAGACCGACGCAGCGTCATTCCCAGGTAGACGGGAATGACAAACGGGGTTTTGAGATTTGAGTATCTTGCGTCTTGTTATCACATCTGTTAGAATGTATAACTGTTGCTCTACGTGAGTTTAACTACGATAACGCGGGGTGGAGCAGTGGCAGCTCGCTTGGCTCATAACCAAGAGGTCGTAGGTTCAAGTCCTACCCCCGCTACCATGATTGAATTACAGATAGAGATTAGCAAACCAGCTAATCTCTTTTCTTTTTGCTATCACTGTAATCTAAGTTTCAGCCTTGTCTGGCATTTTTGATATGCTTGTACCATGAAGTTAATTCAGACAAAAAACTTTCAAATAGCTGCCAATATTAAGGGTAGCCCAGATGCAGCAAACATTGCCATCCTAATGCCTGGCCGTCTAGACACCAAAGATTACATTAATTTTGCCAGTCACCTGGAGTTCTTGGCAAACCACGGCTTTTATGCAGTTGTAATAGACCCGCCATATAGTTGGGATAGTCCAGGTGACTTAAAGGACTATACAACGAGCAACTATCTGAAAGCAGTTAACGAGCTTATAGATTATTTCGGCAACCGTCCCACTTTCTTGTTGGGGCATAGTCGCGGGGGTGCTACAGCTATACTCGCATCTATAAACTCAGCTGTTACTGGACTATGTCTGATTAATGCGGCCTACGGTCCGCCCTCTTTCCCGGCCCCTGAAAAAGTAGCCAATGGCGCACTCAAGGAGTTTAGGGATATTCCACCAGGTAATGTCCGAACCAAAGAGCAGCGAGAATTTGGTCTCCCGCTCGTCTACTTCGAAGATGGTGCCAAATATCAGCCGAGAAGTGTATTAAAAGGTTTCAAGGGGCCAAAACTGCTTGTTCACGCTACAAAAGATGAATTCACGAGTCTAGCTCTTATAAAGCCAATTTACGATGAGATTGTTGAGCCGAAAATGTTTTTAGAAATTGATTGTACGCATGATTATCGATTGTATCCTGAGGTGATTCAACAGATAGAGGACACGCTGGGTATATTTATTGGCAAGTATCTTGCTCACTAGATTCTATAAATTTGCTATAGTTTCATTATGACTAAGAAGACGCCACAGACACAAATACCCTGGAACATCATCGAGCCACTACTTAGTTCTGTGCGCCCAGTTGAAGGGGGCTATAGCCTAGCAGAGCGGGGGTTCATAGATTTGCCAGGCGATAAAACTATTTTTGTAAAAGTCGGTACAAACGAAGATACCCAGAGGTGGGCAAAAAAAGAACT
Source organism: uncultured Candidatus Saccharibacteria bacterium (assembly GCA_964397855.1). GTDB lineage: Bacteria > Patescibacteriota > Saccharimonadia > Saccharimonadales > UBA7683 > UBA7683. The sequence continues at coordinate 56,471 of CAYNKQ010000004.1, read as the reverse complement.
GACGGTTTATGAGTACTTAGAAAGCCAGTCTTACCCGTTCATCCCTGATGTGCTCAGTAAAAATTCAGATAGAACGGGGTTTGCACTCGATGCTTTGTTGTCAGAAGAAGGTTGGAATTGGTCAGAAGAATGGACTACGGAGCGTCTTGATGCAACCCTTGTTGCCATGGACGCACTGGCGCAGCTGCACCCGGTAGACAAGCTATTGACCAGTCCTTCTGAAACTGCAGTCGATACTTCTCGTAACGGGTGGAATATACTAGTTGAGTCACCAGAACTACAAGCGCGGTTGTTGGATAAGCTAGAAAAAGCTGGCCATAACCAAATCGCTAAAAACATAAACTTACATCGTGAGCTTGAACGTAGCTCGCAGTTTGTTCTGAAAACAGACACCCTAGTCCACTACGATGTACGATCAGATAACTGCGCATGGAATTCTGCAACTAACAAGGTGAAGCTTGTCGATTGGAACTGGGCACAGTTAGGCGATGCCCGTGTTGATACGTCGGCGACATTAGTCAATATACAGCGCAGTGGATTTGATGTATCTGTAGCTTATATCGATAGGCTAGATGCTGACGCACTACAGTGGCTCGCGGGATTTTGGCTTCGTGGTGCCGCTACCCCTATTTGGAAGGGCGGCTCCGAAAGCCTTCGTGACCGCCAGCTGGAGTGCGGACTTGCCGCTCTGTACTTGCTGAAGCAACTTGAGCAGTAGTCGAGAGGTTTGTGTTAAACTATTAACATAAGAAGTAATCCCACCACAGATTAATGGAGTTAAAAAATCAAAACCTTCACACAAATACACTACAAAGCAGCAGCGATCTTTTCGTTTGCTCTTGTTCTGGGCTTTCTACTCGGTGGCAATGTTCATGCAGCCACACTCACCGTAAGCACGGATACCAGCCCAGCCTCTTGTACCCTGGACCAAGCTATAATAAACATTAATAACCAAATGCGTACCAATGTTGATTGCGTAGAGGTTGGAGCATACGGGACTGACGATACCATCACTATTCCAGGCGGGAGGGTGTTACTCGCTGCCGACTTGCCACAGATTACAGAATCAGTCACTATCCAGGGGGCTGGAATGGGGCAGACGACTATAGACGGAGATGGGCAATGGGGGATGATAGGCGCACTACTTCCATCTTCCAACGACACCATAACCTTGACAGGGCTGAAGCTGACCGGATTTCATGGTATATCTGTCACGGCCACAGGTGGCGGTAGTACGCGTTTGAGCTACCTAGATATCGATGGATCGAGAGCTATCAATGACGGTAATGTTAGCGGCGGCATACTGGTTGCCATGGCCGATACCGAGATAAGCGAAGTTCATATACACGATTTAAGGGGTGATGGAATAGCCAACGGCTTATTCGGAGTCAATATTCACGTAATTGGTGGATTGGTCTCCCAGACGTCAATATCAAATGTCACTATAGATAACATTTCTAGTGCCGATTCAGGCGTTACGGCGTTCTCTGTAAATAACGGCATTCTTGATGGCTCTTTAACACCGGGGACCTCCAATGTGTTAATGAACAACGTTACGATTGCCGACTTGGATGCCGGAACCAACACAGTAGTTGGCGTAGCGGGTGCCGGGGCTGTGAGTGGAGGCGACAGTACGATTAATATCGAAATGAATAATACCACGGTGTCTGGACTTTTAGGAGCCAATAGTGGGGGTATACTCGGCCGTTCTACTGCTGTGCTTTTGGGCGGTGCTGCACTTGGTGGCGGCGATACTATGACAGCATCTTTTAGCAGTACCAACAATATCTTCTCAGGTGGTATTCCGGGCTGCACACTAATCTCCGATATCGCTCCAGTTCTAGGTGCCGGTGTCTCTGCTGGTAACGTTGTGAACGCAATCTCCTCCAAAGGAGGTAACCTTGTGAGCGATGCTACTTGCTCTCCATACTTCACTCAATCTACTGATCAAAACAACCTTGGTAATCTTGCGTCAAGCCTGGGTATACTTTCGGACAATGGTGGTTTTGTACCAACCGTGGCGTTACTTGAAGGCTCTCCGGCTATAGACTCTGGGGTGATTGTTGCTGGACTCACGCAAGATGCTCGACTTGCAGCAAGGCCGCAAGGTTCGGCTTTTGATTCTGGTGCATACGAGAGCCCGTTTACGAAAGTCTCTAGCCAATCACCTTCTGAAGCCTCGTTGGCGAGTACCGGTGCTAGTACTCTACGCGTAGAACTTCTTGGCGCTGCTCTATCAGTGCTTGCATCAGTGGGCATTCTAGATTGGCTGAAGACTAAAAAGATCTACGGAGGGTCTCAGTAGAGAGTGTAGCATAGCCTCCTAGGGACTCGGGCAGAGTATCCTCTTTTCTTGGTCTGGTATTATGTACCCATGGATTTAGTCTTCGCCTGGATGGCATCAATAGCATCTGGCTTTACTCCGCTAGTGGTTAAGGCCTCAAGTAAGTCACTGGTGAAAAACCCTTGGCTGTTTAACATCTTGTGGGTAGGGTTTGGTATCCCGCTCGTTGTGACACTGGCCTTTTTTAAAGGAGGTACGATACCAGGTGATTGGGGGTCCATCTTCCTACTGTCGTTTTGTTCTGCGGGGTTCTATGTTTTCTACACAGTTTCACTCTACCGGCTAGATGTTACAACAATAAGCCCATTATTTAGTCTAAGAACAGTTTTTGCCATACTCCTAGGGATATTGTTTCTTGGTGAGACAATAAGTTCCTTAGGGATTATCTTGGTTTCATTGATCATTTTGGCCAGTCCACTTGCGGCATACGATGAAAAGTTGAGGGTGAAGGCGTTCTTTCAAAAAAACATAGTTCTAGTTGTACTGGCTATGCTTTCACTAGCACTAATGGGGTACTTCACAAATGTTTCAGTTACAAACAACGGGTATGCTACAACACTACTTTGGCAGGATTTGCTGACATTAGTAATGCTGCTGCCAACTTTGAAGTTTGTGAGCTTGAGAAAAGAAAAGATCACGCCCAAAAAACTGATCCCGTTCTTTATGCTCGGTGTAACGGGATTCATATACACGGCAACCGCAACGCTTGCCTATGCGCATAGCCTTGCTCTTAGTAGTGTAATCGTCTCGCTTCCTCTTTCAATGGTTTTTGCTTTTGTTCTCTCGCGAATTAACAAGAGATTTTTAGAGAATCATCCCCCTAAAGTGTATGCAGTTCGCTTTATTGGAGCGTTTGTTATGGTGTCCTGTGCTATTTGGCTGAGTTTTCTATAGTCAGACGCTGTGCGTAGTGTAATTCTTGCTATACTAGTACCTACAAATGAATCAACAAAAACTATACAACTTAGATACCGAAGCGGCCTTAGAACTATTAAAATCACACAGAGATGGGCTTTCCAAAAGCGAAGTCAATCATCGTCTAGAGGAATACGGTGAAAACGTACTTAGTGTTAAAAAGAAGTCACTCTTTAAGCGTATCATTGAGCCATTTGCAGATTTGTTTGTAGCAGTTCTGATGGTTGCGGTGGTAATAAGTCTTGCTACCCACGAAGTGTTTGATGCAATTGTGATCATATTTGTACTTGTTCTCAACGCGTTTATTTACTATGCGCAGCAGTATTCTTCGGATAAGGTCATCAAGACGCTTCGGGCGCAAGATGTTGTCAGGGTTCACGTTCGGCGAGCGGGAGAGATCATTGAGATTGATTCCGAAAAGATTGTTCCTGGCGACATTGTGTTTTTGACCGAAGGAGTCAAGGTACCTGCCGACGGCCGTTTGGTCGACGCTGAAAATATATATGTCAACGAATCGGTCTTGACTGGAGAATCACTGCCAGTTAAAAAAGTCAGCAAAGTTTTAGTGGGTAGCCACGAGATTTATGATCAAAACAACACGCTATTTAAAGGTACGACCGTGCATAGCGGTAGCGGTGTCATGGTGGTTGGTGCAACCGGGATGCAGACCGAACTTGGCAAAATTACGTTACTGGCCAGCACGACCGACCTGGGTCGAAGCCCTATTCAACGAAAAATTGATGATTTAACGAAGAAGATAATCATTGCTGTGAGTCTGCTCGGGGCAGTTGTGTTTGTACTTGCAATTATTCGCGGTATTGCACTAGCCGAGGCTCTGCGTTTCACTATCTCACTGGTGGTTTCTGTAGTGCCCGAAAGCTTGCCAGTTGCGTTGACCGTTGTACTTCTCTTCAGCGCCAAGAAGATGGCTTCTGTTAAGGCATTGGTCAAAAAGATCTCAAGCATTGAAACAATGGGCGCCGTTACGCTTATTGCAACTGACAAAACTGGTACGCTCACAAAAAATAAACTTTCAGTGGCAGAGGACAGTTTTGTTGCTAAAGATAAAGCCTGGTCTATCACTGCAACGTTAAACGGTGAGCCGGGTCTTAGGGCTGATCCACTTGATGGGATTCTGGCGCAAACATATGGCGAAAAAATTCCGAAGGGTTGGAAGAAGCTTCAAGACTATTCTTTTAATCAAGACCTACGCATGAGCGGTGCAATCTGGGAGCATGATGGTAAATATCACCTGTATCTTAAAGGTGCCCCAGAAGCAATTCTGCAATATAGTAAAAAAGCGACACAACCCGAAGATGTTACAGATGCTCTAGGCGCATATGTCCACAGTGGTTTCCGGACAATCGGCGTGGCGCACAAAGTACTAGTGAAAGTTCCAGAACAACTCCATGAATCTTTGGTTAAAGACTCAACATACGACGGTATCATGGGCTTGGCTGATGAAATCCGACCAGGTATTGCCGGTGCTATTGCTGAAGCAAAGGCTGCGGGTATAAAAGTAGTGATGCTCACCGGTGATCATATTGAAACCGCTCGTGAAGTGGCTGCAAAAGTTGGAATCGCAACCTCGGCGGCTGAGGTGAGAGACAGCTCAGTGCTGGCTATTAAAGATTCAAAAAAGCTGCTAGAAGTTCTTAAAAGTACAGCTGCATTTGGACGCGTTCTGCCTGAACATAAGTTTAATTTTCTACGGGCAGTAAAGGGTAAAGAAATCACAGCTATGACAGGTGACGGAGTTAACGACATACCCGCGCTGGTTGAGGCTGACGCTGGACTTGCTATGGGGAGCGGCTCAGATGCCGCCAAAGATGCGAGTGATATTGTGTTGCTTGATGATAATTTCAAGACCATACTCGGCGCCGTTAAACAGGGTAGAGCAGTCATAGCCAATATTAAGAAGATGCTATTTTATGTTATATCAACTAGTGTCGGACAGGCGCTTACCATGATAGGCGCACTGCTTCTTGGCCTACCGCTACCCATGACCGCAGCACAGGTACTTTGGATCAACATTGTGACAGATGGCTTTACCGTGCTTCCTCTTGGCCTGAGTGCCCCAGAAAAGGCTCAAATGAAACAACCTCCGTATAGGCCTGACGCCCCGCTGTTAAATAACGTGTATCTTTCACGACTTGTTATTACAGGAATCGCTATGACAATCGTGACACTTGTTTTGTTTAACAACGCACTACCAAAAGGTGAAGCGTATGCTCAAACTGTAGCATTCCTGTCTCTTGTAGTTGCTCAGCTGGCCAATTCGTTAAACGCCAACTTCGAACGGCACTCGTGGGTCCGCAACTTTATAAAACCAAATAAATTACTCTTTGGTTTTATTGGTCTGGCTGCCGCATTTCAGGTGATTGCTATGTACGGCCCGCTTGCCCGGATTTTTGATACCGCCACATTAACCCCCTCAGATATTTTCGTAGCCATATTCGTACCACTTGTAGTCATTTTAATAGTCGGTGATATTCACAAGTACTTCACCGCCAAACTTAATAAGACGCTGTAGCTTCTTTACTCGTCATCCACCGCGGGGGATGACAGGAGCGTGGAAGATGATTGTTATTGATTGGATCCTGAATCTAGTTCAGGATGACACCGGGAGTTGAATACTTAGGACTGCACCCAAACCCGCCTGTCTGTTCGTCAGGACGGGCGGGCCAGGGTAGCAGAAACCCAGCTGTAATCAAAAAAGACTCCCGAAGGAGCCTTTTTCTACCAGTAATAAATTACCAGCTGCGCTGTCGGAATGAACCGCCACCACCGTTGCCGCCGCCGTTTGAATCACGACGAGGACGATCCTCTTGAGGACGAGCTTCGTTAACCGTAAGAGAACGGCCACCAAGGTCTGCGCCATTAAGAGCTTTTTCAGCTGCTTTACCTTCTTCGTCATTCTCGAATTCTACGAAGCCGAAGCCCTTAGAACGCTGAGTTTCACGATCAGTAATAACGCGAGCTGAAGCAACCGTACCATGAGCAGCAAAAAGCTGTTCAAGTTCTTCACTAGTAGTGGAGAATGGTAGGCCACCTACAAATAGTCGATATGCCATTATGTATATGTATCCTTTGTTTATAATCTACTGCAGTTCGACCATGTAACGTAACTAGGGTACCGAGATTACTAACGATCCATACACGTACTGACTGCGTGAGCTCATTATATAACGGTATTCAATATTATGCGAGCATAAGTAGGATAGATGTCTAGATAACGGCAAATAGCAAACAGAAGTTCATCTCTTGGGATTCTCTAACATCTACTCGCTGTAATCTGTTATCTAACTCGTCTTAGTGAGCTTAGAGCAAGCCACGCGAATTACTTCTGACCAGCTAGGGAACACGTGCATAGTTCGGGCAACTTGGTCAGCGCTCAGGTAGTTAGAAATCGCAAGTGTGAGTTCATGGATAAGTTCGCTTGCCTGTGGGCTAACTATAGTGGCACCAAGTATGACATTTGTTTTTTTGCTGGCGATAACTTTTACGAATCCTTCGCTGTAGTCAGCTAGATTAGACTTGGTGACTACAGAGAGCGGCGCAGTAACTGACTTGATGCTGCTTCCACTAGTTTTAAGCTCATGTTCGGTTGGCCCTACTGAAGCAACTTCGGGGCTGGTGAATATAGCGCGGGGTACAGCTCGGTAGTCTATATTCAGAGGTGTTCTGTTGTGAAGAATATTATGAGCTGCTACCTGACTTTGATAACTTCCAACGTGACCTGTGCCGCTTGAGCCGGTACAACTGCCCGCGGCATAAATATGTTTTGTTGTCGTCTGCATGGTTGCGGAAGTTAGAATTGCACCTTCTTGGTATTCAACACCTGCATTCTCAAGTCCGATATCAGTTGCGGCCTTCTTTGGTGTTGCAATAAGCAGCTCATCGACACTAATAGCCGTCCGCTTATCACCTTGCGTGATGGTAATTTTTTTACCAATCCCAGTAGTCTCAACTTTTTCTATATCACCATCAAGTAGCACTGTCATGGAATATGTCTGCGTAAATATGCTCGCAAGCAATTCGCCAACCTCGGGTTCTTCTTGTGGGGCAAGCCGTGTTCCGGGTTCAATAAAATAGACTTTTGTACCAAACATTGCAAACAACTGAGCTAATTCATAGCTGTGGGTACTACCACCTAAAATGACGAGCTTTTTGGGCGGTCGAATAAGATTTACGACATCGCGAGTTGTTAAGAAACCACCAGCTGAAAGTCCGGGAACGTCCGGCAGCACGGCTTCTGAGCCGGTTGCAATTAAGAACTCGCGAGAACTATACCTGGCTGCGCCAATAGTAACTGTGTGTTGGTCGATAAAGTGCGCTCGACCTTGCAGCGTATTAATGCCTAGATTGGAAAGTGAATCTTGCGCAGAATGAATGCCTGTCCGCTTTACCACAAGATCCTTCCAGTTCTTAACCGTTGGATAGTTATAACCTATGGTTGTACTCCTGATGCCAAATCTACTGCCATGCTTTGCGGTTTCGTATACACCCGCTGCTTGCAATAAAGCGCTGATAGCTACTCGGCCAGAGACTACTTCTGATCCTCCAAATGAGCCAGATTCAATAATTGCCACTCGTTTACCGGCTTTTGCAACTTGCTGCGCTGCAATGCTGCCTGCGCTGCCGCTGCCAATTACTATAAGATCATAATCGTACAAAGCCATATTGATCCTCATGAACTTCATATTCTTTCACGGGCAGATAGGCATAGGCGGCCTGCGGGTTGTACTGACGCAGAGCCGCAGCGGCTCGTCTTTTTATATCAGCTACGGTAACTTCTTCTTTATTTACAAGCCAGTGTTCAAGATCTTTGCATACACGAATCGCCGTGGCTTCGGCTTCACCGCTAAAACCAAGTGTTTTCATACAGGCTTCGTGAATACTTTCAGCCAGTGCTTGGGGATCATACGGTTTGGTGTGTGTTTTGCTTATAACTCGTTTTTTAACAGGGGAATAAGCAAAGTTCTCATGCCAATGGGCTGAGTGTGAGACGGTACGTTTGGAATGAAGTTTTATATGAAACATATGTATGTTGTTTATGCTTATTATACTATACGCCCCCCTGTCAAAATTGTCTAATACCATGAATTTACTAGCTTGAATACGCTCGGCCAAAAGCATTGGTTATCTCAATAATATTGACAAATAATAAAACTTATGCTAATATGTAGAAGTTGTTATAAAAAGTACGTACATCAAAAACAACAACAAACATTTACAAACAAAGGAGAATAGTAAGTATGAGCAAGCCAAAGAAAATTCTTGTTCGATATATCGCTAGCTAGTACATAATTCGCTTTGGCCAAAGTAATTATAGATCTGGTTCTCAGATGTAAAATCTGCTATAGTATTGATCGCATTCATTTGAATAAAACCAAAAGAATGCGATCTTTTTATTGAGAGCATATTCTCACATTGGCATAGATTTAATCATCTACGCCATTAAGGCAGCATAGCTCAGTTGGTTAGAGCGCGAGACTCATAAGCTCGAGGTCACTGGTTCAATTCCAGTTGCTGCTACCACGCTAGGACCCCACGAGAGTGGGGTTTTTGCGTAGACTAGATCTGGCTCAGACCTTTCTCTCTGTGCCATTGCCGTCCACGCTTATCAGTTCCTATTCCAAGATAAACCTTCAGGCCACTAATGCTACATAATCTACCGACAACAAGTGGTATACCCCAGTCTTTCACGTCAATACTCCACTTTACCCAGTTATCACCAAAGTGGTTCTCGATTATTTTTTGGAGGTCTTCGTAAGACAGCGCGGTATCAACATCTATTTGTATATGAGGTGTCCAGCTTGAAAGTGCAGGCTTTTTTCGTTCGTGAAGCACTAGTTCGAACAGTGGTTCGCTTGGCTTTTTGGTGTTACCTATAAATAGCCATCTTGTCGACGTACTCTCTGCTGATTCCTCGTAAAGCTCATTACTACCAAGCAGCTTCTTGACATTGCTCACTTCAGCACCGAGGTCGGTACAGTAATAGCTAATACCATAGTGATTTAATTTTACTTCACTAGCTGACAAAAGCTCGTCGATAAATGCCTTGAATGCACTGGTCTCGATTTTACTACTCAGTTTCGATGACCTAGACGGGATAAGTCGATCGTTAAAGCTCGTCTGATTAATAAGAATTGCGCTGTTTGAAATCCTAACAAGGGGAGAGCCATCATTCTTTGGTATAACGAAGCTATCATTCTCCCTGTAGATTGAATCAACGCCACCCTGCTTCAATATCTCGATAATGTTATGTGCGTATTGTAATGATTGCATAGTTGCATTATACGATATTCTTAATGTTACTTTTTCCATTCCATTTGCTTAAGTTAGACTACTGTAAACTTATTAGCTTCATCAACAATCTTCGCAATAGCTATCAGTTCAGCACGGATAAAGTTCCATTTCGTTCCAACCACTGCTACCATATTATTGACAAAATAAAATATTTATGCTAATATTTAATTATGACATATGAATTGAACACTCAGTCAGTTGAAAAGCCTAAAACTGGTATAGCTAGAACAGCAGTAGATGCTGTCTTATGGCTCACCGTTGTTAGCCCAGGTGTAGATAAGTCTGTCACCGAAGGTCTAGGCCCCGTGCCCGCAGTGCATGAACTTCCTCGTGCCACAGCAGGAGTACACGGTACAATTGAACATGAGTTGCGAGCTCAACGAGCACAAGAGGACGCCCCTGGCGTAAGAGTTGACTGCAGCAACCCTATTGGATTTGAAGAACTAGAGACTCGCGTCAAAGACTAGGTTATGGGTAAGTGCTAGTTTCAATTACTGCCACCTAGTATTCAACGGGGATTGCCTATTGGGTTGACTCACAATCTCGGCCATAGCTATCAGTTCACCCCGAATAGTGTTTCATTTCGATCCCATCACGCCTACCGGATTTTGATTTTTAGCGTCTTCGGGCGCTAATTTCTTTATTTAAACAGATAAAATACTCCGCCAATTTAATATTGTAATAGAGTAAAAAATATGTTATAATAAAAATATATGTCCACTACTGTAAAACAGAATGAGCTAGCCCCGGCTAATGCGGAAGTGATTCTTGAGAGTCCTCTCGAAAGATTGAGGACACTATGTAGATTACCTGAAGAGGCCAGAAATGTACTCCAACCTCAAATACAGAGCATGACCGAACAGATATCTGCGCTTATTTTGGATCCTGCCCAGGCAGAAGTGGTGAAACAAATAGGAGGATTACTAGAGTGGTGCATTTTGGGGGAGGCCGGAGATATTACGCCAGAAGGTTTGATATTTCTGAAAAACGAGTCTCACCCAGGTGCTCCGAGGTTTCCGAGAAATCTGTTTGCTGCTGAGTACAGAATAGAAGTAGATGGGCGAATCGCCCACTTGCCTGACCAAGGATTCTTGCTTGATCCGCTTTTAGGGCAGTACAAAGAACTTGGCCTCATGGATGAGTTAGAAAAGGCTTGGGATCTACTCCCGGTTGAGGATATAAAAGGGGCAGTATCAGAGTTAATCTCAGAGTCGTCCACGCACGGTATGTTCGCTGCGTTTGATGTTAAGAGGCCAACGAAGGCGGAACAGCCATTAAATCTGTATTGGAGACAGGTCCGTGAACGACAGGTAAAGCAAGAAGTTCTTGGCCGCCACGCCTTATCTCTCGAAGCAGAAGTTGGCCCAGGGAGTCAGGCTTATATGGATCTTAGACGAGGGCTCTTTGCGCTTGATGACGAAACAATGCGGCGCAAAGAAAAGCCAAGAAGCAGCGACGAGTCCTTGCGACGAGCTGTGAAATTTGTCAGAAACATTTTCGAGGAAGAGTTCCTCAAGGTAAATGGAGAAGAGCTTGATCAGATTATTTTTAATTCTAAGGCAGGAGAACTCGACTGCATAACACGCTCAGGAGCCGACAGGGGTACCCACGGTGCCATGGAAGCTACCATTAATAGAATATTAGATTTGGCCGGAGAGTCCGAATGTCCCACTCGTGAATTAGTAGGTTCTTTTACTAGTAATCTTGTCTACAGACTACTGGACCCCAGATCGTCGGGTGAACTCAGCAGACTTATTATTGATTCCCGGAAAGCAGCGTCTCATGCTCGGGCGTTAGATTTTAAGTCTTGCACTACCCCGCAATTCATAAGCCGAACTACCTACCCACGACTTAATTCGGCTTGGGTCATATCTCGAGCTCCGTTGTCAGAGGATATTAGCAGAGAACAGTATGAAGATACCGTGCAGCAAACAGCAAACCAGAGAGAGGTGTATGACTGGAAGTCTACCTTCGTTGCATCTTCCGAAGTACACAGCGCTGAGGAAATGAAGAAGTTAGAAAGCATGACATATGGAACGGTTCTAGAATATGCCCCTGAGGAATATAAGGTATCTGCTAGGCTGGTCAACTTCAAGCGGTCTAATCCCGGAGATTTACCGCCTTCAGACTACGAGGAAGATCTTGTTATCTACTCATATACAGGTAATGAATTTGTCCCGGTAGTGCCAGGTTACAAACTCGTCACGCATGAACCAAACGAAGGTTTATGGGGTTACGTTATGGATCCAGAGGGGGATCCATATAAAACCTGCAATGTTCCAATCCCAGACGAGAGTAAAATGATACTTGCTGATAGGTACAGAGAAATGGGATTAGGTGATCTGGGTGATCAACTACTCGCAGACGAGGCATTGACGGTTTCGCGACTTGTGGAGCTCTTGAGAAGCTCTTCGATTTACATATACTCAAAGAGCTCAGATTCCGCGGAAGCGCCAGAGTGGGCCAATCAGCCGCTCTTCGCAAGCGCGCTTGAAGAACTACGCTCACAGGTCAGAGATGGTAAATACCTGACGCAGTGTACCGGTGCAAGCGCAATCCTGAGGTTGAGTCTAGAGAGTGTTTTTGGAAAGGGCTGCACGGCCAACATAAGTGGGTGGGTGTATGGGTC
>CAYNKQ010000004.1:38937-44261 GCA_964397855.1 uncultured Candidatus Saccharibacteria bacterium | reverse complement strand
TTGGAACTGGTGGTGACGATGATATCCCCTCGAGCAGAATAAGTGGCGTAAAGCACGCACAGGCCTTATTCGTTCACGAGGATGTCAGATATATACTTGATGCTACACCTCCGGTTGTAGATGGTTATGGCGCCCTAAGTTCGATGGATCACACGAGTCATGGTGGCGATAGATTCTCACATAACAGATATCAAAGCGACTTCAGGACCTCTATCCAGCAGCGCACCGACAGGGATCTAATAGATCCATACGATATACCTCTTGAAGAGAAAGCGGCGAGTTTACTAGAAGGGCTTAAGCGAGGGCTGTGTTCGGCTTTTGATCTACAAGGTGATGACCAGTTATACAAATTTGTGACAACTGAGCTGAGTAAGCACGACCCAGCGGCTGTTGCGCTCGCGGTACTCTTAAGATATACATCAGGTCCTGAATCTTTGAATCCTATCGATCTAGATGAAGTTATTGCAAAAGAAGCATACCTGGAAAAGTGTGCTGTTGCTTCGGCAGAAACTTCTCGAAAACTTGGAATCAGCCACTACTCGAGTCAGTCTTTGGACGTACTGCATATAACCGTCAGGCAGCTGTCCTGGGCTATCCAGCGTGATATAAATGAACGCAGCAGTCAGGGCTAGCTTTGAACCCGTATTTCTTAAACACTCTCAAAGTTGTGTGCCAGTTCTGCTACCTTTGCTAAGTTAGCAAACCCAATCTTCAGTTAGTTGTGTTTGGTTTCAGCCGAACTTACTGTGCGGGGTTCCGTATTCGGTGAGATTCTCTATCGACACTTCCTGACTTGCCAAGCTCTGCACAGCCAAGGTACAATTAAAAGCATAACCACAACAACTCCTGCAAATATATAAAAGTATCTCAAGGAGTCCAATGAAACAAACACTAAAACTACTGGCCATCTCGGCTCTCATGCTTGGCGGCTTTGCTCTTGTCAAAGCTCCTTCAGTCCATGCCGCCAGTCTTACTGTTAACTCAACCGCAGACACCACCAACCAAGACGACGGTAGCTGTACACTTCGTGAAGCCATCAACAACGTCAATGCAGGCTCCGATACCACGGACGGTGGGCTGGGTGGTGATTGTGCAGCCGCTGACGGCAACAATGACAAAGTTGTACTGCCGGCAGGGGTCATTGCTTTGTCAGCTAGCCTACCTTCTATAAACGAATCAATTAGTATAGAAGGTCAAGGTATTGATCAGACAACCATAACGGGCAACAGCCTGTATGGCGGAATAATTTCGACCAATGGCAGTCTTAGTATCAAGAAGCTGACACTTACTGCCATGTTAGACATGGGTGTTCTTTCTAGTGGTGGCGGTGATGTTGTGTATGAGGAGATTGAAGTAGATGGTACAGGCTGGCAGGCCACTGATCCATCAGGTGTTGTGGCTGGGGTCGTTGTGGGCGGCGAACCCACTTCAGATATTACGGTAAGAATCAGAAATGTGTATATTCATAGCTTTAACGTCAACGCATCTCAGGCATTTTTAACGGGTGTCGTTGCGGGTGGTTCGGCTGATACGCACGCAGTGATTGAAAATGTGACTTTGGTCAATAACACAAATACTGGCTTACTACATAGCTTGGTTGTTGGTGCAGGACTGTTCGATGGCGGTAGTGCTTCAGGTCGAGTTAGTGGTGAAGTGAGTAACATAACTGTAGACGGAAGTACTTCAACTAATAGCACTGTTACAGGCCTCATTGTCCCTGTAATTAATGAAGGTGAGACTAGTGCGAATGTTGAAGTAAGTAATATCACTATAGTCAATTTAAGAGCTGGTGGTACATCACCGTTCTTGGGCGGTGGCGCGGGGGCCGCAATTGGTGTAGCAGCAGGTGCCGATATAAGTGCCATCGCCAACATTACGGTCCGTAACGCCCTTGTAGCGGGCAATGAGGTTGAAGGGTGCGCAACAATAGACATCAGTGCTGTACTTGGTTCTTCTGGAACTAGTACTGCCACCATTACTTCAGAGGGAGGTAATCTAATCGATGATACCTCATGCTCCCCTTACTTTACTCAGACAACTGATCAAAATAATATTGGTGCACTTGAGTCTACGCTCGAAACGCTTGCAGACAATGGTGGATTCATTCCCACAATAGCCCTGAAGAAAGGGTCTCCTGCCGTAGATTCAGGAGTTGTTGTAGCCGGTCTCACTCAAGATGCTCGTCTTGCAGCTCGTCCTCAAGGTTCGGCCTTTGATTCTGGTGCCTACGAGTCTGCATTTACGAGGCCGACTGAGAATCATACTCTTGCGCCTACTGGTGAAGGCGCGCTTGCATACAGTATGTTGTCTGTGGCCTTGATAACTGGTGGACTGGCAGTGTTTGTAGTTAAATTTAAGACGTAACACTTGAGATCAGATCTGCTCGCTTGCGATCCGTCTCTGCTATTATTAACGAATGAACAATAGAACCCTCACGGCACTCAGTGGAATTAAAGTCGGGCATTCAACTCATCCAGAGGCGCTGACTGGCTGCACGGTGATACTGTTTGACAAGCCATATCCAGTTGCATATAAATCGTATGGTGGAGGTCCAGCTACGTATAATACTGAAATGCTAAGAAACGGTAAGAGTTACTTTAGGCGCCACGGTTTATTCATCTCAGGCGGCAGTCAAACTGGATTAACATCCGCTGCCAGTATTGTCGAGAAGATGGTGGGTGACGGAATAGGGTTTAGGGAATCGAATGCAATGCTTAATCCTGGACTTAGTGGTGCGGTGGTCTATGATCTAGGCGTGACTACCGCGCAGTATAGGCCCGAATATGGCGGAGAGGCCTACGAGAACGCCACTGTTGACCCTGTTGTTAATGGTAATGTAGGCGCTGGTACAGGAACATCCGTAGGAAAGTTCCAGAGACTAGACAGAGGCATGAAGAGCGGCGGTATGAAGGCTGGGGTGGGGTCTGCAAGGATTGATCTCGGCGGAGGCATTATAGTCACGGCGCTCTCCGTTGTGAACGCAGTTGGTAATGTAGTGAATCCTGACGGAACTATTCTTGCCGGTAATCGAGACGAACACAAGAAGTTTAAAACGTTTGAAGATACCATTAATTTTGTTACGTCTGAGTCTCCGAACACGACAATATCTGTGGTAGGTATAAATGTTGATCTCAAAACTCGAGAGAACTATGAACGCGTCGCGCATTTAGCAACTCACGGGCAGGTGAGGGCTATAGATCCGGTGCATACGTCTGTTGATGGGGACACCGTATTTGTATTTTCTACGGAAGAAATGAGTAACGCGCTTAATCAATACGGGCAACAGCGCGAGACACCAGAATTACCATTTTTTAGCGTTGATGTAATTGGTAGTACAGCTGCTAAGGCAATTCAGGAGAGTATTTATAATGCCTGTCACGAAGCTCACTCAATTGATTACCTTGGTGGCTTTGGAGGAGTGATACCTTCTGCAGGTGACTATAGTACGTTCATTAATAACTAAAGACTGAAGTCCTACTTTTTTCTACTCTTTCGAGAAAGTAGAAAAAGTCCTACGCCACCAGCTATACAGAGAACTCCTGCTAAAACGTAAGGTAGTGCAGCTTGGCCAGTTCCTGAAAGACCGTTTTCTGATTTTCCATCAGAACACGTATTGTTTGAGTAGCCACTAGCTCCATACGCACCACAAGAATAGTTTGACTGTTGAGCTAAGACCGCGGTGCCAGACGAGAATATAATTCCTGTCGCAATAACAACACTAACGATCAGATTCTTTACTTTTTTGGTAACCTTCATATGTATAAATTCCGTTTAAGAAGTAGGTATATAAGTACTATACGTTACTAAGCAAAAGAAGTATAATTAATCTCATAATGAAACAAGAAATAGACGCATTGTTCCAGCAACAGATGGATCGCAAAGAATTTTTGCAATACATCGGTTCAGCATTGCTGTTGGTGCTTGGTGCTGGCAGCATACTTAAAGCTCTCAAGATGAGTCCAAAATCACAAACCAGCAGCAAAGGATACGGTGGTAGTTTATACGGTGGCTTTAAGAACCCTCGTTAGCTTTATGGTATAATTATTGGTAACAACTAAGGAGGCGTTATGTTCGGATTGGGTTTACCAGAATTAATCATTATACTTGTTATCTTGTTACTACTATTTGGAAGCACTAAACTTCCGAAGCTTGCTAAGAGTCTTGGTGAATCAGCTGGCGAGCTTCAAAAGGGATTTGACGGCATCACTAAGCAGAAGCCGTCTGAAAAGAAGACGTCAAGCGAAGACAGTAAAAAGTCTTAATAGAACAAGCGGGGTAGCATGGAATCATCACAGCAAGCGACGTTTGCTGAGCATGTTCAAGAACTTAGGGGTCGGCTTTTTTGGACGATCCTATTTCTTATTCTCGGTGCTACTCTTGGCTACTTCATTAACGATACGTTGATAGTTTGGCTCCAACGACCACTCAACGAAAGTTTATACTATACAACACCAGGTGGTGCGTTCAGCTTTATTATTAAAGTTTGCACAGTGTTTGGTTTTGTAATAGCGCTGCCGGTGTTAATCTATCAGGTTTTTGCATTTTTTGGACCACTGATCAAGCTAAAAACAAAGCGGAGCTTTGTTGCATATATTGTTGCTTCGTTTCTACTCGCAGCAGCTGGCATAGCATTTGCGTATCTTATTAGCTTGCCAGCTGCACTTCACTTTCTGGTTGGATTTGGTGATAGCAGCAACATAAAATCACTCATTACAGCCAACGAATACTTCAACTTTGTACTGACCTATATTGCGGGTTTTGCGGCACTCTTTCAAGTGCCGCTTATTGTCATATTAATAGACAAAATTAAGCCAATGCCGCCGCTCAAACTACTAGGTTCACTTCGCTACGTGGTACTTGCGAGCTTTATTGTTGCGGCGGTTATTACCCCAACGCCAGATCCAGTAAACCAAACGCTAATGGCTGGGCCTATTATTCTTCTGTATCTCTGTTCTGTGCTGTTAATAGCGATACGTTCTTTTGCCCGAAACAGAAAAGTTCACGCGAAGCCGGTGCATAATCCCGTAGCTTCCTCGCAACTTAAGGCAAAGATACCGGAGAGTATCACCGCTTCACGTCAGGTGGGTGTACGACCCAAAAACGTTGCACAGACCCCAATTAGAAAAGATGCCATAACGTCGGCTAACTCTGTCGTAAAGCCGCATACCAAAACTGAACCCGGCCTAATTTCTGATTTCAGAGTCGTCCCACAAAGAAGCACGCGTTAACTCACCCACATCAATGTACTCCAAGGTTATGGTGACGTTGGGCGGCCCGGGGCTCTAGTGCCCCCATGTGCGGCAGCGGGGGAGCTTGTTAAAATC
>CAYNKQ010000004.1:0-38927 GCA_964397855.1 uncultured Candidatus Saccharibacteria bacterium | reverse complement strand
TTTGTGTAGGAAGGGTGCATACAAATATGGGAGAAGCATGGGTATAAAAATCAAACAGTATATCAAAAGCGTGGCAGGTATAGTTGCTACTTTGGTGCTAGTGGTATCGTTTGTGCCAGCGCAGCTAGCCCAGGCATATCCAGGTGAAGTCACTCGGTATGACACCCCGACCGAGGATTCATATCCACGTACTGTCACCATTGGTCCTGACGGGAATGTGTGGTTTCCAGAATCCTCTAGTAACAAAATTGGTAAACTCGACCCAAGTACGGGAAGTGTTACAGAATATGACATTCCAACCGGAAGTATGTCTCCAGACAGTATTATCACTGGCTCAGATGGGAATCTCTGGTTTAAGGGCTGGTCTGGCAAAATTGGAAAGATCGATCCAAATACCGGTAACATTACAGAGTATGAAGTACCAGTCGGACCAGTGTACGCCATTACCTCTGGCCCTGACGGCAATATCTGGTTTACATCACAGAGAAGCCATGATGCAGACGGATTGATGTATAAAAAGTATGTTAATAAATTTGATATTAATACTCATGAGTTCACTGAATACGAAGTTGCGGACAGCAATAACGGCAGCTGGGGTCTGCTAGGTATTACCACCGGATCCGACGGTAGCCTGTGGTTTACAATGGGCGATGAGAATGCCGTAGGCAAGTTTAACCCCGAAACAGAGGAGCATACTATATACGTTGCCCCGAATGATGATGCACGCCCGGGTAGTATCACTACCGGACTAGACGGCAGCCTGTGGTTTACCAAAAGCGATTATAACAGTGGTAAAATTGCCAAAGTTGATCCTAGTACGGGCGAGATTACCGAATATCCACTTCCAACAGCTACGTATTCATGGCCCGATAATATTATTGCGGGACCCGACGGTCGTCTCTGGTTCACCGGGAGTAATGACAAAGTTATCACTGCTTTTGATCCTGAAACCACTGCTATTACTGAATATGACTATGGTGAGGGTTGGTCAGGAGGGTTTACATTTGATTCCGATGACAACATCTGGCTCGCTCTATCTAACGATAATAAAATTGGCCGTCTAGAAATGCCCCCACCAGGATTCGTAGCGATTACTGATATTAGTTTATCTAACACACTACTCAACACAGGTAAAATCAAGCCAGGCGACAGCGTACAGTATAAATTGACTATAACCAATGAAGGTAATACAGCGGTGAGCAAACGCCTATACCCAGCAAGTATATACCCGGCATGGCTTGATTTTGAAGGTGCCTCTGGGTCTAACTGTAGTCCTCTTCCAGAAGACGCGGGAATTATAGAAATGATGTTGCCGAATCACATTGACGGAAGCTATAGGCTAGTTGGCTGTAGCCAGGAAACGGCAATGTCGTTGGCCCCTGGTGAGCAAAAAGTGATCACGTTGACGTTCAGGGCTAATCAAACACCAGTTGCCGGGTTAGATACCTATGCTACGGTTGGTGCTGAGCCTGGTTACTCGTTTGAAGACGACAAAGCTATCTATGATTTATATAATCCAGAGCTATGGAGCCTGGGTGTCGATGACTTCATTGATGAATTTCTAGATGGTAAATTGACAGGTTGGAATAACGCAGCGCGTGCGGTTTATAACCCCAGTGCTAGTTCTCCTAATCAAGCCACGTTTCAAAACTCTGAAACTAATAAACCTGTTCTTCTGGAAACCCCTGAAGGTACCGAACTTACTTGTAGTTCAACCCTCAAAGAATCTACCAATACTAAACCAGATAATGTTTATCAATACCCTTTGGGTCTTGTAGAATTCTGTTTTAATACTGAATCTCAAGACAATGAAGTAAGTCTTATCTTTGTCACCGACCTCAAGCCCGGTCAAGTCACTGCCCGAAAATATAACTCTATTAACGGCACCTACTTTGATGTACCAAACGCTACTATTACTGAAACAGAATATAATGGTCAACCCGCCCTCAAGCTCACGTACACCATCCAAGACAATGGACAACTTGATCTTGACGCAGAAGCTGGCTCAATCAAAGATCCTGTGGGACTAGCGGTAAAAGCAGAGGGGTTAGCAGGCACAGGACAAGCTGTCCCGCTGTTCGTGTCCTTGGCAGTTCTCTCGGCGTTTATCTCAGCCCTATACCTGAAGCGACGATACATGCAGTAGTTGATGGCTCTTAAATAGGGTTGCAACAACTAAATAAGTCTTGACACACTCTCTCGGGAGTCGTATATTAGTTTAGGTTCTAAAATAATAAATAAGGATTTCTTATGCAAGAACGACGTGACTATATTGAACGAATTATGTTTTGCTTTATGAGCCTGCGCAAAGGTATTGTTCAGCAAGATTCTACAGATATTTGTCGATTGCCACTGGGTCAAACTGAAGCGTTTATGGTTATCAATCACGAAGGCTCGATTAGTGTTGGCAGCTTAGCGCAGCGTCTGAGCATTACCTCAGGTGCGGTTACTCAGCTGATAGATCCACTCGTAAAACTCGGGTACGTCGAGCGCATTGTTGATAACAAAGACAGGCGAATAACAAACCTTGCTTTAACCTCTGAGGGCAAGGCATTCCGTGCAGCAATGATCGCTTCAAAGCAACAAAAGGCCAAACAGGTACTTGAAGTTTTAAGCGACGAAGAACTTAAAACGATGACTAAGCTGATGGAAAAAGTGACAGGTGCGATTGAAAGCAACAAAGAAGAAAAGAAAGGCTAATAATGGAGTTTCTAAAAAAAGTATTTACTAAAAAGCACGAAGGCGTGCCAGAGGATGTGTATAACAAACGCTGGTGGATTCTTGCAGTACTGTGCCTGTCACTGCTTATTGTGATGATTGGTAATACATCACTGAATGTCGCACTTCCAACGCTGAGCCGAGAGCTTAAGGCGACCAATGCCCAGCTGCAGTGGCTGGTTGATTCGTATTCACTGGTCTTTGCCGGGTTCTTATTTATGGCTGGTGCATTAGGTGACCGTTTCGGCCGTAAAGGAATTTTACAGCTTGGACTTGGCCTGTTCGCGGCTGCCGCAGCTTACTCTGCGTTTGGCGTAGATACGGCTAACCAGCTGATAGCTGCTCGCGCGGTGATGGGTCTTGCTGGCGCAATGATCATGCCCGCCACTCTCTCAATCCTAACCAATGTATTCCCACCAAAAGAACGAGCCAAAGCGGTCGCACTCTGGGCTGGTGTGAGCGGCGGTGGTACAGCGTTTGGTCCGTTGCTCTCTGGATTTGTTCTCGAACACTATTCATGGCACGCTGTTTTCTTGCTCAATATCCCACTTATTTTGGTGACGCTTGCTCTGGGTGCATTCTTGATCCCACGTACTGCCGATCCAAATCATACAAAGCTTGATATCCCGGGTTCACTCCTCTCAGTAGTTGGTTTGGTTGCAATTGTTTACGCAATTATTGAAGCTCCAACACACGGCTGGCTTTCTTCAGAAACACTACTAACGCTTGCTGGCGGTTTCGTAGCAATGGGCGCATTTGTATGGTGGCAGCTTCGGGCTAAGCACCCAATGCTTGATGTCAGATTATTTAAGAAGTCTGCATTTGGTATTAGCTCACTGGTACTGATTCTTGTATTCTTCTCGCTTATGGGTATGTTCTTTAACATGAGTCAACTTATGCAGCTCGTGTATGGCTACACACCGCTGAACGCCGCAGTTAGAATGCTTCCAATGTCGTTTGCTATTGTAATTGCCTCAATTGCATCACCACGCTTAGTTACAAAGTTCGGCAAAAGGAAAGTTGTTTCAGCGGGTATGTTAACCGTTGCGCTGGGTGTTGTTGTATTGGCTACCCTTGGAGCAACTCCGGACTACATTCGATTACTTGTAGCAATGTGTATTGCGGCATTTGGTATGGGGCTTTCAATGTCGCCAACTACGGATCTTCTTATGTCGGCCGTACCACGCTCGCGTGCTGGTATGGGCTCGGCTATGAACGATACTACGCGTGAACTTGGGGGTTCGCTCGGTGTTGCGATTCTAGGAAGCTTGCTTGCTTCACGCTATGCCTCTGAAATAGCGAGTACTGTTTCAAAGCTGCCTGAAACTGCTCGAGTAATTGCAGAGAACTCATTGGCTGGTGCGCTTGCAGTTTCCAGTAGCTTACCCAGTAGTACCGGTAAGGCTATATCCGATGCCGCCAAAACTGCGTGGATGAGTGGTTTCAGGTTCTCGTTGATAGTTGGTGCGGTAATCATCGCGGCATCTTCATTCATTGCATTTAAGTGGCTTCCAGATGTTTCTGAAGACGTGATTGAAGAAGAGGGTCTGTTTGAGGACGAAGTTAAGGCTGCGTAAATAAGCATCTAGTCGCATAGAAGGCTCTGCGAGAGCCTTCTATTAAATTCATGAGAAGAAGCTTATACTAAGAATATGAACAAAGGCTTCATTACTTTAATGGCTGGGGTCGGCGGAACCGTTGGTGGATATATTCCCGTATTATTTGGTGCGAGCGGCTTTGGCGGCTGGAGCGTACTTGGTGCCTTCGTTGGCGGTATCGTTGGCATATGGATCGGCTTCAAAATAGCTACCAGCTGATGATTTTATTTCTTATGCTTGCGACATTGTAGGCAGCGGAGGATAATTGTCTATTATGCCAAAACCAGAAGACGCGTTATTAGAAGCTCAAACCGAAGGTCGTATTGCACGAACTTGGCATACGCTTGATACTACAGAAAAGAGGCTCGTACCCGGATCATTGACTGCGGGCATTGTGGGTGGATATGTGGTAGTGCTTTGTCTGCGGACACAAAATGCAGATCACGAACCCACTATAGACGCTAGCTTTAGTACGGCAGTCGAAGATGCAGAATCTAATTTGGACATTCTCGATCAGTTCTATACTGCAATTGTGATTAGAAATGATCCTTCATATATCAAAACACTTACATTTGACGGCAAAGACCATTCTTATGTGTTTCCAACACTTGAAGAGGCAGCTGCTAATCGAGAGCTTAACGACCAGTTTGTTGCTGCGCAAAGTGATCCTGTGCTAAAACCTTACATTTTAAGAATTCAAAATGCCGAAACGCCTGATGCAGCAGTGGAAGTTCTTATAGATGCGGAATCAGCCGTGCAGCAAGAGCTGTACGAAGCAACTGCTTCTGAAGGTAATGCGTGGACCAAGGCCGAATCAGACGGTGTGCCATCGGCGCAAGTAGGTTTGGGTGTGTTTGCAGTGGTTGTGGCCGCAGGTGCCGCTATTATTGCAGGGCGTCGTTATCGGCGTTATCATCGCGAGAAGAAGTGGATCAACAGGGGGATTGATGAGCTTATCAAGGTGTCGAACGACCCTGGTGGTCCTGGCGACGCTGAGCCTGGTCAGTCTACCGAGAAGTCCTGATGCGGAATACGTATGTAGTTGCAGTGAGTGGTGGTGTTGATTCGATTGTACTCCTGGATGTTTTAGTGCAAGGTCAGGCGCGTGCACAGTACTTTCAAAACAATCAAATCTTGCAAGAACTGGTATCAAATATAACCGATCCGTTGTCACAAATAGTGGTTGCGCATTTTGATCACGGTATTCGTGCGGACTCGTCAACAGATGAGCAGTTCGCTAGGGGAGTGGCAGGGGACTATGGAATTCGGTTTGAAAGTGAACACGCAGAACTTGGTGCCGGGGCAAGTGAAGCAGAAGCACGACAGGCCAGGTATAACTTTTTGCGACTATGTTGCAAAAGGTATAATGCACAACTTGTGACTGCGCATCACCAAGATGATCTACTCGAGACAATGATCATCAATCTAGTTAGAGGCACGGGCTGGCGTGGCTTAGCTAGTTTAAGCTCGGACACTCAAACTTTGCGCCCTTTGCTTGATATCCCAAAAGTACAACTCGTCGCCTATGCAAAAAAATACGATCTGAAATGGAAAGAAGATAGCACCAATACAGACCAAAGTTACCTAAGGAACTATGTTCGGTTAACATTGTTGCCACAAATGTATAAAAAAGATCCAGAATCTAAAGACAGGCTGCTGCAAATTAATCAAAATCTCTCTGAAGTGAAAAGTAAAATTGCGATAGAATTGCAGAATTTAAATATCAAATATAAAATATCGAATATCAAATACGCCATACCTCGATACGATCTGACCATGTGGCCCCCTACTGTTGCCCGGGAAGTTGTCCGTAGTATTCTCGCGCAACTTGATCCGGGCTGGCACCCAAGCTCACTACAAATCAAACGAGTAGTGCACTTTATAAAATCAGCTCAACCAGGTAAGCAATTAGAAGTAAGTAAGCACTTAAACATTGAGCTAAATAAAGGGGTAGCGCAGTTTAAAAAACACTAATTTTGTGGTAAAATTGGCAATACACTAAAAGGAGAAACCAGTGGATTCAAAACAGCCAAAAAATATGCCGCCAAGTAGAAAAAATACACTTAAGACTATCGGATTCGTTGCGTTTATCGTACTTATAGGAGCATTCTTTTGGGCAAGCTCAACACTTACAAACGTTGAATTCAAAAAGAACGTGCTTAGCTACTCTGAACTAAACCAAAAGGTTAACGAAGGTGCAGTAGAAAGTATTCAGGAAGAGGGCGCACAACTTAAGGTTACTCTTAAGGATGAGTTGAAGAGAGATGATCAAAGCCAAGGCAAAAAGTTTGTAGTGGTACGTCCAACTGGTGAGCTCCGAGACGATCAAAAGCTTGATGTCAGCAAAACCAACTACACGACCAAAGAGCCATCTGGCACAAGTGATGCTATATGGGGTGTGGCACAACTACTCGTTCCTGGCCTTCTTATTCTTGGGTTCTTCTTCTTTATGATGCGTCAGGCGCAGGGTCAGAATAACCAAGCTATGAGTTTTGGTAAAAGTAAGGCGCGCATTGCTGGTAACGATAAATCTAAAGTACTTTTTAAAGATATCGCTGGCAACGAAGAAGCCAAGCAAGATCTTAGTGAAGTTGTAGAGTTTCTTAAGGTTCCAAAAAAGTTTGAAGCGGTAGGTGCAAAGATTCCAAAGGGCGTGCTTCTTGTGGGGTCCCCTGGTACCGGTAAGACTCTAATGGCAAAAGCAGTCGCTGGTGAAGCTGGTGTACCATTCTTTAGTATCTCTGGTTCAGAATTTGTGGAAATGTTTGTTGGTGTTGGTGCCTCCCGCGTGCGTGACTTGTTTGCTAAGGCAAAAAAGAATGCCCCGTGCATTATCTTTATTGATGAAATTGATGCAGTTGGTCGTAAGCGTGGCTCAGGAATGGGTGGTGGACATGACGAACGAGAGCAAACCCTCAACCAAATTCTTGTAGAAATGGACGGTTTTGAAACAGGCGTAAATGTTATCGTGCTGGCTGCCACTAACCGTGCCGACGTACTTGACCCTGCCCTGCTTCGACCAGGTCGTTTTGATCGCCGTGTGAACATTCCACTTCCTGAGCGAAAAGACCGGGAAGCAATTTTGAATGTTCACTTTAAAAACAAACCAGTTGATAAGTCGGTTGATCTTGCTGCACTTTCTAAGAAAACGGGCGGCTTAGCGGGAGCTGATCTTGCAAACTTGGCAAATGAATCTGCGATTGTTGCAGCACGTAATGATCGTAAGGTAATTCAGAACACAGACATCACAGAAGCTTTCGAACGTGTGGCTATCGGGCCTGAACGTAAGAACCGGGCTATGACAGAAAAAGATCGTGAAATGACCGCGTATCACGAAGGTGGTCATGCACTTGTCGGGCATGTGCTCCCAGGTGCTGGCGGGCTACATAAAGTTACTATTATTCCACGAGGCGGTACCGGAGGCGTAACCTGGTTCTTAGAGGAAGAAGATAGAATCTACAGCAGCGTTAACGAATACAAGGATGTTATTGCCAAGGCTATGGGCGGTCGTATTGCCGAGAAGATTATCTACGGTGACGACTGGGTAACAACCGGTGCTGGTAGTGATTTAAGAAAGGCCTCACAGCTCGCTCGTGAAATGGTTATAGAGCAGGGCATGGGCAAGAAACTGCGTGATCAAGTATTCCATGAAGACGAAGGTGGCATGATGATGGATCGCATGATGCACTCTCGTCCATATTCTGAAAAGAAGGCCGAAGAGATCGATCAAGAAGTTGCAGATATTCTTAAAGAAGCGGCTGACCGAGCTGAAAAGATCATCAAAGCTAACATGCCAGCACTCGAAAACATTAAAAAAGAGCTTCTTGAAAAAGAAACACTTGACGAAGAAGAGGCCCAAGCTTCGCTCAAGGGTGCTAAAGCTCCAGCTGACTTGATCTTAAAGTAAATCTTTCAACGGGTTCATTTTTGCTGCCCAGGCGCGTATACTACAACAGATATAACTGGTTAATTTAAGCAAAGTGATTCATGGTTAAAAAATTCCTAGTTCGTGCAAATCAAAAAGTAAGCTTTGGCTGGGCGGCAACACTGCTTGCTGGTTCAAGCATGATCGCTCAAGTGCTGGGGTTACTCCGTGATCGATTTCTATACGGTAGCTTCGGCCTAGAGAGCTCTCAGGTGGCTGCCTTTAAGGCCGCATTTACAGTGCCTGACTTTATGTTCTTTATTCTGATTTCTGGTGCACTGAGTGTTACATTTATTCCCATTTTTAATGAACGGTATATCAAAGGTAACAAGAAGTCAGCCTGGGAACTTAGTGCGAGTTTGCTCAATATGTTTGCGCTCCTCACATTTTGCGCCAGTGTCTTGATACTCATTTTTGCCGAACCGCTTGTTAAGTACGTGGTTGCACCTGGGCTAGACGAACACACAACGTTCTTGGCGGTTTCGATGATGCGAATCATTGCAGTTAATCCACTGCTGTTTTCTATTAGCTCTGTATTCGCCGCTATGCAGCAAGCTGTTGGACGGTTCTTTTTTGTTAGCCTTGCGCCGTCGTTTTACAACCTGAGCATCATTATGGGTGTTGTGTTCTTGGCACCTCGATTCGGTATCATGGGTGTGGCATTTGGTGTTGTTGTCGGCTCGGTCATTCAACTCCTCGTGAGTGTGCTGGGGCTGGCAGGGCTTGGCTTTGAATATAGTCCAAGGATATTCTGGCGGAACCTTGGTTTCCGGCGATTGCTTAAGATTCTCCCGGCTCGTTCAGCCGATCAAGGCATGGACTACTTTAATAATATTGTAGAAATTAACCTTGCTTCCCGTCTTGGCACGGGCGCCATTGGTGCATTTAGTGCTGCCAATACACTACACAACGTTCCGATCACCCTTATAGGGGTAGCGCTTTCCACAGCAGCGTTTCCACGAATGACAGAGCGATTAGCTCAGGGTCGCCCAGATCTATTTAAGAAAGAACTAGCGGGTTTGATACGCTTAGTAATTTGGTTTGCTCTGCCAGCCGTGACAGTGACGTTCCTAATGCGTGGGTATCTTATTCGTCTGCTTGCAGGTGACGGTCAGGCAACTGCGGCTGCGGTTTTAGGAGTCTTCGCATGGGCGGTAATGTTTAGGGCGCTGTATCATGTGCTTTCTCGTAGTTTCTATGCGCAACAAGACATCAAGACACCTCTGTATGTTTCTATCTTCGCCATATCGCTCAATGTGGTTTTGGCAGTCTGGCTAGCACGGCCGAGTCAGTACGGACTTATTGGCTTGCCACTTGCTCAGACCATTGTAGCTATGGTCGAAGTTGCTATTCTTGTTACCATTTTACTGAGACGTTTCCCGGGTACGCTCAACCGTGTATTTCTTGGCGCGATGTGGCGAATGCTCTCAGCGTTTGGTATTACGTTCTGGGTGACCTGGATTCTCAGGCGAGAACTATTTGAGCTTGGCGCCGACGATCGCGGATTTCTCACCATTGTTCCAAAACTTGGCCTGCTCTGTTCGATAGTGCTGCTGGTGTACATAATTGTTTCGTGGCTCTTTAAACTAGAAGAAGTAGAGCCAATTATTGCCAAGCTTCGTACCATCCTGTTTAAACCCATCAGACTCCAATAGTGGTTGGTAGAAACTCATACCGGTTTTAGGTATTCCACCCACCTAATCGAAAAGGTAAGCGGCCGAGCCATTAAGACTGATTATTGTTCTGTAACAAATGTCGACAAGTTCTGACCAACAAGTATCGCATCAGCCGTCGGCTCTATGTCGTTAACAGTACGTATGTTGCTGGCCTGACAGAGCCACCCACCCCAGATCAATCGGGCTTGTGAAAACGTTTCCGATTTCATAGATCCATCTTCTAGATTCCGACTGTTCCACACAAAGCGCTGGTGCTCTGAAGTGGCCTGCGCAAATTCGGCTAGTTGCTTGAGGCTCGTGGGTTCTATGAGGCAAAAAGGAAGCAACTGTTCACTCGGCAATCTTCCGGCAACTAGAACCGCATCAGCTCCATGCCCAAGCGCTTCTCGTACTTCCGCATCAGTTGCATGAATTACCTTAGCCAGTATCGACTTACTGGTGGCTTGTCTGGCTTTCTTGATGTCATTCATAGAGCCGCCCCACCCTGGATCGGTATGAATAGAAATCATATCGCCGTGGCTACTGGCAATTGCAAAAAGTTCGTCCCAGTTACGACTACTTTTGTAGCCGAATGGCGAGGAGGTTTTGACTTCAGCAATCAAAATAAGTGAACCGTGCATGTCTAAAGTATAAACTAACGCACAGCTGAATATTTAGTGGTTTTGGCTACCTCTGTTATAATAGAGCTAATGAATCAAAAAAATATAAGAAATTTCTGTATTATTGCGCATATTGATCACGGCAAAAGTACCTTGGCTGATCGCTTAATGGAACTTACCGATACTGTGCAGAAGCGTGACATGAAGGCTCAGCTACTTGACCGTATGGATCTCGAACGAGAAAAAGGCATCACCATCAAGCTCACGCCTGTACAGATGCAGTACAAAGGACATCAGTTAAACCTGATCGACACACCTGGTCACGTGGACTTTAGCTATGAGGTGTCACGTAGCCTTGAGGCCTGCGAGGGCGCGATACTTGTGGTTGATGCATCTCAGGGTATTCAGGCTCAAACGCTGGCAAACGTTTATTTGGCTATTGCCGCAGATCTCAAGATCATTCCGGTACTTAATAAGATAGATCTCCCGGCCGCCGATGTTCCACGAGTAACCGCAGAGGTCATTAGTTTGCTTGGTTGTAGCGAAGAAGAAATTCTACATATCTCAGCCAAGACAGGCGAAGGTGTACCTGCTGTACTTGACGCAGTGGTAGAAAAAGTAGATCCACCAACTGGCGAAATTGACCAACCAACCCGCGCGCTTATCTTCGACAGCTACTACGACGATTACAGAGGAGTTATCTTGTACGTACGGGCTGTAGACGGAATTATTCCTAAGAGCTCAGAATTGGTGATGATGGGTACGGGTAGTCATGGTCTGGCCCTCGAAGTTGGACATCTTAATCCCGCGATGTCGGCTGATAAATCTTTGAGTACGGGTGAAATCGGCTATATTGTCACCAACCTAAAATCTACTCGAGAAGCTAAGGTGGGAGACACAGTAACCCTAGCGGCTCATTCAGCCAAACAGGCCTTACCGGGCTATAAAGAAGTTAAGCCGTTCGTGTATGCAGGCATATTCCCAGAGAGCAATGAATTCTATAATGATCTTAAGGATGCCATTGAAAAACTCTCGCTCAGTGATTCGGCATTACAGTATGAGCCAGAAAATTCACCAGTACTGGGTTTCGGCGTGCGAGTAGGTTTCTTAGGTCTACTACATATGGAAATTGTTCGTGAGCGTCTTGAGCGTGAATATAACCTTAGTTTAATTGTTACAAACCCGAGTACTGACTACCATATAGCACTTTTGAACGGTGAATCTATCGATATTAAATCAGCTAGTAGTCTACCTGACCCCTCAAAAATCAACACCATAGCCGAGCCATGGATTAATGGCGAAATTGTGGTGCCTAAAGATTATGTGGGCGCTGTTATTCAACTCATTTCTTCAAAGCGAGGAATTCAAAAAGGTCTTAGTTTTGTTGATGCTCAGCTTGCATTAGTTACCTTTGAGGCACCCCTCGCTAATTTACTGACCGACTTTTACGATCAGCTTAAGAGTGTTACCAGCGGCTACGGTTCATTCAACTATGAACTCGGTGACTACCGAGTGGAGGATCTGGTGCGTGTTGATTTTTATGTAGCTGGAGAAATGGTTGGCGCACTTTCTGTAATGGCACATCGCTCTGAGGCAGAAGCGCTCGGCCGCGAAACAACAGCAAAACTGAAAGAAGTAATTCCACGCCAGAATTTTAAGGTAGCCCTACAGGCGGCAATTGGTGGGCGTTTTATTGCTCGCGAGGATATCTCGGCTTTTAGAAAAGATGTGACCAGTGGCCTATATGGAGGTGATGTCTCGCGAAAAAAGAAGGTGCTCGCCAAACAGAAAAAGGGCAAAGACCGCATGAAACGTTTCGGCAAGGTTGATATTCCGGCAGAGGCGTTTACCGTCATGCTTAAACGTGATTAGCCGATCTGTTAAATGAGTATATTTTTAGAACCAGTGCTCGTGGCGGTATGTGCAGTTAATTTCAATACTGACAGTGTGGCATTATCCGTGGTAGCAGCTTCTGTTCAGCGGATGTAATTTGTTGCCAACGGATTTTTCTTCGCAGCTCGGTCAGCGGGGCTAGGGGTGGGTCGGGCTGTTTCTCAATACTTAGTCGCTTATGGTAAACTGGGACCAGTAATGAGGAATATAAAAAGAGGAGCATTATTGGTGTTTGGTCTTGGTCTACTGCTGGGGGCAGTGGTTCACGAGCTACCAGGTGTTTATGCCGCGAACGCTGGCGATGTTGTTATTAATGAACTTAACTATAATCCTGGGTCAAATAATGATGGTGACGAGTTCTTAGAACTTTATAACGCCACTGGTGACGCAATAGACCTAAGTGGCTGGTGTTTTACTCGGGGTATTACACTGTGCTTTTCTTCTGGTACAACGCTAGCCGGTCATGCATATGGCGTAATAAGTCCAGATGCCACTCAAAGCCTTAGTACGTATGGCGTGTCTACAATAGGCACCTATTCTGGCAAACTTGATAATGGTGGCGAAAGAATCACCCTTGTTGATGAAAGCTCGCAGGTGATCGCAGACTTTACCTATGATGACGCTGCACCGTGGCCAACTGCTCCAGATGGTACAGGTCTTTCGCTAGAACTTAAGGATCCAAGTTTCGACTTTACGCTAGCAAGCTCGTGGGGGGCCAGTATTGGTAGTCCAACACCAGGCGCAGAAAATAGCCTTCTTGGATTGGACCTTCCGGTACTTTCTAATGTCACAAAGCCAGCTGGTGTGGGCTCATCGGACACTCCTCTGGTAACCGTTCATGCTACCAATGCTGATTCAGTTTCGCTCGTGTACAAAGTTATGTTTGAAGCCGAACAAACCATACCAATGCTAGACAATGGTATAAACGGGGATGTCAGTTCCGGTGACGGTGTTTACAGTGCCCATATTCCGGCCCAATCTGCCGGTAATCTTGTGCGCTATAAGGTGGTTGCAGAAAACCAAGCTGCGGAAGCGGTTAGTCCAAGTAACGACGAAACCATTAACTACTACGGCTACGTTGTTCAATATAATGTTCAACCTGGTGCGCTTCCGCGACTTGAATGGTTTATTTCAGACCAAGATTACGCTGACTTAAATAATGCTGGAGATTCCGACGATTATTTTCCGGCTGTGGTTGCCTATGGCGATACGGTTATTGACAATGCTGAAATTCGTCTAAAGGGCAACTATTCAAGAACGTTTCCCAAAAAACCATACAAGGTAAAGTTGCCAAAAGGCTATAGTATTGCAATGCCTGAAATTTCTGAGTATCCATTGAAGGAATTTCATCTTAATTCCGACTTTCCTAACGGCAATTTCTATATTAGTTCAGTACTTTCTTGGCGAACATTCAAGGCTGCTGGGTTCTCGGTGCCTCAGTTCCGTAAAATCCAACTGCAGCGTAATGGGGAGTTTGAGGGCACGTATCTTTTAGCTGACAAATATGACGACGAATGGCAAGATCTGCACCCTAAATACAAAACGGGCGACATGTACGATGCATGGTGGGAGGACCATAACCCTGGTAACAACGACACCGCTGCCCGCGACGCCTGGCAGGCGGATAGCTTAAATCTAACAGGAAGCCAGCTTCATAAGTATGTCCGAGATAATTACGATATTCCCAACATAATCAACTACCTAGCCGTTAGTGCAATTATTAGACACCACGACTGGTCTACCCAACAGAACCTTATATCGTATTGGGATAGCCCCCGCACCCAAAGATGGTCAGTTTATCCCTGGGATCTTGACCTTACGTTCAACGATGTGCTCGTCTACGGTCCAATGATCGATCCTACGGAAACGCCAGACTATCTGAGCCTTGATGATAGATTCTTTGTCACAGCCATATGGAACGACGCCGAACTAAAAAGCATGTACTTACGACGTGTCCGGGAATTGGCAGAGCAACTACTTAAGAGCGGTCAAATTGCCCAGTGGGCCGAGACAGATTGGCAAGATGTACAATCTTCAGCCCAACTCGATTTTGACAAATGGAATGATACTGCCACCGAACAGGCGAACACAGATGGAATCAAACAATATATTGCAGACGATTTAGGGCTAGACCCAGACAGCTATGAAGTAGTCTCGGGCTATTATCAGGTTACTTTGGGTGATGAATGGGTTAATGCTCCTGACCCACTGACAGAAATAGCTCCACTGACGCTTAATAATAGGATTTACTTTAAATTCATGGTCGGAATTTCCAGAACAACGAAACTATTGACCGAGGATCTCGTAACATCGGGTGATCTCCCAGGCACCCAACCGAGTAATGCTCAAGTAGTTATTAATGAAATTATGTATAATCCACCCGGTGGTAACAGCAACGAATATCTTGAACTTTATAATCCCAGTAACAATACAATCGACGTATCGGGGTGGCAAATTGAAGGAGTTGCTATGACGCTCCCTTCGGGAAGTGTGGTACCAGCACATGGTTATGCTCTTGTGGTCAAGAACGATTCTGCATGGAAGCAACAGTACGGAGGTGATTCGATTGTTCTGGGGGAATATAGCGGTGCGCTAGACAACACTGGCGAAACCATCCGATTGCTACGTGCGGATACTACTGTTTCCGATAGTGTGACATATTCAAGCAGTGGCCAGTGGCCAAATACAGCGGGGAGTAGCCTTGAAAGAGTTTCTGAGCAGTGCTGGGCAACAAGTCAGTCAGGCTCGGGTACTCCGGGCCAAGGTAACCAAGCGTTTGATAATGCGGCAACCCACTATACCTGTCTAGAGATCGTTGTCGATAACCCTCAGGAGAGTGGTGTAGTTGCTGGGTCAGGTGGCCTCGGCAGCTTCGGGTCTACGCTTATAAGCTTGAGTACGCAGTCGCTTAGTGAGGGTATTCTTGGTGACACTGCTTTGGTTGGTGCTGAAAGTACAAGTAATGGAAATCAAAGTGCACCCCTACCTTTTGGTAATACTCCCGAAAGTGGCGTTGAAACAAAGTCGTTTAACCAGTGGGTTGACCTGGCGATCTTCGCAACTGGCTCGGTAGCGTTATTCGCGTTGTGGCGGGGGTTTGCAAAACATCATAGAATTAGGTAAAATTAAGCATAAGTGAGTTAGGTGAAGAAAATAAATAGGCGGATGAAAATGTATATAGTATCTAATAAGATAAAGTTTGTAACAGCAATGCTGGTAATGGTAGGGGTGTTCTTTGTGCTATCACCAAAGACGTATGCTGCTACGATCACGGTCAACAGTATCGATGACACGACAGTCAGTGCGGACGGAAATTGTACGCTTCGTGAAGCAATCGAGAGCGCAAATATGAATGCTGATGTAACTTCCGGGGATTGTGTAGCTGGAGAGCCTACTTCAACAGCTCAGGATGTTATTAATTTTAATATTGCTGGTTCGGGAGTTCACGTCATAATACTTGGCAATAACTTTCCTAGCATAACCGAAGGGGCTACCGTAAACGGCTACAGCCAGCCAGGCGCTGCTGTTAATACTGCTGCATATCCATCACCCCTAAATACAAATTTAAAAATTGAGATTGATACTGGTATTTCAACCAGTGCAGCAGGCTTCAGCGTCCGAGGTGCTCCCGGCACTATTATCCGAGGAATAGCAATGTACGGAGGAGATTACCCGCTCACAGTACGACAATCGCCCGGGACGCAAATTATAGGCAACTTTTTAGGGTCACACGCAGACGGCACCCAAGCTACAGTTTCTGATACAACATTAGGCATATCAGATGGGTCTGATGATTCATGGATTGGCGGTGAGCTGGCAGCCGAAAGAAACAGTATTGCCAGTAACGGTAGTTGTTTGAGTATTTCAGAATTTTCAGATAACGTTGCGCAGATCTCCTCTAATAACGTTACTGTAGCGGGTAATTTTATCGGGATTGCTCCTGATGGCACCTCGCGTCCGTGTGGTTCAGGGGGTGTATCGATCAAAGGCTCATCTAGCACAAGATTGGGTTTACCTACTGAAACTGGCGGCAATATCGTTGTTGCGAACGGTCTAACCGTAGAAACTTCATCATCAGACAATCCTGCAAATAATAACCGAATCAGAAACAATCACGTGGGTACTTTAGCTGATGGCGTGACATCGGCTGGAAATTCAGTTCTGCAGATCATGATATCTGGTGATGGACAATCAACAGAAGGGAATATAATAGGTGGGTCTCAGCCTCGTGAGGGCAACATTATTATTGGTAACAGCTCCTCAAGTGCTCTGCTTGTGCTAACAGGATCCACCAAAACTGTTATACGTGGTAATAATATTGGTGTTAACAAAAATGGTGTAATAGTCAACGGTTCAAATGGTAGTGTAGTGGCTGTTGTCGGTGGTTCTGAAAATATACTAGGTGGTATTGCTGCTAATGATGCAAATATTATTGGGGCGACGAATACAGATACAGTGGTAACAATTTCAGATCTTGACATGCCATTAATACCAATGCGGCTCACAGCATCAAAAATGGTAGTCCTTGGCAACACGTATCTTGCAGCTCCGTCTGTGAATTTAATTGATTTATTGCTATCCTCTGATACCGATGGAGACTTCACCCCTGACACATTTACAAATCAGGGCCCTACGCCAAATGATATCGGTGATGTTGATACTGGTGCAAACAACTATATCAATACGCCAGTTATCAATAGTGTTGAGCAGAATGGTCCCCAGGCAGTTGTTAACTTTGATCTCGACGCGGCAGATAGTCCGAGTGATGAATATCGAATCGAGTTCTTTGCCAAAAGCGCTTCAGATCCTACCAGAACGGTATTTATTGGTTCTACAACCACTGGAAATGGCAATGCGCAGCAAACAAGCTTTAATCTCCCAAGTGGTCTTAATCTTGCAGGTCAATCGGTCATGGCCACCACTACAGCAGTTGACGGTGCAACAGATTCTGGGTTTGGCGCAACCAGTGAATTTAGTATGGCGCAAGCAGTGGTTGTTGTTTCCAGTGAAGCCGGGCCTGGTAATGGAGAAGTCAATCTTGCATCAACTGGTCAGATCCAAGTCGTTGCAATAGTAGCTGCAGGGGTGCTGTTTCTGGGTGGACTATTGACGAGCGCTCATCAAATCTGGAGATATAAACACTAAAGGAACGTCATGCCTAAACAGAAAAACATAAGTGGAGGAAAAATGTTAAGAAATCGTATTACAAATATCGTCAGTATTACCATAGTAGTACTAGTAGCAACTTTAATTACATTAGCGCATCCGACTCCCGTCAGGGCTGACAGCACTTACACGGTAACAGTTACAGGTGATGGCGGTGATGATACCCCTGGCGACAATACTTGTGCCGACAGTAACGGTGATTGTACGCTGCGTGCTGCCATACAGGAAGCCAATGCTCACGCTGGACCCGATATTATTCACTTTAATATCACTGGTGCGCCAGATTTTGGTGTTGATGGCTATCGAATCGAACTAATCAATCAACTCCCGGATATTACGGAGACATTAACCATCGATGGCTCAACTCAACCAGGATACATAGCTAATACGGCAGCCAATCCTCAGCCATTCAACGGACATATTGTTGTTGAAATTGATGCTAGTCAACTCAGCAGTTCAACCAGCCTTCGGTTTATGAGTGCAGACAATAGTATCTTGCGTGGTCTTAGTGTTGGGGGGTCAAAATGGGGGGTTATCTTTAGTAATTCCGAGAATGCCATGATAGAGGGGAGCTACCTGGGTATACGAGCTGATAGTTCGGCCTTTAGTGGTGTCGATACGGCAAATTCTGCGTTAACTATTTCGGGTGGTTCCAATAATTCTCGTGTTGGAGGCACTCTACCCTCTCAGCGCAATGTTCTGGGCAATACAGAATACGGTCTTTTTATTTCTGATTTTTATGAAAATGACACTACTGTTGCAACCTCAGGCGTAGTAGTCCAAGGTAACTTTTTTGGCGTAGAGCCAGACGGCACTACGGCCGCCGCTTTTAGTAACAATGCTATGGGCATCATTGGATCAAGCCAAAATCAAATCGGTGGCACCTCTTTAGCCGCCCGTAATATTATTGGTAATAGTCGGGGTGGTGTAACCATTGACAGTTCTGCTGATAATGATGCAAATGATAACAGAGTGCAAGGTAATTACATAGGAGTGCTAGCTGATGGTATTACTCCTGCCGGGGTATCTGGCGAGGGTATATCAGTCTCAGCTCTTAACGTGGGACGAAAAGCTGATAGAACTATCATTGGCGGTACCGCTACGGGTGCAGGTAATATCATAGCTAACGCAGGCTTTTTGTTTATCTCAACCAAACACGCAAACCAAACGGTGATACAAGGTAATTATATGGGCGTTGACGCTTCAGGTGAGCTCAATAGTGGTTTTATCTCACCGATATTAGCTATGTTAGTGACTAGTTCGGAGTCTTTGATCGGCGGTACGACGGCTGGTGCCGGTAATATAGTGGCCGGAGGGACGTATGGCGGCGTAGTTGTTTCATCAACCAGTATTTTTACAGCTCAGCACAACGTTATTTTAGGCAACAGTATTCATGATAATGGCTCTGCTATGGGTGGCATCGAGCTGAACGCTAGTACAGTTGCTGGTTTTAGTCCAGACATCAATGTTGGCCCCACGCCAAATGATGTCGGTGACACCGATACCGGTACCAATAACTACATAAATACACCCGTTATAACATCTGCACAGTACGATAATTCCAAGCTAAGATTACAGTACGATCTTGATGCAGCTGACAGTCCTAGCAATACCTACCGAGTAGAATTCTTCGGCAACACTACTACTGGTACCGGTGGGTATGGTGAAGGGCAGACATATCTTGGTAGTGCAGAAGTGTCTCCCGGTAATGGCAACACTGCTCTATTAACGGTGCCTGGTGGCTACGATCTTAGTGGCAAGTATATAACTGCTACCACAACAGCTATAGATGACACCAAGATATCAGGATTTGGTTCTACTAGTGAATTCAGTCTCGCAGTAGCTACAGTCTACCAGGAAGGTATTGGAGCTGAATCGTCTGATGGTGATTCAAGCCAAGGTGTAATAGCTACAGCCAACTTGGCTTCAACAGGCGAAAACATAAAACGGTTCGCTATACTTGCTGCTGTACTATTACTCGCTGGCGGAGGTGTTATAGTAGCCGTTGTAACAGTGCGTAAGCGTCGCTACAGTCTTTAGGATCCAGATTCATTTGAGTGCCCTAAGAGCTTAAAAGAGCCTTTAGGTCAGAAATAACTTGGTCACCGTGACCAAGCGGAGTGACGCGACCATAGGTCTTCACAATTTCACCCTTAGCGTTGATAATAAATGTCTTTCTTTGAATGCCGAGCTTTCCAAACATTTTTGGTCCCCATGCACCATATGCTTCAATGGTTGTTCCTTCTGGATCTGAAAGTAGTGTGAAGTTTAATTTATGTTTGGCTTTAAATTTTCTATGGCTATCTTGGTCATCTTTGCTGATGCCAACAATACTTGCACCAAGTGCAATCAGTTCATCATTTGCATCACGTAGGCTGCAGGCTTCAGTTGTGCAGCCTGGGGTATCATCCTTAGGGTAAAAATAGACGATGAGCCATGAACCCGCAAAGTCGGTGAGTGTTTTTGTGTTTCCGTCCTGATCGGTGAGTGAAAAATTTGGTGCTTTCATATACCTAGTATACAGCCTCATGTGGCTGCGAGTTAATTTTGTTGTTGAAGTGCCCGGTCAATTTCATGTAGTAGGTAGAAAGATCCTGTAGCAAGGACAGGCTCTGAGAATGTTGACGCCAGGATAAGTGCTTCAGAAGGCAATTCGGCTACACTGCATTCAATGTTTCTTGATTCACAAAGTGATAATATCTCTTTGGCAGTAGAGATATCACGGAGTACGTGTTTTTGGCTGGTGCCTATAGAAGTTGCGATAACTCGAGCGGTGATTGGTTCAAGTAATTCAACGCACTTATGCAGATCTGCCCTTTTCGCTATTGCTAAAATAACTGTAAATTCCTCCTCGCTTATTTTGCGTATGTGATCCACGAGCGCTGATAGTTTTTGGGAATTGTGTGCGCCATCAAGTATCAACAGGTTATTGTTGAGCGCACGCTTCTCAAACCTCCCGGGTATGAATATATGTTTGAATGCATGAGCCACCAAGTCTTGCTGGAATGTCCATGAATCTGACTCTGCCAGAACCTTTACGGCGGCGATTGCTACTTCATCGTTAGAATCCTGGTAGTCTGGCTGTGGCTCAACCCAGACGAGTTTGGCGTTCTGTTGCTTGCACCGTTCTTGAATCACTAGGTTAACCTCATCAGATTGACGCAGTGCAACAACGGTATTGCCCGGGTGTATGATTCCAACTTTTTCGGTTGCAATTTTCTGCAGGGTTTCACCAAGTGCTTCGGTATGATCAAATCCAATCTGTGTAATAACACAAACTTTGTTTTTGCTTCGAGCTACGTTAGTGGCATCTAATCTTCCTCCCAGCCCAGTCTCTAGCACGAGGTATCTAGCGGAGGTGCGTGATGTAGACACAAAGCCCATCATTGTTAGTATCTCAAAGTATGTAGGAATAAAATCCTTAGGTACGTTTGAAATGACCTCAGCGCATACTTCCGTGAATCGCTTCTCGCTAATCAGCTGGCCGTTAATCTGAATCCGCTCCCGTATATCGTATACATGAGGACTTATCATTAGCGCTGTACGTATGCTGTGCGCCCTAAGCAGTGAGTCTATCAAATAAGAGATCGACCCTTTCCCGCTCGTACCAGCTATGTGCACCACTCGATGTGCGTTCTGTGGATTACCAAACAAGGCCGTGACCCGGATATTTTTTTTAATTCTTTCAGGGTTTCCGAGTACCTCTCTTGGCGTTTTCGGAGCTTCGTTATAAAGGAAATCTTTAGCGTTTGCAAAGTTCTTGAACTGTACCAAAATGGCTACTCCTTGATTTTTTTGCTATAGTCTCTTCATGGTACAACAACTCCGTCTAAAGGAACAATTCAAGCAAGTGCTTGCAAACTACCAGGTTTCTAAAGCTGGAATAGATATACTCGCAAAAACGCATTTTGTAGGTATGTTAGGAATCAGCTCCAGTGGCAGAAACACCATTATCAAAAAGCTTGTTGCTGGTGGTGCCTATACGTTTGTTGTTTCTGATACCACGCGTGCACCACGTGTTAATAACGGCGTTCAAGAACAA
Source organism: uncultured Candidatus Saccharibacteria bacterium (assembly GCA_964397855.1). GTDB lineage: Bacteria > Patescibacteriota > Saccharimonadia > Saccharimonadales > UBA7683 > UBA7683. The sequence continues at coordinate 17,310 of CAYNKQ010000004.1, read as the reverse complement.
AATGGTGTTGAGTATTGGTTTCGCAGCGAAGAAGAAGTTCTTAAAGATCTTAAAAATGGACTGTTTCTCGAAGCTGAGCTAATACACGATCAGCAGATCTCTGGTGTGAGTATTCGAGGCCTAGAGTATGCTGCGGCTGACAATAAGATTGCTACTACAGATATTGATCCAGCTGGCGTGACAAGTATTTTGCAGATAAAGCCAACGACTCCAGTTATTCTGACATTACCACCAAGTTTTGAGTCTTGGATAGAGCGGCTCAGCGGTCGAGGCGAGATGCATTCTGTCGAAATTCACCGTAGACTAACAACTGCTCTGAAGGTTTTTGATTATGTACGCAGTAACTATGTCGGTAGAATACAGTGTCTTGTTAACGATGATCTTGACCAAGCTGTAGTAGACGTAGATCGTATTGTAAAAGGCGAACTGAAGGTGACGGCTGATATGCCAAGCATTGCAACGCTTCTTGGCCATCTTGAAGCTGGCGCGCGTAGCTACATAAAACAAATTTAGCACTCTTGCACTTTAAGTGCTAAAAATGTATACTTTAGCGTAATATGACCGAACGTCAAGCAAAGATTCTAGCTACAATAATCGAGCAGTACGCGGAAGTCGCTGCTCCAGTTGGTAGCGTGTTGTTGGCAAAGCTATTCAATGTCTCAAGTGCTACCATCCGCAATGAAATGGTGGAACTTGAACGCATGGGTTTTATCAAGCAGCCTCATACATCTGCTGGCCGTATTCCTACGGACAAGGGTTACCGATTCTACGTGAACAACCTTCACTCTGATCAAGCCGAACCTACCCAGCAAGTTACTCGTAATAGTAAGGCAATTGCCACAAGGGTTGCCCATTCGGGTGAGCCATCCCAGGCTATTAAGAGCGCGGTTGATAGTCTTGTGCAACTGACAAGAAATCTTGGGATCGCAACCATCGGCAATCAGCTGTATGTGGCTGGCTATTCAAATCTTTTTGGTCAACCAGAGTTCTTGAATCCAATCCACTCACAAGAAGTCGCCCGTCTACTCGACAACCTAGAGCCATGGCTCCGTGAAGCTGCACCAAACGAGGCGTTGAATGTATATATTGGAACCGAAAATCCGATTGGTCGTAGTGCCGGAGTGAGCCTTATAATCAGCAAATACCGTAGTCCATATTCAGATCATAGCTATATTGGTATTTTAGGGCCCACCCGCCAAAGCTATCGTAGTGTTATGGGGCTAGTGGAACAGACTGGCAGAACACTAGAGGCCGTGCTCTAATTTTGCACACAGCTGTCATCCTGAACTTGATTCAGGATCCAATAGATAATACATTAGATCAATAAAACAGGATTCAAATCATGAAAAAAGCATCAAAGAACACATCACAGACACCAGAAAATGAACAAGACAACATTGTTCAGAATCCGGTTGTCGATACACAGGACAATCAGGTTGCAACGCTCACTTCAGACATCCAACGTATTCAAGCCGAGTTTATCAATTACAAAAACCGAGTTGAAATAGAAAAAGCGACACTTTCGCAATTTTCAAAGGCTCAGGTTATTAAGGATCTACTTCCCGTTATTGATGACCTTGAAAGATCCCTCAGTCACCTTCCAGAAAATCTTAAAGACAACAAATGGGCTCAAGGTACAAAAAAAGTGTACGATAGACTTCAAAAACAACTTGAAAAACTCGGCGTTAAAAAAATAAATGCACTAAACCAGGTTTTTGATCCCAACCTCCACGAAGCCGTTCAAGTAGAAGGTGAAGGTGATGAGCAGATTGTGACAGAAGAACTACAGCGTGGTTATTTGCTGGGCGACTACGTTATCCGCCACAGCGCAGTCAAGGTTACTAATCAGTAAGCCAGCACCCCTGTGATAGGTCATTGAGAGAGTGTGCGAAATATCACAATCTTTTTGCATCTAGTGCGGTAGGCTAAGAGCACTCATTTAAGGAGATATTTTCATGACTGATGGACCCAAAGTTTTTGTTGACCCAGAGACGCTACCTGACGAAGGCGAAGCGTTAGGCCCAATTTTTGACCCCGATCACGTGCCTCTAAGTGGAGGTGATCTGTTGGCTGCCGCACCCCCTGCTGTCACGGGTATAGGTAAGTCTGCTGTCGGTGGCGCAGGACCCGGAACTGGCTTAGCACTATAGGGCGGGAAGGTTTCTTAGTTAGCACTCTTGACATTAGAGTGCTAATTTTTATATGATAGAATTACATTAGCAAAGTCACACACAGACTGCTAAGTTAAAATGTAATTTTTAATATCTTCGCTACTAGGATCTAAGAACCAAGCTCTAAGATCTAAGGCGACAAAGGAGCGTAAAAAATGGGCAAAATCATAGGAATCGATTTAGGTACAACCAACTCAGCAATCGCTGTTATGCAAGCTGGTTCATCTGAAATCGTTACAAACTCAGAAGGTAATCGCACAACACCAAGTGTTGTTGCAATTAAAAAAGGCAAAAATGGCAAAGAAGAGCGCCTAGTTGGTGCAACCGCTAACCGCCAGCGCGTCACTAATCCTGAAAATACTATTTTTGGTGTAAAACGACTGATTGGTCGTAAGTTCTCTGACAAAGAAGTACAAAAAGATCACGACATTATGCCATACGCTATTGTGAAAAAAGGCAATGGTGTCGCCGTAACCATGGCTGGCACAGACTATACTCCGGAAGAAGTCTCCGCCATGATTCTTTCTAAGATCAAAGCTGACGCCGAGGCATTCCTTGGTGAAAAAGTAGATCAGGCTGTCATCACTGTCCCAGCTTACTTTGATGATTCTCAGCGCCAAGCCACTAAGGACGCTGGTAAAATTGCGGGCTTAGAGGTAAAGCGAATCATCAATGAACCAACTGCAGCTGCGCTTGCATACGGTCTTGATAAAAAAGACAAGAACGAAACAGTTGTAGTGTTTGACCTTGGTGGTGGTACGTTCGATGTTTCTGTACTCGAACTTGGGGACGGTGTGTTTGAAGTAAAGAGCACTAATGGTGATACACACCTTGGCGGTGAAGACTTCGATAACAAGATCGTTAACCACTTCCTGGACGAAATTAAAAAAGAACACGGCACCGATCTTCGCAAAAATGCGATGGCGATGCAGCGACTTAAGGAAGAAGCCGAAAAAGCCAAGAAAGAACTCTCGTCTGCTCAATCTGCTGAAATCAATCTTCCGTTCCTGGACCAAGGTGAAGACGGTCCAATCAACTTCGAATACAATTTCACTCGCGCTAAGCTTGAAGATCTCGTAAAAGATTTCATCGAGCGAACCGCTGGTCCGTGCGAAAAGGCCCTCAAGGATGCCAAGGTAACTGCTAAAGATATCGACGAGGTAATTCTAGTCGGTGGTATGACTCGTATGCCAGCTGTAGTAGAAAAGGTGAAGTCAATTTTTGGCAAAGATCCACTTAAGGGAGTTAATCCTGATGAAGTTGTAGCTATGGGTGCCGCTATTCAGGCGGGTGTACTTGCTGGAGACGTCAAAGATGTTCTGCTTCTGGACGTGACCCCACTTTCACTTGGTATCGAAACCATGGGTAGTGTCACAACTAAGTTGATTGAGCGAAATACCACCATTCCAACTTCTAAGAGCGAGACATTCTCAACAGCTGCAGACAGCCAGCCGCAAGTTGAAATTCATGTATTACAAGGTGAACGCGAAATGTCAGCTGACAACAAATCTCTCGGACGCTTTGTACTCGATGGTATTGCGCCAGCCCCACGCGGCGTACCTCAGATTGAAGTGACCTTCAACCTTGATGCAAACGGTATCTTAAACGTTACTGCCAAAGACAAGGGCACCGGCAAAGAGCAATCTATTACCATTCAGAACTCTGGAAACTTAAGTAAAGAAGATGTTGAAAAAGCTCAAAAAGACGCCGAAGCTCATGCCGAAGAAGACAAGAAGAAGCGTGAAGCTGCTGAAGCCAAGAATCTTCTGGAGAATGCTATTTATCAAGCTGAAAAGATGCCCGATGAATACAAGGACAAGATCTCTGAAGAAGACAAGACCGCTATTAAAGACGCGGTAGAAGAAGCTAAAAAGCATACCGATTCAACCGATAAAGAAGAAATCGAAGCAGCTGCAAAGGCACTTATGGATACAATCCAGCCGATTGGCGCTAAACTATATGAACCAGCTGAGGCTCCAGAATCTGAAGATGGAGAAAAAACCGAGAAGTCCAAGGCTGACGAAGCCGTAGAAGGCGAAGTTGTTGATGAAGACAAGAAGTAGGTAAGAAGGTTTTCATGACGGGAGAGGCGGAGCCCCTAAGAGACGAAGGTTATGTACTATACACAGCTCTTCTGGCAGAAGCTAGCTTAGAAGAGGATCCATCCCGCGATGCAGATGAAGTCTGTCGTTTGGCGGCATTGAACGCCGCCAAACACGGCGAGTATTCTGGACAATATGTATCACAAACGAAAGAAACAACTGCGATGATTGCAAAATTGATACGCACTAAAGGCCCTGGTGGCTTATAATATACATTATGAATAGTCTAAAAAATCTCAAGTTTGAAAAAGTATTTCCGTGGGTGTTAGTAATTGGTGGTATCTTAGGTCTTCTCGCTTCGGGAATTTTAACGGTAGAAAAGCTGCATTTAGCGGCCAATCCAAATTATATTCCAAGTTGTAGCTTGAGCCCGATTGTAGCCTGCTCACCAGTTATCACATCACCTCAGGCTTCAGCATTTGGTTTTCCGAATCCAATTATTGGTATCGCAGGCTTTGCTATGGTTTGGGCGGTAGGTATGATGTTGTTCGCTGGGGCTAAAAATCTTAAAAAGTGGTTCTGGTGGTGTTTTCAGGCTGGTACAGCATTCGGAGTTCTGTTCTGCGCTTGGTTGATCCACGCGGCTCTATATGATATTGGTAAGCTATGTATCTATTGCATGGCAGTATGGGCGGTGACAACCATTATTTTCTGGAGCACGCTAGCCTTCAATCTCCGTGAAAAGAACCTCATCATTAAGGGTAAAATCGGTAATTTCTTGGCTAATAATCCAGGTAAGCTCATAGCCATAACATATGTGCTGATAACCGTTCTTGTGTTCACTAGATTTGCAGACTATTTCCATAGTCTCATTGGTTAATTATGAACTACAGTACACTGCCAAAAAAAATAATTTTTGCTAAGGTTGAGGCGCAATACCTCACTCTTGTGGTGACACTAAGCGAGGTTTTTGATCTATTGACAAATGTCATAAGATTTGCTACTATTTCATCACCACACCTCACCTTGGGCCTTCGGGAGCATCGTGAGGCTTTTTTGTTGGGGAATAAATGAAGGACTATCTTCTCATCGATGGCGAAAATTTTGTCCATAGTTTGGTGCATGTCTTAAGATCAAAAAAGCTCGTCAGTAGTCGTCAACAGCTCTCCCGCTTAGACTTCAACACCCTTTTTAGCCAACTTAATCTAACAGACGGCGCACAAATATTTTATTATTCTACTAAAATAGAATTGCCTGATGAGAGCAGTTCGCTCTATAAAACAATAGAGCGAATGCGGGCTTGGAATGCTAAGTGGATCCCGTATATTGCAAATCAACAAACAAAGATTATTAAGGCAGGCCTTCTTAAGGCGAGAAGTTCAAAACGTTGCCCCCACTGCAAAAAACGGACAGATGTGTTGATTGAAAAGGGCGTAGATGTAAGAATTGGCGTAGACATTGCAACAATGGCAGCCAAAGGTTCTACAATTTTTGTACTTTCATCAGATTCAGATCTTATTCCCGCTATAAATTCTGCGCGTGCTAAAGGTGTGGGAGTTACGTACGTTGCATTCGAAGGGGGCGTTAATAAGGCCATTGGCAAAGTCGCTGCTAAAACTATAATCTTAGACAAAACTCAAATCACTAAAGCATTCAAAGAGGTAAACAAATGAGCAAAAGAGATTACTACGAGGTCCTTGGTATTAAAAATGATGCCTCAGCTGATGAAATTAAAAAGGCATTCAGAAAAGCAGCGGTCAAACATCACCCAGACAAAGAAGGTGGTGATGAGACAAAATTTAAAGAGGCTTCAGAGGCGTATGATGTATTAAAAGATCAAACCAAACGACAACGCTATGATCAGTTTGGGCACGCGGGAGTTGGTGGCAACGCAGGTGGTGCCCCGGGCGGCGACCCTTATGGTGGATTTGGTAGCCAGGGTATGCACTTTGATTTTGGTGACGGTGGCCTCGGTGATATCTTCGGCAGCTTTTTTGGTGGTGGCGCGCAGCAGCGTAGATCTGAGGACATGGGTAGAGATGTCCAAACCGATATGACTCTTACATTTGAAGAGGCGGTTTTTGGCGTAGAAAAAACTATTCACCTGACAATGAACGACGTTTGTACACACTGCAAAGGTAACCGTGCAGAGCCAGGACATGAACTCAAGACATGTGAAGTCTGCAAAGGTTCTGGTCAGGTGGTGCAGCAAATGAATACTATATTTGGCGCAATTCAGCAGGCCGCAATTTGCCGGAACTGTGATGGCAGAGGTAAGATCCCCGAAAAGCCATGCAGTGTGTGTAAGGCAACGGGCGTAGAACGAGTTAAGCAAGAAATCACTATCAAGATACCAGCTGGTATTGATGATGGTGCGGTGATCCGACTTCGTGAACACGGCGAAGCCGCAGCAAATGGTAATAAGGGTGATCTGTACGTTCAGCTTAATGTGAAGCCACACAAACACTTCACCCGAGAAGGTGATCTCATACTCTCAAACGAACACATCGGCATGGTAGACGCTGCACTTGGAACCGAAATAGAAGTGCAAACAGTTGATGGTCCAATCCGCATGAAAGTTCCAGCCGGTACGCAGAGCGGTACTGACTTTAAGCTTTCCAGTCACGGTGTTCCACACATTCGAGACAAGAGCAGGGGCGCACATATAGTCACAATCTTAGTTGACACACCTACTAACCTCAGCAAGTCACAAAAAGAAGTCCTCGAAAGCTTAAAAGACACCAAAAAGAAAAGCTTCTTCGGCGCATAGCTAGTCAACGGCGGCCAGATGCATTAGACTAAAACCATAATCATAACAGTAACCGGAGGTGTGTATGGTAGCTGGGCTTATTGCATTTATGTTGGCGATCGCGTCGTCTTTGGTCGTTCCTTTGTGTATCATCGTTGGGATAGTCTTTATCGCGAGACGCACGGGGAAAAAAACAAATCAAGATTTCGTTTCGGGGCAAATCGATACTCAAAACAGTTCGTATCTGTATGGATACTGGGCTGGCCGTAAAAGCTTGAGAGATGAGGTCGCCTCCAAACTCGAAGGATCAGAAGATGCTCCAACCAAGGCAGAGTTACTGCAGCTGGTTGATCAGAATCAATGGTCACCCGGATCCGAGACTGAAGTAATTGATACGGTTCAAGGGCAGGCTAAAGTCGAATCTGTCCCTTCCGCACAAATTACCCCAGTAGCAACCGTATCTCAGCCAGTTGATTACGGTGTTCCATTGCTATATCTGGGTGCATTTTTGTTCATAACAGCTGCAACACTATTTGTAACACTGAGTGGTGTTGGGGGCGGTGCAAAAGTGTTCCTCCTGGCGGCTGTAGCGGCTGTGTTTTATGCTTCTGGGCAAGTATTATTTCGTTCGAGTACACGGCTCAAGAACGCGGGTAGTAGTTTTGTGGCAGTCGCGGTGCTACTTACTCCGCTCCTCGGTGTGGCAGCCTATGGCTACTGGCTGAACCAGCAATATGGCCTCACGGTGTGGCTGGTTACTTCGCTTATCTGTCTTTCTTTGTACGCTATAACCTGGTTAACAATGAAACAGCAGTATATTGGATACCTTATGATTGGTGCATTGGTTTCTTTGGTAGAATCGGCAGTTGCACAACTTGGTTTGCCCGCTCAGGCATTCGGTTGGGGCTTGAGTCTTGTTGCAGTGTTTAACCTTGGGCTTTGGTCGCTGGGTCGAAGTAGTGAAGAGACAAAACAGCTGCAGGCTCCCCTTATGATAACCGCAAACGTACTCCTGCCTGTAAGTATATTGTATTCACTGGCACTCATCGGCGACAAAGGATTTACGCAGAATGCTGCAATTTTAGCACTGGCCTCAGCCTTCTACGCCACATACGGTTTGTTGCTTGGGCGTGGTGCGCGTCGCGTGGCACTTTGGGTATCTTCTCAACTGCTCGCTCTCTTGGCCGCAGGAGTCCTGACGTACGGTGTCACTGAATCTCGGAATGCAGTGTTGATCTACATTGTGGCTGCATCATTGCTATATAATCTCATTGCACTTATCTCAAGGTTTAAAAGAGTTGCACCGTCACATTACGAAGGTGTTTTTAGTATTTCAGCAGTTAGCTTGCCAATTGCACTGCTTTGCCTCAGCCCTTGGCCTCGGTTCCAGCTCGCATTCTTGATAGTAGCCATAGTTCAGCAGTGGCTCCTTTGGAGAGCAAGTAAGTCTGACGGCTTAGTCACTATCGGTGTATTTTACAGCTTCTTATTGCCAGCGAGTGCAATACTGACACTAATGAAGCCAACTATCGACCAATCAGAGGTAGCTTATGTTGTTGCAGCGGTGTTATACACAGTTTTTGCTAGCGCACTGTATGTGTTGAGCACATCTGCAAAAGGTATAGAGGCCAAGATTGTATACAGGGTTTCAACGCCTCTCTTCATGGCTGTATCACTTGTTACGGCTCTGGCTAGTGGTAGCACTCTTATCGTTGCAGGGGTACTCTTGGCGAGTGTCGGACTCTCATTACTGGCATGTTATCGGTACAAATTACCCGAATTTTTGATACTAGCAGCAAGTTTGTTCTACTTTGCAGTGCTTGCTTTATGTGTCAATCAATCTGATGCGGCGCTGCTCGTCCAGTCGTGTTGGTTCTTGCTCGCGGGTGCTTGGGCTGTAACGAGCGGTTTTTTGTCAAAACTGAGCCACTGGGCAAGCTCGCTTCGCATAGTTGCAATTATCGGGTTCGCTCTTAGCCTCTTAGCCGGGTCAGCTCCTGGTGCACACTGGGCTCTCGGTGCGCTTAGTGTTACGGGTATCGGTACTGTGATTATTGCTGAAGGTCTCATTCGGCGGCAACTAGCACTGAAAGAACTAGGTGGGGCCATAGTGATGGTTAGTGTGCAATGGTTTTTGTACCAATTGGGTCTTCGTGAATTCTTGGTCTATAGTCACCTCTGGGCGCTGCTGGCACTTGGCTATAGTATGTATCGTCAGTCAGTAAGAAGCACGGTTTCAGCCAGTGCTTACCTTTATACAAGTTTATCAATTGCCACAGTACCTTTTGCATTGATGCTACTAGGTGGAGTTGATGTACTGTACGGCTGGCTTTTTATTGCAGAGCACATTGGAGTGGTCCTTCTTGGTGCAATCTTCAAGCGACGCGGGGTTATTTGGTGGGGTTTATGCAGTGTCATTCTGGCGGTGCTGTATCAACTTCGAGATTTACAGTTTGTCGCACTTGGCCTTCTTAGCTTATTTGTAATTGGTATTGCGATCTACGTAAGTGTTGCGCACACCAAAAAAGACGAGTAAATTTAAAATACCGCTACTTGAGCGGTATTTTAAACAAAGCAATCAGTGCTACTTTATTACTGAAACATCACCAATAATTGGTAGTTTTTCAGATTTGCCATTAAGGGCATTGATGATTCCCATGATTGCGAGAACTAGGGTCGCGATACCACCAACAAAACCAACGAGCCACCCAAGGATTGGAACAATCCAGACAACACTGAGTGCAACCTCTGCAATAAATAACACGCAACCTTGGTTAGCGTGAAATTTTGCAAACTTTGATTTAGGTGCCACAAGTAGTGGAATAAGGAACAAAATACCGAAGTACGAAAGTACCGCAAGTATTTTATTTTCTTCAATATCTTTTGCATCTGCAGAAACTTTTGGTGCCGATTTAGCTTCAGCCATAATATTCTCCCTTAACTTACCTATTACTAGCTTAATAATGCCAAACTTGTTGTAAAAATACAACAGAAGAGAAGCCGTCGTGCTTGGTGCATATTTTTTGCTACAAGAAGCAACTAGTTATTAGAGCTGGTTATCGGTATAAATTCAGAAGCTTCTAGAATGCGGCCTGTAACGATACTGTCCGTTGCTTCTAAGATGGTTACCCGATCTTCGGGACGTACGTAAATGGGTGATATCAAGCCCTGGTGGATTTTCAGTGCTGCAAAGTTATCTATTCCAAAGCCAAGCACCGAGCCGCTACTCGGCGCTTTGCTTTCAAACATTTTCTTAAAAGCGTCGGCCCGCCTTCCGAGGCGATCATTTTGAGTGTTATGGTGTGGGGTAACTGCCGCTGGTACAAGCCCAAGTCCGTCAACAGCAATATAATCCCAGTCGTCTTCTCGGTAGCTCATCGAATCACTATGTCCCCAAGCAAAAGGAGCTATCGCGCCTGCACTGATTCCGCTTAAAACTAACTCACCGCCAAGCGCGGCGGCGCCCATAACTTGGGCAACTCCACTTCGTCGCCATATGTTCATCATTCTGTCAGTATCACCGCCGGAGATATAGACGACATCAGCCGCACCTATTTCGTGCTCAACTTGAGATTTTGTCGGCTCAGCACCGAACTCGTGTAATACTGCGGTTTGAAGCCCAAGCCTGTCATCGTATAGATCCCTGGCCATCATAATCGTCTTGTCGTGTGCTTCGGCAGAGGTTTTAGCAGATGGTATTACCAAAACTCGTGGCTTTTGTACGCCGGACATCTCGACTGCTTCTGTCAGAGCTGGGGCGCTACTTTTGTTGGGCGCGCCCCCGCCGGCTGCCACAACCATTAATTTTTCGTAACTCATAATATAATTATAACAATAAAATAAGCCGATTGTCAATACTGGTTCATCAGAAGCAGGGCTTTATTATGCTATAGTTGTTTCATTATGATTACCAAAAATACAGTCTGTATCGTGACGCGCACAAACACGGCACCAGGTGCTGTGTCGCTGTATAATGCAAGTCTTTCGCTTGGCCTGTCTGTGCAACTATCATTACTCGGGTCCGAAGGTATTTTAAATGACATACAGCAAGCCGAATTCGTTTTTTATAGGATAGGCCCCAAATATTACACTGATTACCAGCGTCTTGCAACCAACCTTACGGGAGCTGCTCAGCAACAGCTTCAAGCCGTGCTGCAGGCGTTTGACAAAATTGAGTCACACAAAATACTGTCACGTTCCGGTGCTCCGGTTCCTTTATCTGAAAGTATCACAGAAGACTTCTCGGATTACTATTCGTTTCCGTTTGTATTAAAAGTCCCGCGTGGTAACAGGGGCGAAGGTGTTGAACTTGTAAGTAATGACACCGAGCTTGCCACAGCAAAGCGTGATCTATTCTCAATTAGTTCAACAGTTCTCATGCAAGAATATGTGGCTGAATCGCGTGGCTCTGACAAGAGAATTATTGTCGCAGGCGGGCAAGTGGTGGCTTCAATGTTACGTACGGCAGCTGACGGTGATTTCAGGGCCAACTTGCATCAAGGTGGGAGCGGTACTGTGTATTCACCAAGTAGCGAAGAAGCCCGTATAGCTGTTGCGGCATGTGATGCTCTGGGCTTGCAGTTTGCAGGGGTGGACATTATTGATAGCTCAAGAGGACCCTTGGTGTTAGAAGTTAATCCATCACCCGGACTTGCACTAAGTTCTGTAGTTGGTTTTGATGTTGCGCAGAAGGTTATAAAAACATTAGTTGATACACGGAAAGGTTAACGCAGGCCATGATTGATTTTTTAAGTATTGATCCGAGTAGTCTTAATACAGGACAGGGACTCATCCAAAATGAGATTAAACAGCACGGCTGGACTGCCGAGGTGCCGTATGCTGGCTGTCCGAATATCTTCATAACAAGTAAAAATCGCACAATACACATTTTTAGCACAACACCGCCTACAAGTTCTTACGCAGCTGGGCATATTGCAAACAATAAATACGCAACCCACTGTCTTCTTGAGTCGAAGGGTATACTTCAGCTAAAGACAATTCTTGTTAAAGACTCTGAGCGCGATGATCCTCGGGTAGGCACTTTTTTGAACGAGGTAGGAAAGGTTGTTGTTAAGCCAATTGACGGGGGTCACGGCAAAGGCATAACCGTCGGCATCACTGCTTCAAATACACTTATGCCCGCGCTCGAACTGGCAATGACAAATGCTAAAAACATGCGTGCTGCAGTTGTGCAAGAGCAGTACGACCACCCAGATATATTTGATATCAGAATTGCCACAATTAATTATGAATATGTGGCAGCAACGCTTAGAGTCCCAGCCCAAGTGACGGGTGATGGCGAGCACACCATAGGTGAGTTAATACAAATTGAAAATACGTCTGGTAACCGAGGCGAACCGTATAGGGCGCCGATGGCTTTTATTAATACTGAGGCCGCAAAGGCATACCTCGGTTCTGACATTAATAACAAGCCTGGACTTAACGAAAAAGTCTTTGTTCTTGGAGTTGCAAATTACGGTGCAGGGGGCGAAATAATTGACATCACTGACGACATTCCGCAGTGGATGCGAGATATGGCAATCGCTGCGTCGAAGGCTATTGAGCTACCAGTTTGTGGTGTTGACTTCATGCTACGTACGTTGCCAACTGCCGATTCAACAATTGACGAATTAAAACCCGTGATAGTTGAACTCAACAAATGTCCGTCACTTGCCATACACGATGCCCCAACAAGTGGAACTGCCCGTCCAGCCACAAAACACTACGTTAATTACCTCGCAACACTGCTTTAACCATAAAAACCTAATCAATTTCCTTGGTCCGTCATCCGTCGCGGCGGATCCAGTTAGTACGTATTCAGCTTCCTGCCCTGCCTACACTCCATAGCCCTAGCGAAGGAGTGTCATCCCGTACTTGATACGGGATCCAGTCATAACCCTCGCCCCGCGAGACAACTAGTCCACCCATTCAACCAAACCCGAACCCCGGAAGGTTCCTGTGTCCGAATCAAGGAAGGACTTGCCTGAACAGACAACTAGGAAACTGTGAGAGATGCTTGCATCTTCCTGACGCGGACACAGGGGCCTGGAGGGGTATCGAGGCTTGGGTGTTATGGGTGAGGGTTTTGTTCCTTTTGGCGGCAAAAGGAAGGAAGAAAGATGTAAGAAGATACTACCTTGAATAGATCAAGGTTGAGAGAAGCTTAGGACTTAGAGACAGGAAGCTGAATACTTGATGATTGGATCCCGTATATAGCTTCGCTACGCTCGTCATATAATTCAATAGTCTTCTTCTTTTGGGAATTAGCAAGTACAGGATGACAGACCAGGGGAAGTTGATTGTTTGATGGCTAGATCCTTCCACTGTGGTCAGGATGACGCTCCTTTGCTAGGCTGCGGAGCACGAACGTCGGCAAGGCGCTAAGTGCCTCGCAGTCAGCAGTACAAACTTACTTAGTTTGTACTGCTACATCACTATTGATAACAGAAAGATCCGACTTAAAAGTCGCACCATCCGTATTATGAAGCGTAATAATTAATGGTGACTTAAAGCCATCACTTGCTTTTCCTACCACTTCACCAGGCTTAACCTTGACACTGTAGCTACGAAGAGATTTGAGTTGTTCTAGTTTCTCTAGGTTTTTGATTCCCGCAAACACCCCTTGCTTTCTTGGGAATAGCTCAAGTACCGCACAGTGGTCATTGCGACTACTTTTAATGTTCAGCGCATCATCAAGCGCAAGGCTCAGGCTTGCGCCAAGAACGTCAAGATCATTTGCTAACTTATGCATTCTTTCTCTGTAGCCACCATTTCTAGCCCCAATTTCAACAATACGGGGGCCGGCCTGCGTCATAATTATTTCTATGTGCGCAGGAGAACTCTTCATACCAAGAGATTTGACTCCTACCTCGGCGCAGTGGCGAATCGCAGCTTGGTCTCTGGCGGAAAGCTTGCTCGGAAGAATGCGACTGTAATGAAAGTTATCATCAAACCCAATGTCGTAGCCAGTTTGGTAATCAACCACGTGTTCAAGTACATGGGGTTCGCCCTTATGATCAACAAATGCATCAACTGAATGAATAGTCCCTTCCATGAACTCTTCAATAATCAGTTTTGGCGTCCTGTCGGGGGCATACTTTCGGTAGATGTCATCAATTACAGAAGTAGTTTTTCTATAATTCTCAAGCAGTTCTTGCATATCGTGATTTTTTGTCACAAGAAGGCTCTTCGACAAATTCGCCGGCTTCAAAATGAGCGGAAATTGGTGCATATTAGCAAACTCAGTCACTTCAGATTCAGAAGTAACCGTCAGGAAGTCTGGGCTGATTTTTTCTGGAGCCTGGGCAAAAAGGCCTCGCATTATTGATTTATCTGTACAGGCCCGAGCACTATCGACTGGTATTCCCGGAAGTCCCAGACTATCCGCAATCCAGGCTGCTGGTAGCACATATGATTCATAAGTGGCAATAACCCCATCGATCGGGTCTTTAATACTACGAACTGCAGCCAGAGTTGTTTCGCGACTTGAAAAATCGCAAAGTACTCGTTTTTTAAACTTTTTATCAGCAAACTTGGTGCGCTTTATATCTTTAAGGGTTATGTAGTCGTAATCATGCGCTTCAAGATAGTTCGTAACAGACGATACTTTTTGGCCAACAATAAGAATGCGTTTTTTCATATTGACTTATACTAACAGTTATGTTAGAATATTGCAAGTGCATAATGAGCTAGTGCTTACACAAGTACTAGCAGTATACTAAAAGAACGGCAATTTGTATGGCAAAAAAGAACGATTTTCATAAGGTAGTCATTGGAAGAGCAGAGCTGCTCCATTTTCAAGAACTCGATATTGCTGACATACCTGCCAAAACAGATACGGGTGCATACAGATCTGCTATTCATGCAAAAAATATTACACTCGTTGAAGACGGAGCAAAACTGCAGTTTGATTTATTAGGTGATCATCCCGTATGTGGTTCGCTCTCAAAAACAGTTGTGACAGATTCCTTCAAAAAAGTTGGTATTGCGAATTCCTTTGGCCATAGAGAAGAACGATACGAAGTGTGGCTTAAAATTAAAGTCGGACCGCGCATATTCAGAGCTTCTTTTACTCTGGCGGATAGATCTAAAAAGATATACCCCATATTGATGGGTCGAAAACTTCTCAACGGTAGGTTCATTGTTGATACCAACGAAACAAGCATTGACCGGGTTGAGCTTAAGAAGCAATACGGCATTGATATGCCAGTTGACGAAGAGGTAAGGTCGGACAAGCTATGAACATCGTAATACTCTCAAATGGCCCGGGAAATTATTCAACTAAGCGACTGAAAGAAGAGGCCAAAGCGCGCGGCCATACAGTGCGCGTCGTAAAATATAAAGAGTGCTACGCTTCTATAGAAAGAAGTAACCCGTATGTGACCTACAGGGGTGAAGATCTTCGGAATGTTGATGTTATTATTCCTCGTATCGCAAGCAGTATGACTCGTTACGGTACTGCTATTGTTCGTCAATTTGAAATGCAAGGTGTGTATACCACTGCTGCGTCAATCGCGATTGTACGCTCACGTGATAAGCTTCGTAGTTTGCAATTAATGTCTAAGGCTGGCGTTGGCATTCCTAAAACCGTGTTTTCTCGTAACACTGCAGATATAGATGACCTGTTGGAGCAGATCGGTGGTACACCGGTGATTATTAAGCTGGCGCGCGGTACGCACGGAAACGGCGTTGTACTTGCGGAAACCAAGAAGGCCGCTAAGTCAGTATTACAGGCATTTTACCTTCATAATGAAGACGGAACCAACATACTTCTACAAGAATTTGTGAAAGAATCAGCCGGCGAAGACATACGTGTACTTGTAGTTGGTGGCCGTGTAGTGGCAAGTATGAAACGGCAGAGTCTTGACGATGATTTTAGAAGTAACTTACACCAAGGTGGTGAAGGTGCAGCCGTAAGGCTGACCGACGAAGAAAAGAAGGTTGCACTCAAAGCGGCAAAAGCGATGGGTCTTCCTATTTGCGGTGTGGACATGATGCGCTCTGCGCGTGGACCACTAGTTTTGGAAGTGAATTCAAGCCCGGGACTTGGTGGAATTGAAAAAGTTACCGGACGCAATGTAGCAAGCAGAATAATTGATTACATAGAGATAAATGCAAAACGACGTAATAAAAAAGATAAAGTTGGTGCGTAAGCTAGCGGTAATCGCTAGTTTGGTTTTTGTTGCAATATCAATTATAATTTTTGCGATTTGGTTGCAAAAAGATCGTATCAATCTGACGATTGAAAACAACACATTAGTAGTTGAAATTGCGACTACATCGCAAGAAAAAGAAAAAGGTTTATGTTGTCGAGATTCACTAGCTCAAAATGCTGGCATGTTATTTATATATGATAAGCCCGGAATATATAGCTTTTGGATGAAAGACACTCGTATTCCACTTGATATGTACTGGATTAATTCTCAAAAAGAAATCGTTTACATAGAAAGAAATGTGCAGCCAGATAGTTTTCCAAAAAAATTTGGTCCTCAAATTCCTGTTCAGTATATTCTTGAAACAAACGCGGGTTATGCTAGTAAGTACAATATTCAAGTTGGTCAAACAGTAACGTTTGTGCTCTAAGCATTACTTGATAATACCGGAGGCGTACCCCTGCATATCATGGTAATATAAGCAGTATGGTAGATATAGTTGCACTTGGCGTAGCCGTCTTTGTGGTTGCTGCGGTAATGATTAGGAGAACAAGCGCAGGCGTTGGCATCTTGACGCTGTTTGCTGGCCTCATGCTTGATCAGTTGCTGAGCAGCTGGATTATTGATCTGCTACCAAAGCAGACTACTTCGCTGAGTGAATATATCCCGATTGTGGTGAGGCTTCTGATTACTTTTACTCCAATGGTAATTACACTCGTAGCCGTAAAGGTTTCAAAGCATAACGTCATTCTTTCAATACTCGCAAGTCTTGTGCTGGGCTTTTTGGTAACGTACTTTGGGCTTAAAATTCTCGCACCGTTTCCACAGATTGCACTTGCCACAAAGAATTCTGGTTTGCTCACGTTCTTAAGTCCATATCAAACGGTGATCCTCGCGAGTGGCACGGTATTAGCGCTCGTTGAAATGACGTTAAGCTATAGAAGTAGTCTCAGCGCTGAAAAAAACAAAAAGAAATAATAACACACAAATAACTCTTGAGTTTAATCTGTTAATATGAGAAAATAACCAAGTCCTCAAAATGGTTTAGATACCAAATTGAAAAACAAAGTAATCGCGACTTTTTCAATTTGAGAAACACTCGTTACTGAGCAGCACCTTTCGTTACAACAAATATACGGGTCCATAGCTCAGCTGGTTAGAGCACCTGCCTTTTAAGCAGGGTGTCCTGGGTTCAA
>CAYNKQ010000003.1:0-84572 GCA_964397855.1 uncultured Candidatus Saccharibacteria bacterium | reverse complement strand
CACCTTGCGCAAGCCCGCCGCCTCAATCTTGTCGATAAATCGACTTTTTCCAACCACAGTATTAAAATCACCACCCAGTACCTGCACGCCGCCTAAATCAAGTGAGCCTTGACCCAGTCGGACTGCGTCTTGTATCAAAGCTTGCTCTTCACTTGTAGGGTGTGGGTACGAAGCATGTGTTGAAAAAATCTGATCAGAACCTGCATCAATCTTCCCGAGCCATCGAGTTTTAGTATTAGCAATTGCTCGAGCAGTGCCCATACAAGTGAAGTCAGCTTCGTTAATCGGACCAGCCTGGGCGAAACAAAGGCCCTCCCCGAAGTCCTTGATTGTACTTGTTGGGCGATATGAGGTGCTAAAACCATCTTGTTGAAGCAGCTCCAAAAGCCCACCAGCCGCACCGCTAGTTACTTCAGAGAGGCAAAATGTCGGGTTCGCAAATCCTTCAGACTCAAGACACCCTCTGAGCTCTGTGATATAGTCCAGCTGTTTACCGGGATCAGCCCTGTACCAAGTGTTCCAAAATACCACAGCCCTTGGCGATTTTTCTGCAGCCATAGTTTAACGAAGAAACGGCCCCAGGTCACCATCGAGTACTTTGGCGGCATCCTTAACTTCAAATTTAGTTTTAGTGTCTTTAACGAGTGTGTATGGGTGCAGTACGTAGTTTCTAATCTGGTTACCCCAAGCAGCCTCTTGATTCGGGCCTTTCAGTTCTCCTATTTTTTCAGCGTGTTGTTCTATTTGTAGCTGAGCTAACTTTGAACGGAGAATCTTCATTGCAGTTTCTTTGTTTTGAAGCTGTGAGCGTTCGTTCTGAATTGAAACCACAATATTTGTTGGAATATGTGTAATGCGCACAGCAGAATCGGTTGTGTTAACACTTTGACCTCCATGGCCCCCAGCGCGGAATACATCTATGCGCAGATCTTTTTCATCTACTTCAACTTCATCTGGAGCATCAATTTGAGGTAAAACCTCAACCATAGCAAAACTCGTTTGGCGAAGATTGTCGGCATTAAAAGGGCTGAGCCTCACGAGTCGATGAACTCCATGTTCACTTTGTAATTTTCCATAGGCATTGACCCCGCTTACTGAAATAACTGCGGATTTTATACCGGCTTCGTCGCCAGTGGATTCTTCAATAACTTCGGTTTTATAGCCGTCTTTTTCAGCCCAACGAAGATACATGCGTTCGAGCATAGCTGTCCAATCCATGGCGTCTACCCCACCGGCTCCGGCGTGGAGTCGTAAAATTGCATCGTGATCGTCGTAAGGACCGTTGTACCTTAAATCCTCTTTTAGGGCATCGAGTTGCGCTCGTGTTTGATCAAGTTGTTTCTCAATCTCTGGCTGCAAAGATTCGTCGCCTAGCTCAGTAAGTTCCAGTAGCTCGGCTAACTTAGCCTTCAGGTCAACCCACGGCGTTAACGAAGCCTGCAGTTTAGACTGCTGTTTGGATATATCCTGCGCCTTTTGGTTGTCTTTCCAGATTTCTGGATCCTCTACCGCACGATTTAATTCTTCTAGCTTCGTTACACGTTCAGAAAAACCAAGCTCTTCCCAGACTTTAGCAACCGCTAGTTGAAGTTTTTGAATATGCTTTGTAAGGTCGTACATGCTATTAATTATACCGTGGCCAGTATCTGTTTGGCCCAGGCCTGGGATGGCAGCAATTTCTTGTATTTGAAGTTGCTGGTGGGCACATCAAACGGCAGATCTGCGTAAGCCGAGCCAAAGTTCTTCTTGGCCATATGGTATGCAAGTCGGAGTTCTCCGACTTCGCCAATACATTCAAAAGGCTTCATGACACCGTCGATCCCCAGTAACCCCTTGAACGTCTCATTGAGTAGTGGCTTGGCAAATAAATCTTGACCACCAAATAGGCCTTTAAGCTGAGCCGGCTCAACAAACGGTGCAAACAGCAAATAGCTATTTGCACATTTTGGACATTCACCGCACCAACGAAGCTTCTGGTTATCTGCGCCTTGTTCGTAGTTTGCTCGATTGCAAGAAGAGAACTCCTGGCCAAACCTATCCCAAGCCTTAGTGGCGAATTGTTTGGCTATAGCAAGTTCAGAATACTGTCGTAGTGGTGAGCCAATTTTAATATCTGCAGATATGTACTGTTTCACATAGTTCGCAAGCAACTGTTCAGCTTCCCAAGTTTTTGACCACTGATGGTTAACCGCTAACTCACCAACAAACTCATGCGCCTCTCCACCTTCGGCTCCAATCGAAGCTAATATTGTATTTTTGTTCTGTAAGATTGCGGCTATGAGTGCGTAACTAAGAACTATATACGTTACCGGCACATGTCCATTTAACGCCCCCTCTTGACCGGCCTGGGTCAAGGCGGGTATATCAATCTGGCGATTAGCCGTTGATAGCTTAGATGCAAGTGTGTCGAGTACTCCTGGGTGCATTGAACTAGAACCAACATACCAGGGTGTGTACGTTTTTTCCTTTTCTTCAAGCAAAGAAGCGAGCAGCAAAGAGTCCTTACCACCACTCTGAAGCACAAGCGCACCTGTCCCGCTATAACCAATCTGATTTTTTTCATAGCCTTCGGCTGAAAATACTGCAATATTCTCCACTGTGAGGCCATTTTCAAAAATGAATTGACTCAAGCCCTGGGTATACACCGTTTGTAAAAAGTCAGCTTGACCTTGATCGGGCTGGCCAGCCTTGAATAGAACCTTAGTGGTTGGAAATGCTTTATAGTACGAAGTTCCAGCAAGGTAAAAGCTGAGTCGGAGCGCTGCATCAAGTAGATCAATGTCGTAGCTGTTCTTGCCTGCTGTTGGCAGGTACTTTGTGAACTCTACTGTTTCGGTAAACATGCGTACACCGTCAAAGCTATATCGAAAGCGAGCTACGTGCGTATTGATATCAAACGAATAATCCTCAAAAACGAACGTTTCATATGGCGACACATAGGGGTTAGATGACATTATGAGCTCCTCACTATCTGTGCGAACTGCTCGCCGCGTTGCTTAAAATTTTGGAACATATCAAAACTAGCACAACCCGGACTTAGCAAGACCACATCACCGGCCTCAACGTAACTCTGGGCTATACCAATCACTTCACTAAAGTTAGTAGATTCACATAATTCGTATTGCTTGAACAAAACTGAATCCAAAGACCCAGCAATACTTGAAGCAGTCTGCCCCATGAGTACAACTTTTTTAATATTTTGTTGCTCAACAATCGACTGGGCAAGTTCAGTGTAATCAAGGCCTCTGTCAAACCCACCGCAAATCAAGATTTCTGGCTGCGTAAATGACTTAATCGCAGCAACTGTTGCCCCCGGAGCAGATGAAAAGCTGTCATCAACATACACCACCCCGTCGCGCTCATACACTGCCTGTAATCTGTGCGGCAACCCCTTAAATGCAGTAACTGCTCTCCGAATTGCATCTATATTTTGGGTGTACTTCCAACTTGCAGTAATAGCTGCGCAGATGTTCTCTAGGTTATGTTCGCCAAGAAGTCCAACTTCAGCAGTACTGCAGATAACGTTTCCTTCGATTTTTAGAGTAGGATCAGGTTTAGCGATATAAGCACCCTCAGGAGTACAGTAGCGCCTTTTTTGCGCTGGAGATAGACTCGCAACCTCTGCCGAATATGTGTTTTCTGGGTGAAATATCAGCAGATCTTCGGGTGTCTGGTGTATACCGATATTGGCCTTTGCCCTAATATACTGCTCCATTGAAGTATGCACGTCCATATGATCCGCCTCTATCATAAGGATCACTGCAGTTTGCGGAGATTTTTCAAGATCCCACAGCTGGAAGCTAGAAAGCTCAAATACAACGATATCTTCAGGTTCAATTTTTGAAAGTAGACTAAGCGCTGGTAACCCAATGTTTCCAACCAGATGGACAGTCTTTCCGGCCGCCTGTAGTATTTCAACAATTAAGCTGGCTGTGGTTCCCTTCCCTTTTGTACCTGTTACCCCAATAATCTGAGTCGTGCATTGTTTAAAAAATTCGTTAGTTGCGGACCATATTTTTCCGTCAGTAGTGATTTTCTCAGGACTCAGGCCCGCCGTTCGAATGACAAGATCAAACCCCTTCAGATCCGAAAAAACCTCGGGTCCAATATGGGCTTCAACATCTTCGGGCACCTCACAAGTTGGTTCTTTTTCATCAAAAATAGCTATTTGCGCGCCGAGGGCCTGCCAATACCGATAATTAGCCTCACCTTCTTGACCGTATCCTGCAATCGCTACTTTCATGCCTTAATTCCACAACTTTCCAAGTTCTTGGTATAGTTCGTCAACAAACTCCTGGCCGCAGTTACCAAGCACGCCAAAATCCCATAACGCTTCGGCGTGGAAATCCTGAGCAATCTTGGTGACCCGATTGGTTGTAACACCTTTTATTCGTTCTGGCACACGGTAATAGTCGATCACCTCGCCAGTAAGTGCGTACTCGTGACTATATCCGTTCAAAATGCTACTGACAGTTTGCGCGCCCATTTGAAAACTGCCCAGTGCATAATTTTTTGCGGTTTTAAGCAGCTCTGGCGTTACGCCTCCCCCAAGCACTTTCTTAAGATGCTTGACGATAACCCCCATTGCCTCCTTAGCGTTCTCTGGGCTCACCTGAAAATCAAAATCCCAAGCAGTATAGTCATGGCCACGATTACTATTTGACCATATGTAATACGCCAAACCTTTTTCACGAATATCACCAAGAATTAATGAGTCCATCGTGGCGGTCAGAATATTGTTAAGCGTGCTCAGTGCATCGGCCTCGGCTTCACTGACTCGTCGCGGAATCAGCATGCTAAAGCTGACATAGAGTGATTCAACAGTTGTATTCTCGACGTAGAGCGGTGCGTTCTGTCGAACCAAATGGGTCTTGGGAAGTGGAATTCTTTCACCTTCTGGCAAAAGTAGCTTCTTTTCGATCGTGGAGAGCAAGCGATCTTCACAGTCTTTTAAGTTACCGGCAATTGTGAATCCAATATTACCAATATTATGTGTTTTCTTGTAGTGAGATTTAACATCCGCAATTGTAATTTCGCCGAGCGCATTAAGTCTTAACCTATCCTTGGTCACCAGAAAACCCAGTCGCTCCGAAAGCGCTATCCCTAGCTGTCTAAAATAATTACTTAGGTTACCCGTAAGCTCTTCTTTTACATTACCTATTTCTGCTATAAATTCCTCCTGCAAGAAGAGTGGGCGCGAAATTGAGAGCATCAGCAAACCCAAAACCCTATCCCACTCAAAGTCAGCACATTCGCCTACATAGCCAACGTTATAAGTACTTGTATATGCATTACTGTACGCACCATTCTTCTTCACTTCAGCTTCAAACAAGCGAGCTTTTTTGAATTCTTGATTGGCACCACACAGCAAATGCTCCATGACGTGAGGAGTTTCCCACTTGCCGTTTTCCGCCAAGTAATAACCTGCCCGGAGACTAAAATCATAACTAACTACAGTTGCCTGCGGCACATCTATAAGTAAGCCTTTGACACCATTTTTAAGTGTCACTTCTTTAACGGTATGTTGCATGATCTACAGTATAGAGGTTTTGGCCGCTAGTAACCATACCTGATTCGCTGTTGATTTATAAGACCATTCATTCAACCAACCGAGTTTTACCAGGCCAGGCTAAAACTTTAGACCTCTATTCAGAACCATAACGCAGTGCTCCGTCTATAGAAATTTGTACTAGCTCAGAGCACTCCCTTATGAAATTATTTGAGCTCGTTAGTCTACCAAGTGCTCCTAACGATTCTGTGTGTTTACCCTGGTGGTAGAGGTCTATGGCGCTCAGTAATAGTTCTGCAGCAGAAGATATCGGCAGAGCTTGCGTCGAGGCTCCTTCATACCGGACTTGATAACCATCACGTGGTCTCTGCAAGAGTTTCGTGCATTGTTCGTCGGTGATTCCGAGTGCTTCGGCGAGTGAAGGAACCAGTCGATCTTTAATCGAATCAAGTAAACCACTTTCTACACCTCCGATATAAAACAGTAACGCACCCGATAAATATTCAAGTTTCATATTTAAAGCGCAGTTAGCAACGCTCTTTTTTGTTAGTGATAATCTAGAGGTACTTATGACCGTTGCTAAGTGGTCAAGTGCACCTTCATCTGGTTCGTCGCCAACATTCATTTGATCAATTGTCTGAATAAGCGTTTCTATGTCTTCGGTGTGTATGGCACGCAGTGCTTCAATAAATACAAAGCTTGGTTCAAGTAATGCAAGATCGCCTTCGGGTAAACTGCTGAGTTGCTCACGAAAAGAGCCAGTATCAAAGAGTATTCGTTCTTGAGGTTGTTTCAACAATACCTCTGTTAAGACAGAACGAAACAAAACCATGCCAGCAAAGCTTGCATGGCGGGCATCGCCAACATATTCGGTGAGATAATCGTATAGTTTGGCCGCTGCTGCGGCGGCGATAGCCCTGTTGCCAGCCATATCTTCAAAAAGAATATCTTTTGGCTCACCGGGGTAAGCTCTGTATACTCTTGCTTGATGATTCCGACTATATGGCTCTGCGGCCGCGAGTTTGTGTAGTACAAGCGAGCCGAGTTCTCGAGCGCCTTCCTTGAAGTGACGGTCGGCAGTTTCAACTGTCAGCACCCTGGTTTCTGTCGTGGCAACGGCGCTGGGGTACTGCTGCGTAGATTCATACCACTGAATAAACCAGCCCACCTCTTCATTGCCACGAAGCGCAGTAGAGCCGAGCCTACTCAATACCTTGTGCGCATATTCAAGCTCTGCGGAAGGGTTTTCTGTAGTAAAACTGGCATGAACAAATTCGATCAAGAGTTCGTCTAGTTGCTGGGGTCTTGGCACCCCCTGCTTCAACCTTCCCTTTCTAATACGCAGGGAAGCCATACTGGTCAGTAGCTTCAAGGCTTTTTTGGCAGGCTCAAGCTTGTCTTGATCGTAACCTGTGTTGATAATATTACTCAAACCCCCGGAATTACTGCCGTTAAGCTCAACCCAGCGAATTTCATGATCAGGAGTTATAATTACATCTCCACCGATGACCACCTGACCTACTGCCTTCGCCATCTCGTTTGACTGATCTTCGAGTTTGTTTATTATGGAGTCAATCTCATCAGATGAAATACCTGCCATGCACAGTGCGTCATACGTGCTCTTCGCAACAGCCCCTTGGTGCATATTTATTGGCACATCTTTTTTACCAACTCGAGCATAGTGTCCAACCACTGAGCCTCCAATTGCAAGTACCCGAATGTTCCAATCGTAGTGTATATCAAACTGTGTGTCGTAAAGGGGTAAGCATGGTATACGTTCTTCAATAACCAACTCCTCACCAGGTAGATATGCCATCTCAAGCTGCTCTAGGAGGTGGTCAGTAGTTGAAGTGTTTTGGTTAAGTACGATTACACCAATTCCAGCCTTGCCTTTTATAGGCTTCACTACAAGAGAACCATGTTGTGACAGTAACTCTTCAACCAATACTTTTGTGTCTGGCCCAAAACCTGTCACCGCTAAACACTTTGGTTGCGCACCATTAAGATAGGTGTCTGCCTTGGTTTTATCGGCAAGTATTGTAGCCTGCGCTGTGCCTTCAACCACATATGTCCGCTTAGCCATGCCGCCACGCACACGATGATCAAGCAGTCGTTCTTGGTCAGTTACGAGATTTATTGGAACCCACCCAGGAAATTCACCACCGTAAAGAGCACCGTTAGCATCAACCATCCAACCACGACCAGCAAATAGATTACGTCTATCCAAGCGCTCTACTGAGTAGGGGCCTGGCGGTAAAAGAATAACATTTGAAACAGCGCTGCCCTCTTCTTTCAATTTTGCTGCAGCAAGTGCATATAACGAAGCTGAGGGAAAGAAGTCGGCTCTCAGCCCAATAGTCGGCAACCGCGAATCATACAGTTGGGCAAAAATCTCATCACTCAGTGGTTGATCATTCCAATGTGTACCATCAGTCTGGAACGGTAATAGTTCGTTATCAATCATTTTTGCCAATGGCCCACCGACCATGAACTCCTCGGGTGGAACCATTTCGTATAATCGAGTAACTAAGGCACTCCGCACATTTAAAAATCCACCCTCTGGATTAAACAAACCTGTCATGAGTTCTTGAGCAGCCTTGATTAAGCCTGTCTCTGGCACAGCTAAATCCAAATCAACACGTTCTGATGACGCACTCATAATTGATTGTATTATACAATTTCAAAGTTATTTAGTCAAATATATAGCTCCACGACGTCTCAGTTATTGGAGCTCATTAGTTGTGCCCGACAGATCTGACGCACCACTACTAAGCTCCGCACTCTGATTAGCCTGAACAGCGAACCACCGAGATGCACCCGCAACAAGTTCCATGGCCTTTGGTGGCATTTGACCAACTTCTAGGACACGCACCATTGATGCAACCTCAGGGTCTAGCCCACGAGGTGGTCTACCACCCACAACAAGCGCACCGCCAAGGCTCGCTCGCTCGTTAAATTGCACACCTGTCATGTCACAATTTGCAAACAAACCACCTGCGATATTATTATCAAACTCGATATTTTTAACCGAGGTGTTAAATACCGCGACCGCAGGAGCCCAGAGGCCCTCCGTATCGGCATCATCAAGTTTTGAACTTGCAATTGTTAAGCCAGCAATTCTTGCATTTCTAAGCCCTACCCCTGGTGCATGCACTTTGTTCCAAACCCCTGCCTCAAATTCGCTACCCGTAAGTCGGGCATCGCGCAAGTTGACGTTATTGAGCAGTCTACCAGGTAAGCGCTGTCCGCTTACGAGTTGGCCTATGTATTCATCACCGTTGAAGACTTTAGCGGCTCGCAATTGTCGTACAATTTGGCGAAGTTTTACATCTTCAGTCTGATTACCCGTATTGAATCGTGCCGCCATAATACCAGCCGAGTCTTCCGATGCTACGCCCGTTCCGTCAATTAGGTCAGTTACGTGTGTTCGAGCTGACGAAAAGTCGCCGCCTTCAAGTAGCGTCTTGGCAACCAAGCCACGAGTAAACATCATGTACGCGCCAGCAAACGTTGCTCCTCTGCTTTTTATTGCATCGATTCTAGCAAAATTGAGTCCAATATCATATGCGGTTGCCCGCGTAAAATCACTCCCACTTAGGTCACAGAAATTGAAGAGGGCATGGCTCAGTGTTGCTTCTCTAAAGTTACTGCCAGGTGCATACGTACCAACCCATACAGCACCTGTTAAGTCAGCATTTTCAAAATCACAATTTGGTGCATCGTTACCAGAGAATGCCAGAAATTGCGCTTTACCATGAAATTCTAATGGCTCAGAAGAGGAAGAAAAGTCTACGCCCGAAATATATAAGTATGAGATACCGAAATCATCATCCCATTCTTTAAATTTTTCGTTCAGTGCGCGTACCATCTCGGTAGCGTCTTTGCTGCCCCCATGCCTTTCGACAATATCTGAGACTACACCTTGTCGCTGCTCAAACCGTTCAAAATCGAACGCAACGCGCTCGGACTTGAACAGGTCCTCTGCTACACCCTCTAAGGGCGCAGCAAAATCCATAGCGGGCAAGTCAATGCCGCTAGAAGCTGCTGACTCGTGCGTATGTGATCCACTATCGGTCATAATGGCAACTATTATATATTAATTTGTAAAAATGTCAATAGTTTGACCGGGCACTTATCCCTTGACTACAAGTAATACTCGGTGAGTATAAATAAAAAATTGACGATTACTCTATAACAAAAACTCAGGGATCAATCTATGCGAGGTATGCAAAAGCTCGTAAAAGCAGTCGCATACCTCTGTATATATTTGTCATGTGCCGAATATACGGCTGCATGACTGGTGGATAACAGGCGAATACCAAGAGCACTGGATAGCCACGCGTAACACATAAACTATCATCTCGCGTAATCTGGTATGCCAAGGCAGAGCGGAAGCCAACAAACGGATTGGAGTCAGACGGCTCATTATCGAGATTCAGCGTGAAGGCACCGGCATTCGGCCCATTGTTCCAAGCACCGCCCCGATTGAATGCTACAGGAGTCGAAGACCCAGAGTCGAAATCCGAGTTCAGGATGCCATTATGTGCACCGTTAGCCCACCATATCAGAGTATAACGCTTATACTCTATACTGCACATGCAAATACCAGAGAAAAATACCTTGCCAGATGATCACTTCACATCACTTACGGCACTAGAAAAAGGTTTTTATGGGACAGCTAAGGGTAAACGCTATCGTACCTATGCGGCCTCTTTTAATTACAATCGTATTGAGAACCTGCTTGTACTCCAAAAAGAGTTACGCAGCACGACCTACCAGCCCAAACCTCACCGACGTTTTATAATTGAAGATCCTAAAAAACGACTCATCGACGCACCACACTTCCGTGATCGTATCGTCCACCATGCGATTTGCAAGGTACTAAATGATGTATACGAACCATGCATGATTCATGATTCTTACGCCTGCCGCACGGGAAAGGGTGGGCATGCCGCTCAAAAACGCATGCAGCATTTTATTCGCTGGCAAACTGACCAGCCACTATATATAGTCCATGTAGACGTCTCTAAATACTATGCCAGCATAAACCATGAGGTACTGAAGCGTGTTTTAAGAAAGAAGATTTCTGATCCTATGCTTCTGAGTACACTCGATACGATTATTGATTCCTATCAGAGTGGTGATGAACATGACCACCTTTTTGATCCTGGTGCACCGTACCACACGCGAGGTGCTCGAGGCATTCCTATCGGCAACCTAACCAGCCAGATATTCGGCAACATTTACCTGCACGAAATAGACGCATATATCAAGCGTGCCCTCAAAGTAAAACGCTACATCCGCTACATGGATGACCTGATGCTAGTTCATAATAGTAAGCAGCAGCTTCTTGAATGGCAAAGGCAAATTACTGCTTTTTTGCATGATGAACTGTGTCTCACGGTACACCCTCGTAAAACTCGGTTACTCCCGGCTTACCTTGGCGTGGAGTTTGTTGGTTATGTCATATGGCGACATAAAATTCGTGTCCGAAGTAGTAGCGTAAAACATATTAAGAAACGCTGGAAACAGATGTTGCGACAATATCATAAAGGTACCCTTGCAAAAGAAGACTTGCAAGTAGTCTTCTATTCATGGGTTGCACACGTCATGCATGCCAGCCCTCGACAATCAAATCAACTGATTCTAAAGCTCTATCAGCAGTATAAAGATATTACCCCGCCTGATCGTAGCGTTTAATCCAACCGCCGCACATTTTACCAAGTTCCAGCAGTTGCTTCATGCCATTCTCAGTCCGTTTAGCGCTGAGGAAACCGATGCTATGGGCAACTGAAAGTAGTTTACGCAGAACCTCTAGCTCTACATTCAGCTCAAACAGTAAGCCAGAGCGCTTAGATGGTGAACGAGCGTTGCGAGCACTGACAATGAGCCGGAGACAGTCCAGTGCACTACTACTAATTTGCTGGCACATAACCATGCGTTGGTTTTTTGGAAAAGTATTGAGAACTGGGAACAGCCAGCTGAGGAAATCCACCATCTTGGTGTAGATAAGCAATTCATCTGGCGCAGTTTTAGCTGAAGATGTTGTAGTCATATAGTCTATTTTACAAAATTTGAGCCGAGTGCCTGACGGCACTGAGGCCCCGATGTCCCGCACGGCGGGAATCGGGCTAAAGAAGAAAGCATTTAAGCGCTAAGTGTTCAAGTAGAAAGTATTAAGCGACATTACAAGGCAGAGCGGAAGCCAACAAACGGAGGGGAGTCAGACGGCTCACCACCGAGAGACAGCGTGAAGGCACCGGCAACCGGCCCAAGGAACCAAGCACCGCCCCGAGCGAATGCTACAGGAGTCGAAGACCCAGAGTCGAAATCCGAGTACAGGATGCCGAGGCCCTGGGCTACACCCCAGTTAGCAGCAGTAGGATTTTGGATGGCCGGATTAATATATGCCAGAGTACCCCAGTCGTCTGGTGTTGGCAAACCAAAGCCCGTATCGAGGTTGTACTCAAATGGACTACCTGAGCCGCCAATACTTGGTAAGTTACCGCGTGTTTCAGTTGCACTCGTCCACTGCCCAACATTACCAACTAAGTCCCAGAGTACCTCACCGTTAGAGAGTGCCAGGGTCCGCTTTTGCGTACCAGCTTCACTCCCACATGGCGTGTTGACGCCAGGAGTAACCGTACCATAACACGCTTGGGAGTCGTCGGTAGATGCATCGAGTGGGCCATTGACACCAAAGTCATTACTAAACGCATCACCGTCATCGTTATGACCAGAGGCTAAGACTTTGCCGGATGTTCCAGGAGCATTACCACAGCCTGAGCCGTCAGCATTACACCAGTTGGCGGGGTTAGCGAGTACATTGTGTGCTAACGTCATCCATTCGTTCTCAGTCAGGAGGTGCGCACCTGGAGCAGCCGCCGCAGCGGCAGTAATAGCATCTGTTTGAGAAATATTAGTCCATGGTATGCCGCTAGCCTGCGAGGTGGCGGTGCCACCCGAGTAGACGTTTGTAGAGAACAGTGCGTTGTCATCCTCATCAGTGATATCCTGGGTGTCAGTTACAGTTCCACCGACGTTTTTTGCGGAGTATTTCATAACACAGAAGTCGCTAGTGTTGTACGCTGGATTGCCCGGTACCACTACCCAGTTTGTTGGACAAGTTATAGAGGTTTGACTGCCGTCACCGTTAGTCTGAGAACTATCAGGGCAATCTGTAGCCCCACCAGCGTGCGTAGCAGCTGGTGCCAGGAGTAATGTGCCTACAATACCGAAAACTAGTAGTAACGCAAAGAAGCCTTTAGAGAAAGTTTTGCCAGTTTTAAGTTGGTAGAGTATGAGGCTAGCCACGGCTATGATGCCGAACGCTGCCGCAATAATAAGGGCGATATTGGTGCCGGTGTTGGCGAGGTTACAAAGTTGTTGCATTAATTATCCTTTTTATATCTTCTATCCACGCTCGCAAATAATGTGCGGCGCTTTTTTTCTTTTGTTATGTAAAGTACTCTCACGTAGTGCCTCAGTGGAGGAATCTGTGAATATGTAATCACAGACGAGAAACACGCTTATGTAATAAAGTATACCAAAGCTATCTGCACGTGGCAATTGAAATATAGACAGGTTTATTACCTACGTTCGCAGCCTGAAGCCTCTTTAGGCCTGCTCCCATATCTCTGCAGCTAGTATTCCACGTTGCTTTAGTTTGTCGGTAGTGGTGAATTGGATCTGTGGCCTGTCTTCATCATCGTAGTCCCAAATGTCAGCGATAAGTCCTCTGGTTCGCCGTTTAGCGTATATGAGATCAGTTAGGTTGGCGCAGACGAGCAAAATGGTTGGTGGTGGATCACCGCAAGTTCCAGCCTCCCAGTCGTCGAGCTCTTCGTCCAGGTACTGCACGTAGCCCTTGAGACGGTTGCGCAGTCGGTAGCGCGGCAGGCTGGCGTCAAAGATCTCTAGCAAGAAGCTACTCTCTATTTCATCAGGGTGGACGTACTCCTCGTCCGGTGCAACGTGAAAGCACAAATCTGGGCTAATGAGTTCACTGTCTTTGATAAATCCATAGTAGCGGTCATTACGACAGTCGGCATCGGTTTCATAGTAGTAGCGGGTTTTAAGGTAATGGGTGCCGTTTCGTTCGTCAGCTAGATCGAGGCAACAATCTGCCAAGAGCAAACTGCGATCAATAAAGGTTTGGCTGCGTTCATGTTCTCGGTAACGTTTTCGAAGTTCGGTAGCTGGGTACAAGTCAATGTTGCTGAAGTGCCGTATGCCGTTAATACCAAGGTAGTAGATGGCTGGCTTTGTTTTCTCGACGAAATGATCCTTGTTGTAGATCCAGTTTAGGTAGTCTTTGCTCCTTAGGTCTTTAAGCCATAGGTTAATCGTCTTTTTGTCTTTATGTTTTAGGAATGCTTGTATTTGTATTCTGGTTAAGAATCTATGGCTATATATAAGGTCGAGTATTTCTTTTTGTTTGTAGGTTACTTTATGAACTTGAGCTAATTTCATTTTGCCAAACCCTCCTACTCCCTAGTTATATAAAGATAGGTACCACTATATCCGAAATTTAACAGATTGACACAAGCGATATATTGCCCTCGCCCATGAGGGCAATATATCAAGGCGTAGTTGGCGGTTTTTACCGTCTAAGTGGTAAGATAAAACTATGCCCAAAAAGAAGAAACCACTGAAAGATCAGCCGTTACAGGATTTAGTTAAAGCTGGCGGACGCAAAGGTGCTGAAGCTGACTTTAATAAAATACTAAAACGGGCCGTAGAGCCCAAGAGGGCTAGTAAGCCCGCTGAGAAATCTAAGTAATTAGTCCCTCGCTATATTACTCAGTATTAAATCAAACATGTATTTTGGTGTAGCTCGGTGTGAATAGCGAAAAGCGTACTCATCAACATAGTTTTGTAAGTACTTTGGATCAACGTGCCGATAAACACCAGTAATGCCTCGTTTAATGTTACTCCAAAGATTTTCGACATTTTGGGTATGTCTTACGCCTTTTACGTACTCTTGCTTACTGTGATTAATGGTTAGGTGCAGGTAGCCAGCCTTTGTTAAATGTTTGTAGGAACGATGGGTGTCGCTATATATAGTGGCTTTGGGGTCGATGCCGTGATGTATTTCTTTAGTTAATACCCTTACACCAGAGCTCTTAACATGCTTTACGACCGCTCTGCCTTTTCGCTCTACCATACCAAAGACTACTTGACTGTTATGGGCTTGGGCTGTGGTCCGTTTAGCGGGGTTTGGGTGAAAATAGACTTCATCTACTTCAACTTCGCCACTAAGCATACTTCCATCGTCACTCATAAGCTTGCGAATTTGGTTGAACATTCTCCAGGCAGTCTTGTATGTTACGCCTAGTTCGCGTTCTAGCTGCTTAGCACTAATACCTGCGCGGGTTTGAGCCATAACGTAGATGGCGTAGAACCATAGACGAAGTTCTGTACTGGAGTGGTCGAAGATCGAACCTTTTAGAGGGTAGATATGATGACCACAAAAGCTACAAGCATAGGCTGAGCGACCCGTTACCCGATAGAATTTGTTCTCTTTGTTACACTTGGGGCAAGTTATGGCATCACCAAAGCGGAGTTGCTTGATTTCCTCGAGACAAGCAGCGTCATCAGGGAAACGCTGGTTGAACTGTTTTATAGAGAATTTGTTTTCCATACATCTATTGTGAAGGAACTATTACTTGTAGTCAAGGGATAAGTGCCTTTGACCGAGTGGATCAGGTGAACTTAGCGCTTTTTCTTACGATTTTGGCGCTGCGCCTTCTTCTTTTTACGTTCGGCATCTTTCGCTTTTGCGGATGGTACTTTGACTCGTTTTACTACGGTACCCTCAAAGTCTTCAGCGGTAGTTGCAACACCTGTAGTAATCTGGTTTGCATTATCTGTAGACTGACGAGCCATCTTGGTAAGTTCAGTTTCAACCGCATGCTGAATGTGGTGTGGCTGCAGGTGATTGAGCCCCTTTACAACTTCTGAACGGAGTGTAGCTTGCATCTGCTCAAATAGAGCCTGACCTTCACGACGGTACTCAACAAGTGGATCCTTCTGCCCAATGGAACGCCAACCAATACCGTTTCGAAGATGTTCCATGTTCTCAAGATGCTCCATCCAGAGCTGATCAAGCACTTGCATGATAGCCTCACGTTCAACCTGACGCATCAGGTCAGTTCCAAGAGCTTCTTCGCGGTCTACATATACTTCGTAGGCGTGTTCTTTGAATCGCTTGAGCCGTTCTTTGTCATCTTCAGTTGTTTTGAGATCTTTCAACTGCTTTTCGCTAAATGGAAACACTGTCTGAAGTTCACGATAAAATTCTTTTTTGTCGAGCGGTGCAACAACTGCCCAGCTTGCGGCTTCTTGTTCTACCATTTGTTTGATCTGCTTGCTGATATCTTCGGCCATAAGTGCGCGACGACGAATTGTATATACAGCCTTACGATGGCGGTTCATTACATCGTCGTACTGAACAACATTTTTACGACTATCGTAATTGTAGCCTTCTACCTTCTTCTGAGCATTTTCGAGTGTTCGCGAGACGGCGCGGTTCTCAATTGCTTGATCTTCTTCAATTCCAAGCTTATCCATGAGCGCAGCGACTCGCTCACCACCAAATATACGCATCAGGTCATCTTCACAACTCACGTAGAACTGTGTCATACCGGGATCGCCCTGACGTCCACAACGACCACGGAGCTGATTGTCGATTCGGCGTGATTCGTGTCGTTCTGAACCGATTACCACAAGACCACCAAGTTCTTTAACACCTTCGCCAAGTACAATGTCAGTACCACGACCAGCAATGTTAGTTGCAAGCGTTACGGCACCCTTTTGTCCAGCTTTAGCTACAATCGCAGCTTCACCTTCGTTGTTCTTAGCATTTAGCACCTGGTGAGCCACTTTTGCTTCGGTGAGCAGGCTAGAAAGTAGTTCGTTCTTTTCAATCGAAACAGTACCAATAAGTACTGGTTGGCCTTTTTTGTGAAGTGCTTTAACCTCACTAATCAACGCTTTAAATTTACCGGCTTCATTTTTAAAGATTCTATCGGTTCGGTCTTCACGAGCAACCGGACGATTGGCCGGAATTTCAATTACATCAATACCATAGATTTGATTAAACTCTTCAGCTTCAGTTGAAGCAGTACCTGTCATACCGGAAAGTTTGTCGTATAGACGGAAGTAATTTTGGAACGAAATGGTTGCGAGCGTTTGACTTTCTTGCTGCACTTCTACGCCCTCTTTTGCTTCAATTGCTTGGTGCAGGCCTTCGTTATAACGACGACCATGCATCAAACGGCCAGTGAACTCATCGACAATCACAATCTCGCCGTCTTTTGAAATCACATATTCTTTTTCACGTCGGAATAACGTCTGGGCCTTAAGCGCCTGATCCATATGGTAGATAAGCTTAATGTGCTCAGGATCATACAAGTTTTCAATTTTAAGCAGCTTTTGCACCTTTTCAACACCGTGATCGTTTAGAGCCACAGATCGACGCTTTTCGTCAAGTTCGTAATCTTTTGGCTCAAGCTTGCGGGCAACTTCTGCGAACATACTGTAGCCAGTGCCGCTATCCATTGAAGGAGCAGAAATAATGAGCGGCGTTCGAGCTTCGTCGATCAAAATTGAATCAACCTCATCAACAATCGCATAGTGGAGTTCACGCTGACGGAGGTTTTCTTCAGTGTTAACCATGTTGTCGCGAAGATAATCGAAGCCAAATTCGTTATTTGTACCATACGTAATGTCTGCAGCGTAGGCTTCTTTACGGGTACACGGCTTGAGATGCTGCATTCGTTCATCAACGTGCTCTTTATTTACAAACTCAGGATCAAAAATGAACGACTGTTCTGCAATAATAACGCCAGTGGTGAGTCCAAGTGCATTATAGACATTTGCCATCCATCCGGCATCACGCTGAGCTAGGTAATCGTTTACGGTAACAACGTGTACACCCTTACCTGTAAGCGCATTGAGATAAACCGGTGCAGTTGCAACTAATGTTTTACCTTCACCAGTTTTCATTTCTGAAACGTTGCCTTCGTGCAATGACATGCCACCAATAAGCTGCACGTCAAAGTGGCGCATACCAAGTACTCGCTTAGATGCTTCACGAACTACGGCAAATGCATGAGGCAAAATCTCATCAAGACTATTCTTTTCTTTCAGCTGTTTTTTAAATTCTTCTGTTTGCTTGGCAAGCTTTTCTAGGCTCATTTTTTCATACACAGATTCAAGCTCGTTAATTTTAATAACTCGCTTTTTTAATCGCTTCACAGTTTTAGCCTGTGGATCACCAAAAATTGTCGTTAGTTTTAACTTCATGTAAGAATACTTCCCTCTCTTAAGACTCAGCAAATAACCCTACTACTATACAGTACCCTGGGCTCAATTTCGAGACGATTTCGCTGCCTTACAGCTCATCAGCTTAGCTATTACTCTAAGAATCGTCTGTGAGGTGCGCCCGAAGGCGCTCCCCACAGTGAAGAATTAATGGTGTTCTCCAACCAGATTGACACGTTAGCGTTCACCCGAAGGCGCGACTACTACCGTAGGTCCTCTTCAATCAAGAGGTTTCACGTTTCTATGAAAGGCTAGCCGTGAAAGCTAGTTGCCGTCTTCCGACGAATCCGCCTTGCCCTGGCGACTGTCGAGCTCCTGGGAGAGCGCGACCATGCACTTGGTCAGCTGACTCGGGGTCAACTGACTCATGGGCTTGCCGCACTCAGCGTTGGGCTCCGCGCCGCCTTCTGCCGGAGTCGCCTCCTGCGTCAGGCTGACGAGCTTGGGGCTCACGGTGTTGTTGGCGCTGATGTCCAGACGGTACGCGACGCGCCCGTTCATTTCAGCGAACCCCCGCCAAATGTCTCCATTGACGGGCGTGAATTCCACCAGCTTGCCGCCACTGCTCAGGAACGCACCAGCGTTCTCCGAGAGGTAGTTGCGGGCGTCGGCCTCGAGGTTGTCGAGGTTGATACGTCGCGGGTCATCTTCACCCAGGACGTAGATCGACAGCTGGTTGAGCTGTCCGTCGCTGACCTCATCGGCCGGCGACACGGCGTAGGCCACGAACAGCTCCGAAGAGCTGCTGCTCAGCGTCAGCGGGGTCACCCACTCCAGTCGTCCGGTGGACGCGTTGCGGAGCAGGTAGTCCGAGACGTTTCCGGCCTGGACCTTCGAACTGGCAGGATCGTAGCCGAAGCCACTCCTGTCCTTGCTCTTGCGGCCAGCAGCCCACGAAGACATGTCGCGCTGACGCTCCACCAACGACGCCGGGTACACCGGGCCGGGCAGGTCGCCAGACTTGACGGTCTCCTTGTGCTCCATCACCGTGTGGCCACTGCGGCCACGGATGATCACCACACCACCAGCGGTATCGACGGTGCGGTTCTTGAAATACACCTGACGGGTCATGGGAACCACCACGATCGGCTCACGCCCATCGCAATACCCCCACACGTCGGTCATGCTGAATCGCAGACCGGCGTACTTCTCCGCCAGCAGGTTCTTCAGGTCATTGCCGCGCTCACCACCGAAGGCACGATCGGTCTCGTACTCGTCGGTGAAGAGGCACTGCGTTGCCTTGCCGGTACCTGTCCACTCCGCGACACCACCAATGCCCTGGGATTTCCCACTGCCATCCAGCACGCCACTCCATCGCGGCTTCTGGTCGGCAGACCCGTTGAGATAGGCCATGGTGTCGGTGTTGAGGCTGACCTTGCTGACGTCGCCCGAACTGCGCGTCATTGCGTAGCGGGCACCGTCGAGCGATCCGATGCGCGGCTCCCAGCCAGTGGTTTCCAGCTCCCCCTGCTTGATGCAGCTGGGGACGTCGGCTCCACCGGTCAGGTCACAGCGCTTGCCGTCACTCGCCTCAGACCCCTTCATCAGGAGTTTCAGCGAGTCGGGCACATCGGTGGTGTCAGGAACGTAGAAGATGGTGGCACGGTTGTAGTACCGGCCGTTGTCCTTGTCGCTGTCCCACTCCGCACGCACGGTCTGCATGACCGCGACGAGCGCGACCAAGACCATCAGGGCACCCGCGTAGCGGAAGCCCTTGGCAGAGGTGAGGCTGGACGCAGGCCTGCGCCTCCCATAGGTGCCGCTTCGCTTCATCCCGAAATCACCGAACAGAATCACGGCAGAGCCGATGAACCCGACGGCGAGACCGGCCCAGAGTGTTACAGTTCCGGTGCCGAAGTTCGACATCATGAACTGATCAAACCCCTGGGTAGAAGCCGACCCTTCGCGAACGAAGTGGTTGACTCCCCAGACAATGCCGTAGATCAATGGCATCCAGCCCCACCAGATGGCGAGGATTGTGAGCTTCTTCTTGGTATCCACGTGTGTTCCTTTCATGAGAACGTGGTTTAAGGTACGAGAGATGACGGTCTCAACCGAGGTGATTGGCTCCTCAGCCGGAGGATACAAGATCCTCCCATAAATATCTTCATGAACTGTTCATAACGATAAACATGGGTTGATCTATAATTTAATATTATAGCAAAAATAATTAAAAATGTCAATACAACTAACTACTGTTGAATGCTGTACCTTTAAAAAATTATAAAGCGGAGCTAAGGCACGAGTTTCTTAATTTCAAAGGTAACTCTAATGGCGCTCTAACTTCGTCTTACGCTTTGTTCTACTGGAAGGTGCGGATACAAATCTACATTTGCTATCTGTGAGTATTATAGGACACTTGTTTTAATAAGTCAATAGCGTTACTGCGCATCACATTCCCTCAGTAACTTGGCACTAACGTTGCCAAACTTGACGATAAACATAGAAACGCAGTGCTTAACTTTTATAGGGTGAACATTGACGCTCTTCGCAGCGCGCGCCCAGAATTTTTTTCTACATAGCCGATCAAGAGTCCGAACCCATGTCTAGCCTGAACCAGTAATACTATTGATTGCGTTGGTTACGAAATAGCCGACGTAGCACACCCCGGTGATCTTGCTTGTCGCCGCCGTGAAGGTCTTTGTACTTTTTAAGTTGATTCTTAATCTTAGTTTCAACAATATCAACCGCGGCAAACATATTGATAGTTGATTCTTTGGCGGTCAGCTGTTGATCTGGCAAGTGCACGATAAATTCGCACTGATTTCTATCACTCTTGGTCTTAAGTTCTGTAAGTTTTACATCTATATGCATCATTTTACGAGCATGGCGCGGCGCGAATCTATCTAACCGACTCGCCTTTTTGTTGATGTACTTTTTGAGATCTTCGCTGACTTCGTAATGGATTCCGGTAATATCGATTTGAGTGATCATGTACACCTCCTGTTTATGTTGTGCTTAT
The DNA here is from genome assembly GCA_964397855.1 of uncultured Candidatus Saccharibacteria bacterium. Lineage (GTDB taxonomy): Bacteria > Patescibacteriota > Saccharimonadia > Saccharimonadales > UBA7683 > UBA7683. Next base: position 63,774 of record CAYNKQ010000003.1, on the reverse strand, counting down.
TATTATACCCTAAGTTAGACTGTAGATCTTAGTTCTTAGATGACTCTACTGAAGTTTAAATTTTTTCTTTGCCACCCATAAACGGCCGAAGCACTTCTGGGACTATAACTGAACCATCTTCTTGCTGATGATTTTCTATAATTGCAATCGGCCCACGACTTGAAACCATAGCTGTACCGTTAAGAGTGTGTACAAACTGCGTATTGCCATCAGCATCTCGATATCTAATGTTAAGTCTTCTAGCTTGGTAATCTGTAACATTTGAACAACTGGTGAGTTCACGATATTCGCCGTCAATCGGGCTGAAATATTCTAGATCAAACTTTTTGAAGGCTGGAGCGCCCAAGTCACCGGCTGCAATGGCAAGTTTTTGGTATGGGATTCCAAGTTCCTGTAAGATTTCTTCTTCTATCTGCATGAGCTTTTCATGCCACTCTCCGCTTTGCTCTGGGGTGCAAAAAACATACATTTCTACCTTGTAAAATTGATGTACGCGGAAGATTCCTTTGCTATGTTTACCATAAGCACCTGCCTCCATACGGTAACAAGGGCTCCACCCAACATACAAGAGTGGCAACGTATCAAGATCAATTATTTCATCTTTATGATAGGCAGTCAGTGGAATCTCAGCAGTGGCAATAAGATGAAGATCTTCACCAGCAATTGAGTAAATTTGTTTTTCCTCACCACGAGGTGCGTAGCCAGTTCCGCCTATAACTTCACCATTCACCATGTTTGGGACAAGCATTGGTGTGAAACCGTGCTCAACCCCTTTCTGAAGGGCAAACTGCGTAAGAGCCAACTCAAGACGAGCAAGATCGCCTTTAGAATAGTAGAACTTGCTGCCCGCTACCTTGGCTCCTCTTTCAAAATCAACAAGATCTCGTTCTTCAAGCCAAGTTAGATGGTCTTTGATGTCTCGTCTCTGAATATCTCCCCAGTGAGCAACTGGTTTATTAGCCTCTTCGCCACCAAGCGGCGTATCTTCAGAAAATAAATTAGGTACGTCGTTAAGCAGTGCTTTGTATTCAAGAAGTGTGGGGTCGAGCTGCGCTTCAAGTTCTGAGAGAACTTCTTTAATTCGCTTACCTTCAGCTATTAACTCTGGCGCAGGAACACCATTCTTCATCTGGGCGGCAGTTTCGTTACGAGCTTTTCGAAGTTTTTCTACTTCTTGCATAAGCTCTCTTCTTTTTTCATCGAGAGTAAGAAGCCTGTCGATATCGACAGAGACATTTTTCGCCGCGGCCGCGTCTCTTACGATTTGATGGTTTTCTCTAATAAACTGTATGTCTAGCATGGATGTGGGTCTTTCTTAGTTAGGTTTGTTCATCTGTTTTTGGACTCAAAGCTACAAGCACCGATGATGCCCTAGCGAGTCGAACCTGACGAACGTACTATATTCATAGACATTAGTATACATCAGATGTGAAGTCGCGTCATTGCGATAATTTTACTCTCAGAGGCTGTTCCTAAAAAGTGCGTTACAGAAACAAAAAGGACCAGCTTTATGCCGGCCCTTCCCGCTTGTTTGTTTTAATACATTATACTACAAGTTTTGTAAAACGGTTGTGTTTGTTTGTTGTAGTTTTTCAAATTCTGTTTTAAGTTCGTTTACCGTAATGAAACTACTTGGTTTTTGAATATCGACACCACTAGCTCCAAGTTTAACCTGTGTATTAAAGTCGAGTGTAACATCTTTATCGTGTGCGCTAACGCGAAGCTTGGTTGGACGACGAGAAGCTTTACCCACCCAAAGTTCTATTACAGGTTTAATTTTGCTTGATTTTGAACTATCCTTAGCCTGCTTAAAGCCTTCCTCTATCTGCTTCTCGTTTATTTCACAGTCAGCCTTTATCGTTTTGAATGATTCCATAGCAATCACCTGCTTTGCAAATTTCTCTGCAGCTGCATTATTAAAATCAAGTTTGTAATGGAAGCTTTTTTCACCTTCAATTGCTTCAATCTTAAGATTTTCGCTTGCCACAATAAACTGATTCTCTTTGAATAGCTTTTTAAGTTGTTTTTGGTCAGGTGTGCTTATTTTAAGATTTTTTACCGCCTCAGTACATTTGTCGAAATCTTGTTCGCCTGTGCCGCTAAACTGCTTAAGATCTTCTTTTGTCACCTTAACCCAGTTGTTATCAAGTTTTGTGATTATTGGATCCATTGGAGCAACATAAGTACCGATTGCTGGCTGTGCCGTAACAATACTACCAACCGTCTTTTTCAAGTTTTCTATTTTAAAGTAGTATTCACTATCACCAAACACTGCTGTTGAAGTCTTTAGGCTGTAGGTCTTGCCTTCGTAGGCCACTGTGGCATCTGCACTGGCGCTGCTATTTTCGCCACTAATCTTTGAATCAAATTTGACCGTTACCTTAGCTGCTTGCGCCCCTTTTGATTCAAAAACAACCGAACCAAGCGTAGTTGTAGGCTTGCCTTCAAGGGTGTCATTAATGGTGTTTGAAAGTGCATCTGCCAAAACCTTTTCTGGCTTATTATTCATATAAACGTAAGTAGCCGCCAAAGCCCCGCCAGACACCACAACTATGGCCAGGAGAACTAGTATAATAAATAACTTCATCTTCTTACGCTTGGGTAAAGGATTTACTTGTGACACAACCGAACTCGGAGGCTGAACGGGCGGAGACTCTGGAGCTGGATAAGGTCCAACAGGAACTGGTTGTTGTTCTACATTTGGCGCACTCTGCTGGTTCTGATCTTCGTTCATATATACCCCTTAACATTTATGCTTTTTAAGTATACACGCTGCGTGATCATATCAGTGAATTGCTGGAAGAAATTCGCAATTACTCAGTACGAAGTGCTTCAACCGGATCCAACTTACCGGCCTTTCGGGCCGGGAGAATTCCAGCAAAAATTGCGACTAACATGAGCCCTAAGATAAGAAGAATAATCGGTGTAGGCTGGAAGATTAAAAGCTTATTGCCCTCACCAAGTTCAATAGTTTTAGTAATCCAAGGATTCAAAATTGTTCCAAGCATAAATGCCAAACCTGAGCCCAGTACGCCGCCAAGAAGTCCTATCCACGCTGCCTCAAAACGGAATAATCGAGAGATGTCCCGACGGCGCATCCCGAGTGCTTTCATGAGTCCAATTTGCTGAGTTCGTTCTAGCACACTAATATACTGGGTGTTAATAACCCCAAAAACAGAGGCAATGACAGCCAAGAATGCAAATCCAGCAACAATTCCTTGCAGTACACTAATAAACTGCAGCAAGAACTTCTGAGTCTCTTCAACAGAAAGTGTTGAATAGCCCATACTCTTGAGTTTAGCTTGAACAGCCTCAAGCTTAGCCGCGTCATCACCATTTTTTACCTTTACGTAAACCGAGGGGTACTTCTGAAAATCGGCAGTACCCCGAGTACTAATTTCACTCAGACGCAGTGCTTCGGTGTTACTTGTATACATATAGAGCTCGGTTCCAGGCTGAGAAGTAACCGCCTTCTTCAAAACAGCAACCACAGAAAATTCTTCCGTAACCAGTGATTCTGTGGTTAAACGTGGTAAATCTGTAGCAGTAGCACCTTGGTTCAACAAAATAGCCACTTCCGAAGGGTCAATAGCCTTTCTGACCGCAATGGTCACCTTTTGCCCAATTGCATCTTTGGCGTTTTCGAATCCAAGCGACTGCAAAAAGCCCTCAGGTAGAAGTACTTGTTTCTCTGCAAGATTCTTTGGTACTTCTCCGGCTAATGTTTCAGGATTTTGCGATGGACTAAATGCCTGAATTGTTCCGACAAATTTCTTCTGATCTTGTCTTGTTATATAGGCGAGATTAACGGCAACACCTTCTCTCACAAGCTCAACACCTTCGGTGGCTCGTAGTTTTTCAATATCCGACTGGTCTAGTCGTTTAATTTGGGTGAGCGCGCCGGCATTACTGGCAGAAGCTCCAAAATCTGGATCGTATTCTCGAGGTTTGCTTGTGTCACTGCCACCCAAAACTTGTTCATCTTTTGTAACGATTAACTCAGCTGGATCAAAATTATCACTAATAATCTGCTCAACAAATGTTTTAGCCCCAGTACTTGCAGCCAGCGTAAGTGTGAGTGTAAATGCTCCGACTCCGATCGCAAGTGCAGTTAAAATTGTGCGAATTTTTGCGTGTCGTAAGCTCCGGCCAGCTCTTCTAACTATATCTATTGTTTTCATTATTTTACATCCTTGATCTGAGTTTGCTTTGTAGACTTAGCTGAACGACGCCCCGCGCCGCCTTCAATGCGGTCAATAACACCATCCTTCACAAAGACCCTGATATCACACCTTGAAGCCAAGTCGTTATCGTGAGTTACGATAATCAAAGTCACGCCATTCTTCTTGTTATAACCAAACAGTAGGTCTTCAATCTTAGCACCAGTAACAGAGTCCAGGTTACCAGTTGGCTCATCTGCAAATAAAATTTCTGGCTCACCCACTATTGCGCGAGCAACAGCGAGTCGCTGTTTCTGACCGCCAGAAAGGTCACGTGCACGACTTTTCTTTTTTTCTAATAATTCAACTTCTTTCAACGCTATTTCTATCATTTTCTTCCGTTTAGAGCGCGGTATGCCACCAATTTCAAGCGGAAGACTGACATTATCGAAACAGCTTTCGTTTGCTTGGACAAAAAAGCTTTGAAAAATAAACCCGATTTTATTGGAACGAAACGCGTCCACTTGTTTCTGTTTAAGCTCAAGTATATTGATGCCGTCCACAAGTATCTGTCCGTCCTGAGGTTTGTCGAGCCCACTCATAGCGTGCATTAATGTAGACTTACCTGAACCAGATTTTCCCACAATCGCAACACTAGCACCACTTGGAATAGTGAAATTAACATCTTTTAAGGCATGAAACAACGTCTTCTTTTTGCCATAGGTCTTACTGATGTTTTTTACTTCAATCATTTGTTCTCCCTTATGCTATATAGACTAGCACATATCAACTAGTTAAGCGCCTCAGACTAAACGAGATTTTAGCGGAGTGTATCGTCAAAGAACGCTTCAATTTGCTGCATGATCTGCTGCTTACTTGGCTTGATTGAAAGGCTACGATACGGATTAAGTGTGTGATCGGCGCTGTCTACCTTTAAAAGCCGAGTCTTTACACCCATCTCTGTCGCCGCAGTATAATAATCAAGCGACTGTGACGACGGCACCTTGTTGTCGTTAGCACTATAAATTATAAACTGAGCTGGCGCGGACTTTGTAAGGTAGGTTCGCGGGCTTGCGGTAAACGGTGAGTAGGACGTGCCGTTGAGCAACAGGCCCATATTGGTAGTCGAAGCGCGCAAGAGATCTTTGGCGTCTAAATCAAGTAGTCCATTTATACTTACAACAGATTGGACGCTGCTTGAGATCTCGGGGTAATCACCTTTTGTAAATTCAGCCTGATCACTCGCGTTAGCGGCCAATACCGCAAGATGCGCGCCAGCGCTTACCCCTACGAGTCCTATTTTTGAACCATCAATCGAATATTGCGGTGCTCGTTCTCTGAGAAATCGAACTGCGCAGTAGACATCCTGAATCTGTGCCGGAAACTTAGCCGAACCACTCAAACGATAATTAAGTGAAGCTACGGCGTAATTTTGCTTAACCATAGGCTTAACGTAGTCAAGTGAGTCCCCTACCTTTGATCCGTATTGCCATCCTCCTCCGTGTATATATATAACGAGGGGCACCGGCTTAGTGACTGAGGGTACAAATAAATCAAGTTTTTCGCCGTTACAGTAAGGAAGATTTGTAATTTCAAGTGGACGTTTATGGTCATTTTCAATCACAACCCTACTCTGCACTTTAGAAGACGTAATTAAACCAACTGAAAAAATGAATAAACACGCAGCGCCAACAACCAAAGCGGTTGTGTAGTCGAGCCTCAAGAACTTCGATGATGTCTTTTTAGATTTTTTCTTCAAGATATTCGCCAGTTTTATTTCACTAATACTATTTAAGCATAAACGATCTGGTTCGTCACTCGATAAAAACACGACAAGGCTTCACGTGATGCCTACGTGAATACTACTTTTTTGAGAAGTTAGCTTTTATTGCTACACAAGTATTTCAGTTGCACTCGGAAAGCTATTGTACCCATGAGCCGCCATAGAGCTACAATATGCACCAACGCCCCCTATCACCAGAAGGTCGCCCACTTCCGCTTTTTGTAGCGTTCGCGGGCGCAGTACTTCGGCATCACCAGGAGCTGGTGTGAGCAGATCACCACTTTCGCAGTTGTGACCAACCACAACATATTCAACAACCTCCGTACAGTCGTTTATTACTCTTATTGGATGCTGAGCACCGTACAGACTTGGTCGCAAAATATCGTTCATACCTGTGTTGAGCTTAATGAAGCTGTAGCCGTCGGAGCCAGTATCGGTAATATCGTTTATCTCTGCGACTAAAGTACCTGCGTTTGCCACTAAAAACGTTCCGGGCTCAAGCTCAAGATGCAGTTTTCGCCCAGTTTCATTAGCAAATTTTGTCAGCTCACCAGAGAGTGCTTCACCTATTACAGCCATATCTGCGCCCACCTCTTCGGGCATACGGGCTACTTTAAAGCCACCACCAAGATTTATAATGGTAGCGGTTGGAAAATTCTTAATTATTTCTAAGCTTACTCGAATAGCTTCTTGCCACACCGCTGGATCTGTTCCTGAGCCAATATGTGTATGCAAGCGCTTCACGTTAAGGTTATATCGGCTACAAATCTCATGGACCTGCTCGGTGTATTCGTGCCAAATTCCAAAGCTACTTGTATGACCGCCCACGTTAGTTTTGACCGAATGACCCGACCCAATACCTGGATTTATTCTGACGCTCACGTCAGAATCAGGGTTAGTCTTTCCATATTCTTCTAGCTGTCGAAGACTAGTGGCGTTAAATTCAACCCCCCGACTAGTAAGGTCAGCTAGATTATGAGCCAACTCCTGGCTTGTAAGCAGTATCGAGTTGGGCTTAAACCCCAAATCGATTGCCGCCTGAGCCTCATAGCCGCTGCTTGCGTCAATCCAAACGCCTTCGTTCTTTAATACATGGAGCACACCTTTGTTCGGATTAGCTTTCATAGCATAGCGGATAGTTAGGCCATATGGAGCAGGAACACTTAACATTTGCTGAGCTTGACTGCGTAATTTCTGATCTGAATATACAAAAAGTGGCGTACCATTTGCAGTTGCAAATGAAGTTATTTGTTCGTTACTAAATTCCATACGCCCCCTTAAGCCAATTCGTAGCTTATACGAATGTTGCCGTTCTTCTTTTTAATCTTGGTAATTTTTACTTCACCGAGTTCAGAAACGTCACCGAGATGTGTACCTCCGCAACAGATGTAGAAATCTCCTGGGTACACGGCAAGATGTACGTTCTGATATGACTGTAAAACTACCTCGGGAATGTACTTGCTGAGTTCTCTAGCTTCAGTGCTTGGCACTTCTTTTACTGTAATTGCACCACCATCATTAGAGAATCCCAAAAGTTTCTCTTCAATCTGCCTGGAAAGCTGATCAGCTTCTTCGAAATCAAAGTCGCCACTATATTCCACAAAACTCATATGGGGGTAGTGCGCGCCTTTGCCGGACGGCCATGGCTTTCCAATCAGCTCAAGTGATCTATCAATAAGGTGTCCGGCACAGTGCAGACGGGAATTAAGTAGCCTCCTTGCTTTGTCGACTTGGCCGCTTACTGCCGTGCCTATAACTGGCGCAGTTCCTTCAAATGTTCCATCGTGCCAAACTATTCCTTCTTTTGTTTTGGAAACGCTGCTCAGCGTGAGTGACCCACCTTCCCACTGTATTGAACCAAGATCAAAATCTTGGCCGCCACCACCGGGATAAAAACTGGTCTGGTCAAGTATTACTCTAATTTCACCCTCACCCAAATCTTCGAGAGATTCAACTTTAGCGTTAAAATTAAGTAGACTAGGATCACTTAGATAGAGCTTTTTTGTCCCTTGCTGAGCCGCAGAGACGGGTAGACTTGTGATATCAACTTTCTTAGTTGTTTTTGGCGCCTCAAAATTAACATCTGGATAAAGGCTCTTGGTTGTTTCATCAACCTCTGAACGAAGTTGCGGGAACGGAACGCCTTCTCGCGCGGTTACGCCTTCAAAAATCCAGAAAACGCGTTCTGAAAAGCCGAGGCCACAAGCTGGCGGCATACCATATTCGAGCATTTCTACGTAATCAATATCAAGCATTTGGGCTTCGTCATCACCACTGTCTCGCATATTTTGCTGTTCTAGGAATCTACCCAGCTGATCAACTGGATCATTCAGCTCACTCCATCCGTTACAGAGCTCACTTCCGGCTATAACGGCCTGAAAACGCTGAACATAGCGTGGGTCTTTGTCATCAGCTTTGCTCAGTGGAGATATGAAAAGTGGTGTATTAATAAGCCAAACTGGACCAGCCACGGTTGCGCGAACCTTCTTCCATAACTTATCGATACCTCTGGAGATATTTTCAGTTTTCTCCACCTCTAACCCATGTTTTTTTAGAGCAGCCTTAACCTCATCAATTGTGCAGTCAAATACTTCCAAACCATAATGGTCACGAATAACCGTAGCATAATCCCATTTTTCCCATGGTTTACTCATATCGATCTCTTTACCATCAAGGCTAAACTGAAGTGTGCCAAACGCTGACTCCAACACTTTTTTAAACATGTCTTCCATGAACTTCATGCCGTCTTCCCAGTCGGCGTAGGCCCAATACCACTCCATTGCTATGTGCTCTGGAAGATGCTCGTCCGAGTAGTTTTCGTTTCTAAAACGTGGACCAATATCAAATACTTTTTCAAAACCCGCGCCAAGCAGTCTTTTAAGAGGTAGTTCGTGAGAAATTCGAAGGTAGAAATCTTGATCTAGTGCGTCCATGTGAGTCACAAATGGGTTCGCGTCTGCTCCCCCGGTTGTGTGCTCTAAAACTGGAACATTTATTTCCGTAAAATTATTGTTCAATAAAAACTCGCGAGTTGCTTGCCAAAAAGCTGAACGCCGAATAAACCGTTGCCGAACGTCTTCATTCACATTCATGTCGACATATCGACGGCGCATGCGCTCTTCTTTATTAGTAAATCCATCTTGAGCGGTTGGCATTGGGCGAAGCGATTTAGTAAGTAGGCGAAGTGACTGTACTTCTATAGAGATCTCACCTGTTTTACTCTTTATTATCGGGCCAGTTGCTTCGATAAAATCACCAGTGTCGAGCAGGTTAAGGTGCTCGAGCCCAATTTGGCTCTTCTGTGCATCGGTTGGTGCAACGATACCATCTTTAAGAAATAGCTGGAGCTGACCTGAGGCATCCTTGAGTACAATAAATGCCAACTTACCAAATTTACGCACGCCCACAATACGGCCAGCAACTGTGGCTTCGTCACCTTCTAGTGAATCAAAGTTGACCACAATATCACCCATTTTGTGCGTACGATTTGCTTTTGCGGGATACGCGTTAATCCCAAGATTTCTTAATTCGCCGAGTTTCCGTAGTCTTTCATCTCTGAGTTCTTTTAAATTCGCCATATGCCTCCTATTCTACCACTGTTTCAGTAAATTCTTGTCCAACAAACACACCTAGTTCAAACGAAGTTCGGGTATCATCACTCGCCCTGAAAAATGGTGCGATTACCCACGGCCCCCATTCCTTCCCCTGAAAATGCTTCTGCAATGCATCATACGCGTCGAACGCAAAGATTCGCAGCGCTTTGTTGTTTGCATCAAGCCCTTTTTCGGCCGTAGGCAGATCAAATGGAAGGCTTATTGAAATACTTTTTAGCTTAGTGTAGCCATTATGATTTAGCGCCTTGGTTAACTCTAAAATATCTAGCTCACTTAGTGAAACGCTGTAAAGCATGGCCTCTCTGATTTGTGTGTCGCACCAAAATGAAATCGGTATTTGCTCTGGAACCGTCCCATCTAGTTGCTCACGGTATACTGGTTGTGGCTGTGGTTTATAAAATTCGGTCACACCATGTTCCTCTAGAATTAAAAACTCCCCGGGCTTTTCTTGTCGTAGCGCCGGGGAATTTTGTAATAAAAATATGCTTCAGGCGTTACGACTGGAGCTTGGTCTTTATTACTGCTTTTTCAATACTATACATTAGGTGGTATTATACCATTTCTAAACTAAGCTGCATATCCGTTGATTAGGCCACCCCATAAAAAGCCTGCTATACTTAGCTTAAAAGTAAGCACAAAAGGAACTCAATGGCGAAAACTAAAAAACAAACCGTGCAAGACGGATTACGAGATAGAATACTCCGGGTCACCAGATCACACTTCTACTTACTCCTTGCGTATGGGGCCACCATAATTGTATTCGATTCGTGGAACCTCTACACACACGAAGTTATTGCCAAACGGTGGACCTACGGTGCGATTTTTGCAATTGTATGTTGCCTACTATGGTTTGCCCAGAAACACTATATTCGTTCTACACAAGGCGTCACCGCAGCCGCATATACGCTAATAGCATCTGGAATAGTGTTTGCCGCTCTAAATGTTTACATTGACCGAGGGATGGCTAGTAAAGCTGTAGTGCTGTTTACTATTCCCCTACTCGTAGCAGCCCAGCTAAAAAGTCGTTCGAGCCTACTTGCAACGGCTGGAATTTCTGTTGCAGCCTACTCAATTGCGGCGGTTCGATATTTTCATGTATTTTACGGCGAAGGCCTGCGAGTACAACTATACGGCGAGGTATTCTTTTACAGCACCCTGCTATTCATTGCTTCAATGATGCTTATACCGCTTATCAAAAATAATAACTAGCTAATTTGTTTGATTTCGTAAGATTTTACACCAGCCGGTAACTTAATCTCGACGGTATCACCAACTTTTTTCCCAAGTAGTGCTTTGCCAATTGGAGATTCATCTGAAATTTTGGCTTCAAGTGGATCTGCTTCAACTGAATCAACAATATGGTACACAACGTCTTTTTTGCCACTGGCAAGTGTCACGCTATTACCAATACCAACGCTCGTTGTGGTACGGCGTGAGACAACTTCTGCGTTCGCAAGTATGTGCTTAATTTCCGCAATACGAGTATCTACACGTTCTTGATCTTCTTTAGCAGCGTGATATTCAGCGTTCTCGCTCAGGTCGCCCTGGTCACGAGCGGTCTTGATAGCTTCAATTACATCAACAAGCTTGCTTTTGAGTTGAGCAAGTTCGGCCTGAAGTTCTAAAACGCCTTCTTTTGTAAGTTGAAATTCTTTCTTCATATCACTTCCTTTTCTGACTGAATCCAGGTAAAAAAATAAATACGCATTACCACGTATCTACAGTAGTTACATTTATACTACGCACAGATTGTATCATGCGTAGATTTGTTTGTAAACGGAGAAATTCGCTATATTTTGGGTTAGTGAACGAATCCATACGCTACATATAGCGTATGGATGTTATTTTCTAAAGTGCCCCTGATTACTATTTCAGCATTTCAAAAAGCTGATCTAGGGTCACAAATGACGTGTTCGAATCAGTACGAGACTTGTACTCAAAGTTGCCAGACTCAATAGTCTTTGTACTTACTACAACTCTGTGCGGAACACCTATAAGGTCCGCATCACTAAATTTTTCACCAGGGCGCACATCACGATCGTCGTAGAGCACTTCTATTCCATTCGCCTGAAGATCTTCATATAGTGCATCTGCAGCGCTCACAACGGCCTCACCCGCGCCGATAGTCGCTAAGTAGACGCGCGCAGGAGCAATAGCTTCTGGCCAAACCAGTCCTTTCTCGTCTGCAAAATGCTCAGCAATTACACCCATCACTCTACTTACTCCGATACCGTAACAGCCGCCAATCAGAGATTCTCTTTCGCTTTTTTCATTTGTATAGTACACACCCAGCGCATCCGTATACTTAGATTCTAATGGGAAGATATTACCTACTTCAACAGCTCTCTTTGTTTCATATTTTTCACCAGATTCAGGGTGAAAATCACCAGGTTTTGCCACTTTGATGTCATAGTACTGTGAAGGCTCTTTTATATCGCGACCCCAGTTAACATTAATGCTGTGGCAGTTTGTATTATTAGCACCCATTTCAAAGTTAACCCGGTTTGCACATGATTCATCAACGAAAACCTCAACATCTTCAGCTAAGTTGAGTAGTCCAGCATATCCAACCTCGGCACCTGTAACACGTCGCACCGTCTCTTCATCAGCAAGTCTTAGTGACTTTGCATCAACAGCCTTACGAAGCTTGATTTCATTCACATCGTAACCACCACGAACTGCAGCTGCAATAATTCGCCCATCGTCAGTCTGGTAAAGCATGGTTTTTGTGGTCTTCTCTACTGGAATGTCTAAGAATTTAGCAAGTTCAGCGACACCAATCATTCCCTCACCTACAACTTCTTCCATGTCTCGCAATTCTTCTTGCTGGTCAATTACAGGGGCAGAAGCAGGGGCGACTTCTTCATTATAGTAATCATCCGTACCTGGTACATGGAATAATGTATCTTCGCCAATATCTGTGATTGTCTGAAATTCATCACTGAATCGTTCTGTGAAAATACCACCATCAGCTTTAACGCGGAATGTATCTTCGCCGATCCCAAGACGCTCATAAACTCGGTGGTAAGACGCTGCAACTTTTTCATAAATATCTTCGTGCTCTTGCTGATTACGCGTAAAACTGTACATGTCTTTCATCACAAACTCGCGTCCGCGCAGGATGCCACTTTTAGCGCGCAGTTCATTCCTGAATTTGTTTTGAATTTGATACACAAGAACTGGTAGATCTTTATAAGAGTTTATGTAACTCGATAGCATATCGACTGCCGGTTCTTCGTGCGTAAGACCCATGCCAAGTTCTGTTCCGTTAGCAAGCTTCGTTTTGAACCAGTTATCTACCTTGGCATCATCCCATCTGTCAGTTTTTTCAAAAATGTCGCTGGGCTGCAAAACAGTCATTTGCACTTCTTGACCATCGATAGCATTCATTTCTTCTCTAACAACCTGCTTGATGTTATTGAGCACTCGAAGCCCTAGAGGTAAGAACACATACACCCCTGCCATTTCTTTGTGCACGTAGCCTGCACGGATTAAGAGCTGGGCGCTTTTTGCTACTTCATCTGCAGGTGCATTTTTCAGTGTTTTTGTAAAAAGTTTTGTGAGTCGCATTATTTTCCTTCTTTCATCATATATTGTACTAGACTTTGTGTTCGATATGCACGCAGAACTTCACTGCTTTCATCGATAAGACGTCGCTCTGCTTTTCGTTTAAACTCGGCGTGTTTCGCAAACATTATTGTAAGCCTACGTTCTGACTTAACACAGTTAATCGCGCGGCGAGCCGAGCCATGAAATATTCTTCTTGCAAGCAGCTCAATCGTTGTGTCTTCGTCAAGTTGGTCACCAAGACCTATAGTCTCACGACTAAGAATGTTCGCTCTAGCTACGTCTTCTCGTAGATCACCAACTTCTGCCTGACCCTCTACAACCCGAATAACACGACTAGCGGCAATCATCAGGGATTCTTCAACGATCGTGCTTTCATCTTCAAGCACACGTTGTGCAGCCTCGCCAAATTGTAGATCAGCGGAAACAATTTTACTTAATGTATTCATAACAATCCTTAATCAGTCTCAGAATTTTGGGTATAAAAATACCCCTTTGCTGGGGCGTCTGATCTGATATTTTCTTGATTACTTGGTAACGCTTTCAAACCCCAGCTGTCATGCAGGTGTGGGTAGCGGTAGGATTGAAAAAACTGTTTGGTACTTCATTGCGACTGTATTATGACTATCAATTTAAGTTCTGTCAAACATCATACTCTTGGAATGCACTCATTTGACTAAGAACAGTACCGTAAACGCAACACTGTTTTTTAGAGCATGCAGCACAATCGATGGAAGTATGCTGTCCGATTTTTCTACCAAGTAACACAGCGCTAAACTAAGCGCGAATGTATCAACTGCTACATTCCACTGCATATGTGCAGCTGCAAACATAATGCTAGTGAGGATAGCAGCACTCCAGAACGTTGGATCTTTTTTGTATAACGCTGCATTTACCCAGACGTAGCGCTTAGACTGCTTGAACCACATAGCAGCAATCATGCCAAATGTAATAGCAATGAGGCCAAACGCCATGGATATCATCGGCAATGACGATGCTGGAATCGAGCTACCAAAATACTTGTGCACCAATGTAGCTCCAGTCACAGTAAAGCCGATAGCAACTATACTGAGCGGCAAGAATGATACTGTTAGAGACTTGCGCAAACTTCTGAATAACAGTCCCCTAAAAATCAACTCTTCAGCAATTGGAGTTAGAATAACCAAGCCTATAAACGCGGCCACCAGCTCCGGACGACTAACCATATCAGTAAGTCCAATATTCTGCACCTGATCGCTATCAAATCCATGCACAAAACGACTAGCAAGATGGGTAAAAAGCGTTGAAAAAACAACGTAAGCTATGGCAAGTGGTACTATTTTTAAATACGACATTAGGCCCGTGCGCTTTATTCCAACGTGTTTCCAGTCAAATTTTAGTAGTGTCATTGCGGCACTCATTAATAAGAGTACGATTACAAGATCAATCCCAATATAGAGAATGGTCTGATAATTCTGGCTACCCGGCGACAAGCCAATCGATGACACTATCGCCGTTGCAATCAACTGTGCAACCAAAAATAGAACAAGAACTGATAGCACTATAGTGACTGAATTTTTCCAAAACCCTCGGTTTGCCTGCAGATCTGGTGTCTTAAGATCTTTCATTAAAAGAATCGACGAATATCAACGACTGTTATCAGTGCAGCCAGTGCCAATAGAACTAGCATACCAGTACCGTGAATTTTTTCTTCAGTCTCTTTACTCAGTGGTTTTTTTAGTACTCTATACAACCCCATCACAAATAATCTACCCCCATCAAGTGCCGGAATAGGCAACACGTTCATTACCGCCAACGAAACGGAAATGACACCAATCAAGAACAGTACGAAAACTAAGCCCTGGCGAGATAAGTCTTTAAGCACCACGACAATACCTACTGGGCCCGTCACGGCTTGTCCAGCCTCAGATGCGTTACCAGCAAACAGATTACCGACAGCAACACCGAGACCCTTAAGTGTTTCAACAGTAAACTGAGCAGTCGTCCCAACTCCAACTATAGGAGCAGACCAGGTTGAACGCACAAGTGTTTGTTCACCAGGCGCAACGCCAAAATTTGCTTTTGTAGGATCATTACGAAGTGTGACTGATTTTATCTGAGTAATACCGTCTTGACGATACGAAACCTCAACCTCTTGACCCGCAAGTTTGCTGGTAGTATCACGCAGTGTCTGCGCAGTGTTGATCTGTACATTATTAATACGCACAATCCGATCTTGTTGCCTCAGACCGATTGAATCTGCTGGCGAGCCCTTTTCTACCGTACCTGCAAACACCTCTTGCTTGGTAACAGTTGCGTCGCTCGCAACTTTAAATTGGTTATCGATCAGCTGTGGCATGCCGATAAAGGCGATGACCGTAAAGATCACGATGGCAGCGAGCCAGTTCATTAAAACACCAGCACCTATTATGAGTGCTTTTTTCGCAAAGTTGGCCGCACCAAAACTACCTTTTTCCGTAGCAGCATCATGCTCTCCTTTGAGTTTCACAAACCCACCAATCGGAAGCCAGTTTAGCGTATATTCAGTGCCATTCTTTTTACCGAGCACTGCGGCCCGAGGAGGGAATCCAACACCAAATTCTTCAACTTCAACACCGTTCTTTTTTGCAGCCACCATGTGACCAAACTCGTGCACCACAACAAGCAGCACAAACAGAACGACTCCTAAAAATACCAGCATCAATTTCCTCCAAACCTACGATTACGTTTTGTATATTCTGCTAAAGCTTTGTCAAACTCTATGGTATCAAATTCTGGCCAATGTTTGTTAGTAAAATATAATTCAGCGTAGGCCATGCGCCACAGCATGAAGTTACTGATGCGCTGTTCACCGCTGGTACGTATCATAAGATCAATCGGTGGCACCTCTGGATGATATAGGTTTTGAGCGATTAGTTCTTCTGAAACGTCCTCGGCAGCTACACCAGACACGACGATCTTTTTAACAGCATCTGTTATTTCTGCATAACCTCCGTAATTAAAGCAAAAGGCTAATGTTCCAGCAGTGTTGTTAATTGAATCGGCCTCAACCTTTTTCAGCACTTTGAGTACTTTTGAATCAAGACCGTCAAACGAACCTATTATTACTACCTTGATATTTTCCTTCATGAGTGTTCGAAGTTCTTTGTTGGCGAATGTTGTCACCATATTCATTAAGTAGCTCACTTCTTCTGAAGTTCGGTTCCAATTTTCGGTAGAAAAGACATACGCCGTTACATACGAAATCCCCTTTTCAAAC
Source organism: uncultured Candidatus Saccharibacteria bacterium (assembly GCA_964397855.1). GTDB lineage: Bacteria > Patescibacteriota > Saccharimonadia > Saccharimonadales > UBA7683 > UBA7683. The sequence continues at coordinate 47,412 of CAYNKQ010000003.1, read as the reverse complement.
GAATGCTGAACAATTTTTTTAAGTGTTTCTGAACCACGCTTATGCCCTTCAAGCGAAGGCAAGCCTTGGGCTTTAGCCCAGCGTCTGTTGCCGTCGAGAATAAGGCCTAAATGATTTGGTACGTGACTCACTTATCTCTACTCACTGTGAAATCCACCAACTTCTTCAACATATCCTGGGCTTCACTATCCCAAATAATACTTGTTTCAAGCTGCTTCTTAGCTTGCTCGGCATAAGACTGCGTACGTTCAAGCAAGTACTTCTGTGCACCACAATGAGTAAGAATAGCCCTTACCTCATTGCCTTGTGATGAGGTTGCGGAATCGTTCCCAAGAATTTCGTGAAGTGTTTTAACATCCTGCTCAGATGCGTGAGCCAGCGCATACTGCACCTGCAAGGTATATTTGCCCTCTTTAATGTCATCAAGGTTTGATTTACCAGTTTTTTGGTCGTCTCCATAAATCCCAAGATAGTCATCGAATAACTGAAATGCTATGCCGGCAGCAGAGCCAAATTCTCGCACCTCATCAAGCACCACTTGGTCAGCAACACCACCCAGAATTAAACCTGTCTGCAACGGATTTATATAAGTATAGTAGCTACTCTTAAGTAGATATTTTCGAACAATGTCTTCTTCTGTTACCTTCTGGCCAATTTGTTGGGAAAGATCATCGAGCTGACCAAATCCCGTACCCAAAATGTTCTTGTGCATCACGCGAGAAATCTGGTTAAGAATCGCGCCTTCCTCTGGTAGCTCGGAAACAATGATACTTGCCAAGTGCTGAGCAATGAGACCTACGTTAATCGCTAGCATAGTTGTGGTGTGATCATCACTCGCCCACACCGCTGGTTCTTTAGTGTACAGTAAATGAATAGTTGGTTCACCGCGACGTGTCTCGGATTTATCCATTACATCATCGATGATAAGTAAATAATTTTGCACAAGCTCTAGTGCGACCCCGAGTTTTAGCCCAGCAACCCCAAACGAAGTTTTCTTAACGTAGTCATATGCAAAGGCCGCTAGAGAGCCGCGGATTCGCTTGCCTGGTCGAAGGCTGTATTCTTTCAGTAGCTCAACTGCGCGTTTACTATCAGCAGACAGGTCAAAGTCAATACGTGACGGTAGTGATTCAAAAAAACCAGCAATTTCATCATCAATTTTTTTACGATACTCTGAGAACATAGTCTGACCTATCATACTCCTGTCAAATGCTTCGCACAACAAGTCATGCGTACACTATTTTATACTGTCATTATCTCTTGTTCTTTAGAACGTTGCGCCGCATCAACTTGATTATTAAAGTCGGCTATAAGCTCAGTCACCTGAGCCTCTATACGCTTAACATCATCGTCTGAATATTCTTTGGCTTCTTTGAGTCGCTTAGCTTCTTTAATTGCGTCGTGGCGGATGTTGCGCAGTGTTATCTTGGCTTCTTCGACAGTGTCACCAAGGCCTTTAACGATTTGCCGGCGAAGTTCTTCGGTGAGTGGCGGCATAGGCACACGAACTACACGACCATCATCGCTCGGGTTAAGGCTCATCGTTTGGTCCGTACGGATAGCTGTGGCTATAGCCTGAAGATTTGTTGGATCAAATGGCGTCACTTGGAGCAACTGCGGCTCAGGAGCGGTCACGTTAGAAACCTGATTCAGTGGCATCTTAGAACCATACACTTCGACCATCAAGCCTTCAATAATACTTGGGTGTGCTCGTCCAGTCCGAACCTTTTTAAGCTCTTCAACAAGATGTTCAACTGCGCCTTGCATTTTTCCACGGTAACTTTGTAAATCCACTGGATCTCCTTATTGATTATCTTATCTACTATTTTAACAGAGATCCGGTAATCGGGAAATTGAACAACTCCCGCCCCTGGCCTCCAGTAACACAAAAAGACCCGTCCAAAAGCTGGCCGGGCCTTACCGCATACTTCAGAGAGGCCTAGGCCTAACTAATTTCACCAAGTTCAATGCGCTTGAACTGACGAATAATAGTGTTTTCACCGAAAATACCAATGTTTTCCTTCAAGAATGTACCAACTGTTTGGTCTGGGTTCTTAATATATGGCTGATCAAGAAGGCACTTTTCTGCAAAGTGTTTCTTTACCATACCAGCAACAATGTTTTCGATCATGTTCTCAGGTTTGCCATCAGCTTTGGCTTTTTCGGTAAATTCTGCAGTTTTAGCCTCTACTTCTGCGGCCGGGATGTCATCTGAGCTTACAAATTCTGGCGCTGCGGCTGCAATGTGCATTGCAATGTCGTGTACAAAGTTTTTGAAGCCATCTGTTCGTGCAACAAAGTCGGTTTCACAGTTTACTTCTAGAACTACACCAATTCGGTTACTGTGTACGTAGCTATCTACAATACCTTCACGAGCTTCGCGTTCACCTTTTTTCTCGGCTTTTGTAAGTCCTTTTTTGCGTAGTGCAGCAAGCGCTTTGTCAAAATCACCATCAGCTTCAGTTAGCGCCGCCTTAGCGTCCGTAAGGCCAATGCCTGTTAGGCTCTTGAGTCGTTTAATGTCGTCGATTGATACTGCCATATATTCTATTCTCCTGTTTTGTCATTCCTGCGGAGGCAGGAATCTTTAGATTATTGGACCCTGAATCAGGCTCAGGGTAGCACCAGGCCGTTATTATTCAGCCTTAGCGACTTTTTGATTCGCTTTACCATTTGCAATTGCTGCAACAACGTATTCAAGAAGAACCTGAACCGCTTTAACAGCATCGTCATTTGCAGGAATTGGAAAATCAATAAGGCTTGGATCAGCGTTGCTATCAACAACACCAATTACTGGCACACCAAGACGTCGAGCTTCTTTCACCGCAAGGTGATCTGTTACAACGTCAGTAACATACACAAGAGCAGGCTTGCCGTGAAGATCTTTGATACCACCGTAGAGTACATTCATGGCATCAATCTCTTCTTGGAACCGCTGTACTTCTAGCTTATTGAAACGATTTTCAAGTTCGCCGCTTGCCATCTTGTTTTCAAGATCTTGCAGGTGCTTGATTCGACCGTTCATAGTAGTCGTATTAGTAAGCATGCCGCCAACCCAACGGTTAACAACAAATGGCATACCAGTATCTTCAGCAGCCTGTAGCACAAGTGCTTTTGCCTGTCGCTTTGTGCCAACAAGAAGAACTTGCTTGCCGCCAGCAACGGCTTTTTCTATAACAGGAAGAACCGTTTCAAGCGCTTCAACTGTTTTCGTAAGGTCAATGATGTGGTTTCCTGCACGCTTGCTGTGTAGGTATGGCGCCATTTTAGGGTGCCACCTGCTTGTAGTGTGCCCAAAGTGAACACCACTTTCGAGAAGTTTTTTAATGTCGACATCTACCGCCATAATGATAAATCCTTTCGTTCTTCACGAGTGAGCGACTGACATGAAAATAAAGATATTTTCACACAGAAGGATTTTCTCTCTCGCTGTTTAATGTTTACTCTGTTATTTTATCAGAAAACTCGTTAATCTGCAATGATTGACCCACAAAATCACTTCCGCACAGTGCACCAAGCACCGCTAGACGAGGAAGAAGCATTTTATCCAGCTTGTATCGGAGCTCAGTGATTTCTCTGTCTAATTCACGAGATACTATGCCAAAATTTCCCGCCCTTAAGGCCTGAGCCTCTCTGTCGTAGTCACCAATATCCATATACGGCCAGCTTCTCTGCCTCCAGTTAGCATTGCCGGCTGGAACATAATTTGAATCAAGCATAGAATCGCAACTTGACATGACCTCTTTGTGCCGTGCGCCAAGCTCTTTTCTACCAGCAACAAATCCATCGGTAAACGCCTGTAGCTCAGAAGATGCCAACCCAGCTTCTATGGCCTGCTTCAGTTGAGCATCTACTTCAAGATGAGATCCCGTGAATCGAACGTACGCGAGTGCTTTTTCAAACTCTGCCTGCATAACTGGCTCAAGCGCTGGATCAACTAACAATACCTCAGAAACAGGTCGCTTTGGGGCAGGGAGATCCAAGCCACTGGCAGCAAGTCTATTAAAATAAGAATCTCCTTGCAGTTGATTGAATCTTAAGTACGTAGTGGCGTAAATCCTAGCGGCCTTCTCAGGATCTTCAATTCTTCTTTCAATTTCACCGCGTAGTGCCAAAAGAATGCCGGCATCATCAATAGCCCACACGCCCCTGTCCACGTCGGTCACCGTCCGGCCAGCTGGACCAAAGGAATCTTGAGTGTACTCGCCCATCGTAAGATCCCAATAGTATCCGTGTCCGGTCCAGCCGCTCGGATCTGTCTTAGCTTCAGTGTCAAAATACAAGCTGCTGTTATTAGCGTGAGTTATGCCCTCAACAATCGTGAAAGTGTTTTCCCGCACGCCGTCACGAGAGTACACGGTGCGCTGAATGGTTACTGGGTGGTCTTCAATCCTGCCCACAGAAAGCTGTACCGTATTGCCGAAAAGTTCTTCGTCCGCCTCAAGTAGAACTGGGTGCTCGGGGGAGGTTCTTACTCTTTGTGTCGTGGTATTAAAAATGCTGGAGCTTACAGCAATCCAGCCAATTTTTGTAACTGAAGGATCTTGGGTCCCTTCGACATTTCTTACAGTTCTATCAAGATTTTTACCTTCGAGACCAGCCATACCCCCTCCTTTGCTTAAACCAAATGTATAGCTATTTAGGGACAGAAGCAACCATAACCAGTTTTAAAAGACAGCCGCAGCAAATGGCTAGATGATTTAATATTTTGTTAATTATTAAAATAGAGAAAGACTGAAAAACAAGTCTAGTTGCAAAAATGATTGGTTGTTAAAATAGATCTCAATGGCACTTGATACTAAAGATTTAGCAGATATGCGCAACCTTATGACAGAGGTTGTGAGCCCTATGTTTGAAGAACAAGCCGGCAAAATTGATGAGCTTGAGCAAAAACTAGAAAAATTTCGAATTGAAACAAAAGATCATCTTTCTCACCAAGATTACGAACTTGATAGTATCAAAACATTCTGTAAAGAAATCGAAAACAAAGCCCTCGGCTCTCAGAGCGATATTATAGAAATACTCGATAGAATCACGAGTATTGAAAAAGGTTACTACATCTGACAGAAACCGACATCATCCAGCTGCAACGAGATTATTCCAAATTACTCAGCTGGGCAAAAAAGGTCTCAGCTAAGACCGGTGTGGCACTTAAAATATAATCACTGAATCCAAACATAAAAAACACTACGAATCCTTCAGTTGTCGTCGGAACATGTGGGCATACTCACCTTTTTTCTGCTCAGCGAGCTGTTTATGTGTACCCTGCTGAACAATACGTCCATGACTGAAAACAAATATAATATCGGCATTTTCAATTGTTGTGAGCCTGTGGCTAATAGTTATAACGGTGTTTTTGTTCTTCTTGCTAAAGAGGCGATCGAATATATTTGCTTCGGCTAGAGCATCAATCGCGGATGTAGGTTCATCAAGAATGGTAATCGGTGCCTGCCGGTAGAAATTTCGCGCCAGACCAATACGCTGCCACTGACCACCTGAAAGCTGTACGCCTTCGTCTTCTTCAAACCAAGTCGCAGCTGGGGTGTCGAAGCCTTTTGGTAGATCATCAATCACCTCTTGTGCTTCGGCGGCCTCTAGTGCCCTACTGATGCGTTCTTTTGTTGGTTTTGCGTTAACGTTACCAAAAATAACGTTTTCTCCGACTGTAGTGAATTGGTAGGCTGCAAATTCCTGAAGCAAGACGCCTATTTGCGCATGCCACGAAGCGATATCATATTCTTGTAAAGGAATCTCATCTAGATAGATGGTTCCCGAGGTTGGCTGATAAAACCCTAGAAGTAATTTGATTAACGTTGATTTTCCTGCGCCGTTTTCGCCCACCACTGCTATGTGTGCACCCAGTGATATGGTCAAATTTACGTCGCTTATAACTTCTTTACTTGTGTTTGGATACGTAAAACTGACGTTTTCGAAACGAATTTCTTGAACTGGTTTTTTGATTCTTCTGCCACCTATCTGCGTAATTGGGAGCTCCATGAATTCGTTGTAATCTTTAAGTTTGGCCAGGTCTTCATCGGTAGCACCAAATTCTGTAATAAATCCACCAGCCGAAGAAAGCACTCGTCCCACAAGCTGTTGAACGTATACAAATTGACCAATCGGCTGCACCCTGGCGCCAATTTGCAGCACTACCCATACAAGGCTGCCCAGTTGCACAACTGTCTCAAGAGCATCGCTCAGAATTCGCCATTTTATGAAGCCTTTTTCAAACTCCAATCGCCCACCTTCATCTTTATTTCGAAACTTGATTCGCATGTCGAGGAACGTCTTTGCTAAGTCGTAAAGTCTCAGCTCAGGAATCGTTTTTGGCTGAATCATGTTGTATTCTATAAAACTTTGCTTGCGGCGTTCTACTACGTTTGCCCGCCAATGTTTTATTTGAAAGCGAGAAAGTCTGTACTGAACATACACACCCGGCAAAATCGCACCCAACAGCAAAAGTGACAGCCAAGGGGTTATAAAGCTCAGACCCACCAAAGCCGAAAATACACTGAAAAGATGCTGGAATAATCTTGTTACCCGGTCAAACGCATAGGCGAAAAAACTACTGAAATCCTGAGCCTTATCGTACAGGTCACTAGTCTGCTTATCGTCATATCGCCAAAAATCAAGACTAGCAAATCGCTCATAGAGCATATCAGAAATACGCGATTGAACAGTAAAACGAACGATCTGATCAATGTAATTGCCGAGGCTCATTAAAATTGCAGTCACCAAACCCAACCCAGCCGTTGCCGCAACATACCAAAGCGCTTTTGTTTGAGCGCCCGGCTCTCCAGTAAAGGCAGCTGCAATTTGCGTGGTTGTCTGCGCTGCAAAAAACGCGGTGAGTAATGGGAATATTGAATCAACAATTGCATTAAAAATTTTGAAGATTATTGAAGATTTAGAAATTGAAAAAGAAATCTTTAGGACCTTCCAGATCGCACCAAGATATTGTCTGGTGTTCATTTTTTCATCGTCTTTTGTTCGACTCATTCTTCTTGGCACATTTACCCCTGTAAAGTCACTCTATCTCGATACAAATATTCCGCGTGATTTCGTATAGCACAACCAAATATCTTATTGAGCTCAAATCATCACATTTTACTTGATTTTATTATGCAAAAATGATAATGTTTAGTCAAGCTCGGTAGCTGTTGTTACTAGAGTCATAAGGAAAGCGAGTCGATCTCGCATGCAAGCTTCTTTTTATCCTAATTTGAAGCAAGTAGCTCGAAGATCCTCACCGGAACAATCACTCGTTTGATCATGTTCTGAAGATCCGAAAGACTTAAAACTCTCCTTCTCATTAACCAATTAACGCAAGGTGGCTTGAAGCGTGGTAGTACTTATTCTTTTGCTTGTTACCCTACTCGGTGGCGGAGCAATCTACTTTATTTTTAGCACCATTTTAGACGGTAGAAAAAAGCAGAGCTGGTTTAGCTCACTTGATTCTACTGTTTTGCTGATTGAGATTCCGCGAACCAATGACAAGAAAGAACTTTCCGCCGAACACATGTTCGCAAGTTTGCACGGAATTCTAAAAAGCAAAAATGAACTTAAAGTCCACCAAGAATACCAAGAACATATTGGTTTTGAGATTATTAGCGTTGGTAATAAAATTCAATTCTATATCTGGACACCAACTGTTCTAACTCAGTTTGTTGAGGGCCAAGTGTACGCACAGTATCCTGAAGCCCAGATCAAACAGATCAAGCCGGAAGATGACTATGTGCACAACATTCCCGAAGGCCACTACAGACAGGTAATAGAAATCGGGCTTATTGAAAACGAAGCGCTACCGATTCAGACATTTCCAAGTTTTGAGGTAGACCCACTCGCGGGCATAACCGCTACACTTACAAAGCTTGAGTCAAACACTGAAATTCTTGGCATTCAAATACTTGCACGACCAGTCAACGACGCTTGGCACAAGGCCTCAGCCCAAAAGGCAAATTCAATCAAATCCGGAGATTCAAAAAGTTCACTCTCTAAGAATAGTTGGCTGGCCCAAACTACCGGTGCCCTCTGGCGACCGCCTGAAGAAACCGCCACGACTGTTAAGACAGAGATATCCGAGCGTGATAAGACCCGAATTAGTGCCATTGAAGAAAAAAGTCGTAAACTGGGATATCAAGTGAAAATTCGCGTGCTCTACAGCTGCCCGCCAGAAGTTCAGCTGAGCGCACGTATGAAAATCCAGGCGCTACTTGGTGCATTCAAGCAGTTCAACACCACCAACCTCAACGGTTTCGCACAAGTTTCAAGCAAGCTCGAGGATTTTGAAAAGTACAAAGCACGAAGCTTCTTTGGTAAAGGTTTTACGCTCAACATCGAAGAACTCGCCAGCCTATACCATCTCCCCCATAGCAACGTCACCACGCCTGGGATTGTTTGGGCGCGCTCAAGGACAGGTGAACCACCCTCCAACCTACCTATCTATACTGAAGGCTCACTTGATATCAGTCCGATCGGCGTCACAACATTCCGAGGAGATTACCAATATTTTGGCCTTACCCGACGTGATCGTGGGCGCCACGTTTACATAATCGGTCAGACTGGTGTTGGTAAAAGTGGTCTACTTGAGCTCATGACAGCTTCTGATATTGGAACCAACCAGGGGTTTGCCCTGATAGATCCGCATGGTGACTTTGCAATTAATACGCTTCGTCGTATTGCACCGGAACGGGTTAAGGACGTTGTTTACTTTAACCCAGCAGACACTGAGTTCCCTATCGGCTTTAATCCACTCGAAGTACAGACCGAATCACAAAAAACACTTGTAGCCTCTGAGATTATTGGTTCACTTAAGAAAATGTTTGACAGCTGGGGGCCGCGCCTCGAATATATTTTGCGCTACACCATTCTCTCGTTACTTGAATACCCCGGCTCAACCATGCTTGATATCACCCGGTTACTGACAGATTCAAAGTTCCAAAAAGATGTTGTCAGTCACGTAACCGATCCAGTAGTAATGAACTTTTGGACTAAAGAATATGCTAGTTGGAACGAGAAGTTCCGAACAGAAGCCGTAGCCCCTATCCTGAACAAGGTCGGAGCCTTCACCGCCAACCCAATTATTCGTAATGTTGTTGGCCAGCCAAATAGCGGATTCAACGTGCGCCAGATAATGGACGAAGGCAAGATACTGGTGATTAATCTTTCTCGCGGACTTATTGGTGAAGATAATGCAGCGATCTTGGGCTCTTTGTTGGTAACAAAAATTCAGCTAGCAGCCATGAGCCGTGCCGATATTGCCCGCGTTGAAGACAGAAAGCCGTTCTACTTCTATGTTGATGAGTTCCAAAACTTTGCCACCGAATCCTTTGCCACCATTCTTTCTGAGGCCCGTAAATATGGTCTAAATCTTACCATTGCTAATCAATACACTTCTCAGATGATTCCAGAGGTCAGCGGCGCAGTGTTTGGTAACGTTGGAAGCATCATCTCATTCCGTGTCAGCCCAGAAGATGCTAGTGTACTGCAAAAATACTTTGAACCACAGTTTGAAGCCACCGACCTCATCCAACTCAATAACCGTGACTTTTTAGCCAATATTTCAATTGACGGCGAAAAGGCAGTTCCTTTTTCGGCACGAACAATGGAATTACCCGGCCACCTTGAGGGCGTACTTGAACAAATAGTTGCCAATAACCGCGCTACCCTTGCCATACCAAAAGCACAAGTAGAACTAGGCATCAACACCGAGAGTACGCCGCGAGGCCAACAGCCAAAACCAGTAGCCGCCGTACCGCCGCCAGCACCTTCATCAAAACCCCTCGATAGAGCAAATGCCGTTAAAAAAGCTGCTAAATCAGTACTCACCCTTGAAAAAACTCGACCTGGCTCTGTTGCACCTCCAAAAGCTCAGGCCGCCCCAACGCCAGAAGAGGTGGCTAGTGAAACTGAGCCAGCCAAAAAGAAACGGACACGCCGTGGCAAACGAGGTGGCAAAAAGAAAGCCGAAGCCTCCCCTGTTCAACCCACCGCGGCTGCTCAGCCAGCAACGCATGCTCCCGTAAAGGCGCACGCACAGCCCGTCACTGAAGAAGACGTCGTGTATCTTCGCGACCGCTAACCGCTTGTAAAATATTGGATTAACAGATATAATAGCCAAGTTATATTTGGTAAATACCAAAACGGCTGCAGTGGCCCGCTGCTAACCGTCTTAAATGGGCAGGAGTTCACACAATGAAAAAAGATCTGCACCCAACAGATTATCGACAAGTTGTCTTTCAGGACACTTCAAGTAAAACTAGTTTTTTAACTCGTTCGACCGTTGCCACCAGCGAAACGATTAAATGGGAAGATGGCAAAGAATACCCACTTGTAAAAGTACACGTTTCAAGTGCTTCTCACCCATTCTTCACTGGCGAAGAAAAGATCATGGATATCGAAGGTCGTGTTGATAAGTTTAAAGCTCGCGCTGAAGCTGCTAAAAAAGCTCGCGAAGCCAAGGCTGCTACTATTAAAAAAGCTGATAAGAAGCCAGCTAGTAAAAAATATACAGAAAAAACCGAATCACCTGACGCAGTTGAAACAGCTGCTGAATAAAGCACCTCTGAAGACTTGCGCTACACTTAAAATATCGCTTAATTGACTAAGCGATATTTTGATAACCCTGAAAACATTACGCATATAGAACTATAGCTGTACCGTTCTTGGGATCTTTGTTTTTAACTAGTAGGTTTGCTCCGTCTTCATCGAGCCCTACTTCACAGTGATCCCCAGAAACACCACCTCGCATTTCAGACTGGCCCTCAAACTTTCTGCCGATACCCCATGGTTCTGCCGCAGATAACGGTAGCATGAGGCTTTGCCTTGAATTTACTGCAAACATAACGCCCTCATGCGCGTCACCCTCACTGGTGACTTCCACTGTTTGTAGAAAATATCCAATAACACTATCCCGATCACCCTTAAGATGTAAGTGACCAACTGGAGTAGTCCAGACCTTGCGACCGTCCTCCGTATCTACGACTTCTCCACGTACGCCATCCGTATTAACATCTGCCACATTGACGAGAATGGATTCGTTGGCAGCCAGCGTATAACCTGCTCGTGCTTGTTCGGGAGTGAGCAATCTCGGTTCAATGATCTGATCGGAACTATCTTGTGGGGCGCCTTCGGCCATGACTTCTTATTTCCTTTTTTGTTTTTTTAACTACTACTTGAGTATACTTCTTATGCCTAAATTTGTCAATAGGTAAAGTTTATTTTATGGCTAGGTTGGTGTTTCTGTTATAATTCATAAGTAATGGAAGCACAACAAAAACTACGTGATGAACTGGCAGAATTAACTGAGGCGCTTAGTGCACCAGATGCTTTTTCTGATCCCAAAATTGGTGAGAAAAATCGACGACGATCGGAGCTTGAGGGGATCATAACTACGCTGGACCAAAAAGAGCTATTTGAAAAACAGTTGGCTGAATCTAATGAGATCCTGCGCGGTAATGATGCCGAACTCTCAGAGCTTGCCAAGATGGAAATACCAGAGCTTGAAGAAAAAATTGCTACAGCAGAAGAAAAACTGACTGAACTCCTCACGCCCAAAGACCCTAATGATCATAAAAACGCAGTTGTAGAAATTCGAGCTGGTGCAGGTGGTGACGAAGCCGGTTTATTTGCTGCCGAGCTATTAAGAATGTACCTTCGTTTCTGCGAGACACACAGCCTAAAAACCGAGATTATGTCAGAAAATTCTAACGACAACGGCGGCTACAAAGAAGTGATATTTATGGCACGCGGAGAAGATGCTTATAAGCAACTCAAATTTGAAGGCGGCGTACACCGTGTACAACGCGTTCCTGCCACTGAAAGTCAGGGACGTATTCATACTTCAACAGTCACCGTTGCCGTTATGCCTGAGGCAGAAGAAACTGATATCGAAATTAAAGAAGCAGATTTAAAGGTAGACACTTACCGTGCGTCAGGTCATGGCGGACAATCAGTTAACACTACAGATTCAGCCGTGCGCATCACTCACCTTCCAACTGGTGTCGTCGTAACCAATCAGGATGAAAAATCGCAAATTAAGAACAAACTAAAAGCTATGAGCGTACTACGCTCTCGCTTGCTTCAAAAGCAGATCGAAGAAGCCAGCGCCAACCTTTCCGCCCAAAGAAAATCTCTTATTGGGTCCGGTGATAGATCCGAAAAAATTCGTACGTATAACTTCCCCCAAGACCGTATTACAGATCACCGCGTGAACTATTCTCGTTCTGGGATTCCAGGAGCAATGAACGGTGATATTGATGATCTAATTGAAAAACTACAGTCGTACGAGTCTCAACTTGCTCGTGGAGACAGCTGATGGGTAAATATTTCGTTACCGGTTCTGTTGGGGCTGGCAAAAGTACCGTCATACGCGAACTCTTGAAACGAGGTTTCACAGCTTATGACACTGATAGCCAGCCTGGTGCAACAAGGCTCGAGGATAATAATGGCAATCACGTGCCGTACCCAGAAGCAAAGATTGACTGGGACCAATATCAGTGGAACTGGTCCAAAAGTGTAATCTTAGAATTATTAAACTCAGCCGAGAATGTGGTTCTTGGTGGAGTTACAAGCAATCAGTCTGACTTCTATTCATATTTTGATAAAATTTTTGTTCTTACACTCAACGACGCGACTTTGAGACACCGAATCTTGAGCAGAACAGACAAAGACTACGGCAAAGACCCCCAGCAACTTGAAGAAGAAATAGCCTATCGGGCAACAAGAGAATCAGACATACTAAAACAACCCCAGGCAATCGCAATTGATTCCACCCAATCCTTGGATAAAGTTGTCGAGAGTATAATTACAGACATGGAAACCTCAAAATGACGCCCTACATAGCTAGTACATCAAACCCAAAAATTAAGTGGGTAAAAAGTTTACATAAAAATAGTACTCGGCGAGAAGAAGGGGTATTTTTAGTTGAAGGTGCGAAAGAAATTGCTTATGCACTTGATGGCGGCTATCTCCCCCATTCGCTTTTTGTTTGCCCAGAAATCTACGGGGGGAAAGACCTTAGAACTGAGAGTTTGAATCTAAGAGAGATAATGACCGTCAGCAAAGAAGTATACGAAAAGATTTCTTATCGTGGCAGTACAGATGGTATTATTGCGGTATTTCAGGCAAAACATAGAGGCTTAGATGAACTTAATTTTGGTGAAAATCCGTTCTTTATTATTGTTGAGTCTGTTGAGAAACCTGGTAACCTTGGGGCAATCTTACGCACAGCTGATGGCGCAGGAGCTGACGGTGTCATTATCTGCGACGAACGAACCGATGTGTTCAACCCGAATGTAATAAGATCAAGTGTGGGTACTGTGTTTACAAAACAAGTTGCAGCAGCTAATAATGCGGATGTCTATGATTTTTTGGAAAAACACGAAATTACAGCGTATGGCGCCATTCTTTCAGATCAATCAAGCTTATATAGCAGCGTTGATTTTACTTCACCAATTGCAATAGTTCTTGGCACAGAGCACGAAGGCTTAAGTGATTTCTGGAAACAACGAAGCAAGCCACTGATTATTCCAATGCTTGGTGAAAACGACTCGCTTAATGTAAGTAACGCTGCTGCAATTTTTGCGTATGAAGTGGTTCGGCAACGATATGAAAATACAAACTTGGCTTAAACAGGCTATTGAGCAGCTCCAGCTGGCTGAGATCACCACTGCCCGGCTAGATTGCCTTGTAATTATTGAGGCTATACTACATAAATCACGCAGTTGGATACTTGCACACAATGATTACGAGCTTAGTGATTCTCAAGTTCTGCAGTTGAATACAAATCTGAAACAACGAAGATCACACATACCACTTGCATACGTTATTGGTTCAAAAGAATTTTACGGCCGAGATTTTTTAGTTAATACGGACGTTTTGATACCTCGCCCCGAATCTGAAGCCATGGTTGAATTACTAAAACAAGCTATTACTGCCGCCAACGCGGAAGACTCCAACGACGATACTAAGACTCTGGTGGTTCTAGATGTAGGTACAGGCTCAGGCATCTTGGCAATAACTGCCCAGTTAGAATTACCCGAGACAAGGGTAGTCGCAACAGACATCAGCAAAGGAGCACTCAAGGTCGCAGGTCAAAATGCGGATCACCTGAATGCCCCTGTGCAGTTCTACGAAGCAAACCTACTTGATGTCCCCGAAGCAATTAGGCCAGATGTTGTCCTAGCCAATCTCCCCTATGTACCCCGAAACTTAATTACATCTGAAGAGATAACTAAAGAACCATCACAAGCTCTTTTTTCTGGAGTCGATGGATTAGACCACTACAAAATATTTTGGGGCCAGGTTGTTAATCTCCCATACAAACCAAAAATAGTAGTCACCGAAAGTCTAGAGTCTCAACATAGGGACATCATAAAACTAGCTTCAAAAGCTGGCTATACCCTAGAAAAGACCGAAACCCTCGCCCAACTCTTTGTTCAAAATAATTAACCTTCGCCCCGCAAGTCAGCTTCCCCACCCATTCAACCAAGGCCCGAAACGCCAGAAGATTCTTTCTGGCGAGTAAAGGAGGGACTTGCTGGAACCAACAGCTATATACAAATCGGAGATGCTTACATCGTCCTGGCGCGACAGAAAGAAGCTGGTTGGACGGGAAAGAGGCTTGGGGCGTGGAGACGGGGAGATAACTATTGTGGGCTTGATCTCTATCTGCACGCGGATGATGGAGACAGGAGATTGACCATTGTTGATTAGACTAACCAGCAGGGGCTTCGGCTAAGGTCACCTTGATCTTCTGTTCTTTACCGGAACGAATAACCGTCAGTTCAACCGTATCACCAACCTTAAACCTTCCGACAGCAGAAGCAAGCGAGATTGAGTCTGAAAGCTCGACAGTATTCACTTTAGTAATAACATCACCGGCTTTGATACCAGCCTTGTCGGCCGGGCTACCAGTCACAACTGACCCAGCGTCACTACCCACAAGAGCACCCTTCTGAACCGAGAGGTTGAGCTCTTTTGCACTACTGGCCGTGAGCATGCTAAATTGCACACCAAGATATGGTCGAGAAATCTTACCCGTAGCCTTCACACTTTCAATAACACCCTTGGCTTCATTAATCGGAATTGAGAATCCAATATTCTGTGCACCGGCAGCAACTGCAGTGTTTATACCGATAACTTCTCCATTAAAGTTCAGAAGTGGGCCTCCCGAATTACCGGAGTTTATCGCCGCATCAGTCTGAAACAGATTATTGAGCTGTTCGCTAGCATTCCCACTTTCATCACCAGCTTCAATTGGCCTACCCATTCCAGAGATAATTCCTGATGTCACGGTATTCTGAAATTGTCCCAGCGCGTTGCCTATAGCAATAACTTTTTGACCAGTTCGAACGGCGTCTGAGTCGGCAAGTTGAGCAACTTTAAGATTTTTAGCACCATTAATTTTTATGACTGCAATATCATTGAGTGGATCTCTGCCGATGACTTCGGCATCGTCATATTTAGTACCGTCAGACATCACTACTTGAACCTTGCTTGTGCCTGCTGGTACAACATGTTTATTAGTGATTATCAGCCCACCTGCATCAATTACAAATCCTGTTCCAGCAGCCTGACTTGTTCGAGTCTGCTGACCAAAATACAGACTGTTGACGGTAGATTGCTGTTCCGTAACTATAGACACGACACTTGGGCTAACCTTCTGTGCTACGTCAGCAATAACTTCGCCTTCCTGCACTACGGTCTGTCGCTTCTGTTCAATGCTTGCTGTGTCGTTCATGCTCCGGCCAATCAGGAATGCCCCCGCAAGGCCACCCGCACTCAATATTGTAGCCAAAAGAGCAGTCACCAGACACGCCAATACAACCCTCTTGGTAGAATAACGTCCGCTAGGCTTAGCGGTCACTGGATGTTTTTCCGGTGTAAGTGGTGTTTTTAGTTCTTCGAGTGAATCTTGTTGATTTTCCATATACCCCCTTATGTCAAGTACTAATTGTACGCCCAAAAACTGAGAAAAAGCTTAAGGCTAGGTCGCAAACCTTGCGGTAGCTAAAATTACAGCTATGAGCACTACACCGAACAATCCATTTTCAATCAGCACTCCACGCTGAAGCGTGTCTTTCTTGTAGGCGTGATAAATACCTCCCAAGCTTGCAGATATTATTGAAACAATAATTACAGTTAAAGAAATTTTCATGGAAAAAATTTCGTAGTATTGGATCCAATGTAAACTAACCCATACAAGCTGAGTCACCAAGAAACCCCAAACCAGACCGAGCGAGCGATAGTGCGGCTCTTCATAATTACTAAAGTAGTGACGAGCCGATGCCCATGAAACCAACCATGCAAGTGCACAAACAAGAAACGGCTGAGCAAGGAGTGATCCAACCATAAAAATAGCCAGAAGTCCCACAAGTTGAGCCCAGAAGGACTGCAGACCGACCCATATGTCCTGAGACTGAGGTTTCAAGAATAGCAACCAACCAACATACAGGACAATCCATACAAGTGATACCCATTTCACCGATGTCTGGTTGGCTAGAATAATTGTACTCACCCCTACAATCACATCAACAAGATTGGCTTTAATATTCGGCAACCAAAAACGAGGCTGCACCGCCAAAACACGCCACTTGCTAAGCACAACTAGCAGGACCGCTAACGGGGCGAGGCCCCAGTAGACAACCATTGCGTATATCACACCGACAAATCCAAGATTTACACCAATGTGGAGCAAATCACCTAAATCGAAACCGGGTCTCTTTCCCCAAAAACTCTTTTTTACTTGTAGCATATCGCCTATCAGTATACCATCCGCAGAGTGTTTTTAGACACATTCCGCTCAAATCACACGGATAGAAAAACGCGATCCTAATTAGATACGGCAGCAGCGTTCTTGCCAAGTATTATCACAAAGTCCGATTGATAGTTTTTAGCTTCTGGAGCCGTAGCCGTAGTAGTGACCGACTTTACTCCGTATAGCTTTTCGAGATACGACTTAGTGCCGCTCTTGGCGCCTTTACTGAGATCAACAATTACAGTTGCATCTCGCGCAGTACCGTTGGCAACCGCAGGGACAGTAATTCCTTTAGCCAATAGCGTATCGGCTTTACCTTGAGCAAGTCCCGCAACACCGCTTCCGTTAAGAACAACGACGCTGGCGCCTTCGTGCACCACTGGGTCAGAGCTTGTGAGTTTTTTGATATAAGCCTTAATCTGACTGTAATTTGTAGTTCCAGCAACAGGGCGAATAGCACTTGAGCCATCGACGGCGCGGAATGTTTCAACCAGCGAGACATCCTCGTCTGCTAGGCCGATCGATTTGATATTTTGATTATTTATATCTTTTCCAATTTCATACATGCGACGAAGCTCGTTGGTCTTAATATCTGTATCGACATTATTACCAGCAGAATCAAGCAGGCTGCTGAGCTTGGCTGGGTTGCTTAAGATACCAATCGAAAGCGCTTTGTCTTTTAGGGCTACAAGCATCTGACGCTGACGTTCTGTACGACCAAAATCATTATTAGTACCATACGTTGGATACCCGATGCCATCACCCCTAGCGCGAGCAAGGTCAAGCGCCTGCTCTCCATTGAGATGCAACGGGCCATTTGGATACTTAACCTTGTAGCATTTATACTTGCACTCCCAGTCAAAAATTCTATCAAGTATTCCTTTTGGATCATTGGTTTGAAGATTTATATCAATACCGTTAACCGTATCGACGGTCTCCCTGAAGGCGGTGTAGTTGATCTTGGCATAGTAATGCATAGTAAGACCAAAATTGTCTTCTACCACCTTGCTCAACAAGCCCATTCCGCCGCTTGCATAACCGTCGGCCTTGAAGTTAGTTTGCTCACCACAGGTGTAGACGGCGTTTATTTTACCCTGATAACCAACCGAGCAGCCTCGGGTCTGGTAATCAACCCAGAGATCACGTGGAACACTGATCATGAAGGCCTTCTTGGTAACGACATCAACACTAACAATCATAATAGAATCGGTAAGCTTGGCGCCATCATGACCTGGATCATCTTCAGACGTTCCAGCAAGTAGTATGTTTACCCTACCCTGGTTTTCCCCTTTAAGCTTTGTCGTGTCGAGCAAACCAAGTATGTTACCGTTAAATACTTTGGTTGTATTCTTGAGCACCTTCCAGCCAACAAACCCGCCAACAAGTACAAACACCAAAAGCACAACCAGAAGAATTCGTTTTATGATCTTTTTGCGGCGAGAAGGCTCAGACTTCCCTTTGGCTATACGGCGTTTTTTGCCAAACTGCCACCACTTTGATTTAGTTAGTGGTTCTGTTCCATCAGTTGAAAGATCGAGAGCCCCGGTATCTGCAATATTTAGGGTATTTTCATCTGCCCATTCATCGTCTTTTAACGCTAGTGGCTGTGTAGACCGTGGTTCCCGCGGGACGAAGCCGTCTGTAGTATGGGCGGTCGGTTTACGATTTACATTGTCTAAAGTTAGACGCTTAGAAGCGTTGTCACGATTTCTCGGGACAAAACCATCCATAGCACTACCAGATTTGCGTCGTTTATTTTGCATAAATACTTGACGTTAGTATAACCATTTTATGGCTTCTGGTAAAGACGTGCTTTTTACAATTACAGCTGATATACTGAGCCTAATATGCAAGAGAATGAGTCACAGACTACCGAAGTTGACACAACGAGCCAGACAAGCGGCCCTGTGCCAGTATCTCCACAAAACACCGAACCCCTCAAAGCCACTGAAATACCCATCCAGTCACCCATAACTAACACACAAGATGATATGAAAACAGAAAAAATAGCTGCAGGAGGCGGTGTATTTTCGTTCGCACTGACACTCATAGCGGCTTTTGTGCTTGTGCAAGTTATCAATATGTTCTTATTTCAAAGCTACAAAGTGTTTGGCAGTAGCATGTACCCCACCTTGCACGACGGTGATCGCCTCATTATTTCTAAGGTCGGCCGCACTAGCTCAAAGCTAATGCGAAAAGACTACCAGCCACAACGAGGAGACGTTATTGTATTTATTGATCCGCAGCGTTCAGATCTACAACTCATTAAACGTGTCATTGGTCTCCCTGGAGAACGTGTTGTCGTAAAGGATGGAAAGCTCACCGTATACAATAAAGAGCACCCCCAGGGTTTTAACCCAGATGATGCAGATTACGGCAAAGACCTGCCTGCTTCAAGTGGTTCCAACGATGTAACGGTAGCGGCGAACCACGTGTTTGTCAGCGGCGATAATCGTGAAGGCAGCAACTCTCTTGATTCACGTAATGAACTTGGTACTGTTCCAGAAGGGCTCATAATTGGCACTCTGAAGGTTAGAATATTCCCACTTGACGATGCACGGTTCTTCTAAAGAATTAGTGTGTCTAGCCTAGCAACTCTTTTATAAGCGTTTCAAGATGTGACTCATCTTTGTATTTGATAACAAGCTGACCGCCTTTGGCCATATGCTTAACTAGTACTGGCGTCTTGAGTCGCTGAGAAAGCTGTTTTGTCTCAGCAGTTTCACTTTGAGTCCGCTTAACACCTTCTTTCCCTTTTTCGGTCTGAGCGGCCTTCTTGTGACCAACAACGTATTGCTCCGCCTGTCTTACCGTCCAGCCATTTTTGACTATAAGCTGGAGTAGCCTGAGCTGTTCTTCTTCTGTTTTAAGTGCAACGATTTGACGGGCGTGCCCTTCGGTAATAAGTCCTTCGTTAAGAGCCTTCTTTGCATCTCCTGGAAGTTTCAAAAGCCTCATGATATTCACAACGGCTGACTCGCTTCTCCCGACGCGGACTCCAATTTCTTTATACTCAAGATTAAACTGATCGTGAAGCTTCAGGTATGCCGCGGCAAGTTCTAGCTTTGAGAGATCTTCACGCTGAACATTTTCAATCAGACTAACTTCGAGTTTTTCCTGCTCGCCGAATGAACGAACTATAGCCGGCACCTCTGCTAAGCCAGCTTGATTAGCTGCTCTAAAGCGACGTTCACCAGCAATAATGATGTAGCTGCTGCCGTTCTTGGCTACGATAAGCGGTTGAACAACACCATGCTGTGTTATTGAACCCGCGAGCTCCGTAAGCGCTTCTTCATCAAAATGTTTGCGAGGTTGCTGAGGGTCTGGAGCAAGTTTTTTAAGTGAGATCTGCTGAATTTGATCGGCTGATGCACCAACGGCGAGTGCTTCAGAAAGCATATCATCTGGAATTAATGCCGAGAAATCTTTGCCAAGCCCCTTTGCATTCATCGCTTTACTCCCGAGAGACTAGAGACAGCAGCAAATAGACTGAGTCGCGTGCTCTTTACACCGTTTGCTATTTGCTGATATCTGTTATCTATCATCATAGTCGCTCCATAACTTCTTTTGTTAACTGTTTGTAGGCCCGAGCACCTTTGCTCCATTTGTCGTACTCACCTATTGGCTTGCCATGACTTGGCGCTTCCGCAACTCTGATATTACGTGGTATTACTGTTTCAAACAACCGTTCTTTAAAATTTTTCCTGAGCTGCTCTTCAACCTGAACAGAGAGTGTTGTGCGAGCATTGTGCATCGTCATAACCACCCCAAGAATTGCGAGCCTTGGGTTAAGTGCCTGACGGACAAGCTTCATAGTCTCGAGTAATTGCCCGAGCCCCTCAAGAGCATAGTACTCGGTCTGAACAGGAATAACTACAGAGGTTGCGGCCGTAAGCGCATTAACCGTCAGTAGTCCCAGGCTTGGCGGACAGTCGATGAGAACTACATCGTAATCTGTATCTGTGAGTACTTTTTTAAGTCGGATGGCGCGATCTTTAGCTGGTGCGATTTCGGTCTCTAGTGTCGCTAGTTCGGCATCTGTAGGAAGCACCCAAAGTCCTGGGTACGGAGACTCCTTAGCTGCATCTACAATCGTAGCCTTACCAGAGAGAACATCTCTAGTAGTTAGGCCAGCTTTAGAAAGACCAAGCCCGCTGGTGGCGTTACCCTGGGGGTCAAGGTCAATCAGCAAGACTTTCTTGCCTTCTTTAGCAAGGTTATAGGCGACATTAATAGTGGTTGTGGTCTTACCCACGCCCCCTTTTTGGTTTGTAACCGCCAGTATGTTTGCCATCCGTTTTGTTTCCCTCCGAACGTTGTTCTTATTATACAGGTTTTTACCGTTTGATGACATTTCAAAGAGTAATTAAAAAGAGCCCGAAGGCTCAGTTTATTCTCATCCCGTACAGCTAAGAAATCTTAGTGATCTGGATAAGTGTGTGTTGTTGACGGTGACCACGAGTCTTATTAACGCGCTTTTTAGCTTTGTAGCGAATAGCCGTAACTTTTTCACCCTTAACCCCAGTTTCAAGTACATTTGCCTCGACAGCAGCACCCTTAACAATGGGTTGACCAATCTGTACCTTATTACCATCGATGATCATAAGTGGTTCGAATTTTAGAGTCTTCGCATCACCAACAAGCTCAACTTCAAGCTTTTCATTCTCAGCCACAATATATTGATGGCCGCCAGATACAATAACAGCTTTCTTCATTTCTAATTATCTTCCTTAATCGAAAACCCTGAGCTTGACTTGCCCGAGTTGACTTTGCGCCAGTCGGAGTCAGAATTTTGATATCAAATTATTAAACAAGTCGATGACAAGTGTAACAGATATAACCACTACTGTAAAGAGTGGTTATTTTCTAGTTCATGGATCCGATCATGATCCAGACCAAAGTAGTGGGCAATCTCATGCCAAAGGGTGTGTTTTATCCGAGCTTTAAAATCTTCTTCATTTTTCGAGTGATAGAAAAGCGGGAATTTAAAGAGCGTAATTTTGTCTGGAAGCACCAGGTTGTAGTTGGCTCCTCTTTTGGTAAGTGGAATTCCCTCGTATAACCCAAAAAGGCTTTGGTGACCTCTGAGTTTTAGCTTTGTTCGCTGATGCCGGTCTGGCTCATCGGCATACGTGATCACCACATTCTCTAGCCGCGAAACGTACTTTTCCGGTAGTTGATCAAGCGCTTCGCCGACAAGCATTGAAAATTCTGCATCTGTTGGTATTTGCATATGTTTAAGTATACACTTAAATCTCATGCGTGGCCATAACTATTGATGCAGTGCACCTTTCAAGGATGAACCCTGCAACAGGGTTCATCCTTGAGCGAAGTCAATTCAGTGCTCGCAGTTATTTCGTAACCATTAGCCACTTCATCAAATTTCTCAGTCAAGGTTTCAGATTTTTCTTCAAGGCTAGACCTTAAAGATTATATGTTCAGCATTCTACTCAGACCCTAGTGCTGGTTTAATCTCCGCAACAAACCGTTCGACATCTTCCGTCATGATTGGCGTGGGATCTTTATCTACTATCCTGCCCTGTATTTTGTCGCTACTTACAAAATACAGATATTTGCCTACAATTTCCCAGTGATGTGTTTTGCAGAAATCGGCGACAAAGACCATTGCAGCTGGATCAAGTAGGTAGCGTGCATTCACCTGATTACCTGGTGGTGTGTATATGTGAGCATAACTTGGGAAATCCCCCTCCAGATTGACTTTTTCTAGGTTCCTTTGCTCAAGAAAGTCACGCAGCAGTGTAGTACTACTGCCATTTTTAGCCAGCCCGATAAGATGGGCGCTGCTTATAAATGGTAGATCGACGCAGCAGATAATTACCTCCTCGTCAGCGGTAGTTGATACAACTTCCCTGCCATTTCTTGCGAAGCTCTTATGTGTCGTGAAGCCAGTCATATAAAGTACGTATTTCAGTTGGCCAAAACTACCCTTATCTAACGGAACTAATTCTCGATCTTTTGTATAATACGAGTTTAGCAACGGCTGGTTATTGCCGTTTATTATATTGAGGCTGGTTCTCCGACGGAACCTCGTAAACAATAGTCGTGTAAGTAAAGCCACGACAAGTATCAAAAGGAGATACGCATCAGGGCTTACTGCACCACCCTTAAACACTGTGTTAGCTCTCTGCCTTCTTGAGTGAGATGCTCAGCTCCTCGCCCTCAACTTTAACGGTTACATTATAGGCGTCTGTCGCTTCACCAGATTTAGTAGCGAGGGTTTCATTTGCAATAGTCTGCATGTGTTCTTCGATAGCCTTTTTCAGATCCAAATTATTCGTTGTGAGTGAAAGATATATGCGATCATCAACATTAAGACCAGCGTCTTTGCGGGCATTTTGAACAAAGCGGATGACTTCGCGCATAAGTCCTTCACGTTTTAGGTGATCAGTTAGTTCAAGGTCTAGGGCAAATTCACCAACTTGTACTGCTTTTACATTCAGTTCTTCTTGTAAAATTTCATCGAAATCGAATACCGTACCGTTTTCAGGGATTGTCACTGAAGCGAGTGGCTGGCGAACCTTACGTTTGTTCTGGGCGCGTATACTCAGACCTTCATTTACGTATTCACGGAGCTTGGTCATATCACTTATCAACAGCTCATTCACATGGCCAACCTCTGGCCAATCAAGCAGGTGAACTGATTCACCACCAGTGAGTTTTTGATAGAGTTCTTCCGCCAAAAATGGCGTAAACGGAGCTATGACCATACTGAGCTGTACCAGAATGTAATGGAGCGTCCTATAGGCTTCGTTCTTATCACTATCATCTTCACTTTTCCAGAAGCGACGTCGAGAACGGCGCACGTACCAGTTTGAAGCGTCTTCTATGAATGGTAGAACTGGTTTCATTGCATTTGGAATATCATATACATCCATATGTTTTTCAACTTCTTGAGTTAATTGATGCACACGACTGATGATCCAGGTATCAAGCGGGTTCTTGCAAAGCTGAGTTGGGTCTTCGTGATTACCATCCCACTCCCATCCATCAACTTCGGCGTACATTGTAAAGAAGTCGTACATATTCCAAACCATACTCAGTTTGCGGGCAATGTCACCGACCTCTTTGTCTTGCAAAGTAAAATCTTCGCCGTTGAGAAGCGGACTTGAGGCCAGTAAGAACCTTAGGCTATCTGCCGAAAACTTGTCCATAAGTTCATTTGGATCGGTGTAATTACCGTAGCTTTTACTCATCTTACGACCATCATTGCCAGCTACGTTACCAGTTACGATCACATTTTTAAACGAATTTTCGCCAAATAGTGCGACGCTCATTGCGTGCATATAGTAAAACCAGGCACGAACCTGACCGATGTACTCGACTATGAAGTCACCTGGAAAATTAGCTTCAAACTTTTCTTTATTCTCAAATGGATAATGGAACTGCGCAAACGGCATGCTTCCAGCCTCAAACCAGCTATCCATGACTTTGTCGATTCGTGTGTATGTTACACCGTCAATTTCAAACGTAATGTCGTCCACCCATGGACGGTGATAATCATCGAGCTCTTTGCCCGAGAGCTCTTTAAGCTCAGCATAGCTACCGATAACTTTAACATGCTCATTGCCGTCTTTGTCAGTGCCCTTCCAAACAGGCATTGCGGTTGCCCAGAATCGATCACGAGAAATATTCCAATCTGGTGCAGTTTCAACAGTCTTAGCAAAACGACCATTTTTTACATGACGTGGGAACCATTCAACATTGCCATTTTTTTCAAGCATCTTTTCCCGCTGGCCCTCTATGTCCATAAACCAGCTTGGATGAGCTCGGTAGATTAACTTAGTGCCGCATCGATGACAGTGCGGATAGCTGTGACGATAGTAATGAATTCTGTACACTTTATCTCGCTCTAGCAAAGCTTTTGCATACTCTTTGTTGCACTCCCACACTTGTCGACCCTTAAAGTCACTCTCAGTTAATACACCGTTATTGTCGATAACCGAGATAACTGGAAAGTCTTTTTGCTTGGCAAGTTCAAAATCTTCTTCACCATACGCAGGAGCTTGCGACACTACTCCAGTACCTTCTTCAGTACTTACAAAATCGGCATGATGAATATAGTGAGCTTTTTTACCCCAGTCCTTGTAGAAAGGTTCATATTTTTGACCAACCAGTTCTTTCCCTTTGAATTCTCGGACAACCGTATAGCTGGGTAGTTCACCTTTTTCGTTTTTAAGACTCTCTTCTAGAAGGTCTTTAGCTGTAATATAGGTTTCACTTCCTACTTTGGCTTCAACATATGTAGCCTTTTTATCAACTGCTAATCCAGTATTTGCTAGCAATGTCCACGGGACAGTCGTCCAAACTAGCAGGCTTGCGTCCGATCCGGCTAGTTTAAACTTTGCATACACGCTTGGATCGGTAACGTCCTGATATGCACCGCTATCCATAGTGACTTCGGCCTTAGAAAGCGGAGTGCCGTCCAAAATACAGTACATGAGTACTTTTTCACCTTCGTAGATTTTGCCTTTTTCGTACAAAGTTTTGAATGCCCACCAGATACTTTCCATGTAGTCTTTGTCCATGGTTTTGTAGGCGCCCTTAAATTCAACCCAGCGACCAATTCTATCGACTACGTCTTCCCACTCGCTACTGGTTTGGATCATATTTTCGCGAGTTGCGTTAATATATTTTTCTATGCCGTATTCTATAACTTCTTGGCGTGAGTGAATACCGAGTTTCTTCTCAGTGAATCTTTCCGCTGGCAAGCCATGGCAATCCCAGCCCCAAACGCGCTCTACTCTTTTACCTTTCATGGTTTGATAACGAGGAACAACATCTTTCACTATCGAACTCAGAAGTGTTCCGTGGTGCGGTGAACCTGAAATAAACGGAGGTCCATCGTAAAATACGTAACTATTTTCTTTCGGACGCATTTGTACTGACTTTTCAAAAGTCTTATTCTTTTTCCATTTCTTAACAAGATCCTTTTCGTATTCTAGTGCTCTTCTTCTGCTATTTGCTTTAAATTTCATATCTGTGCCTTTCGTATCATTCTTATTTCTGGAATCTTATCTGCGAACAGTTTTTCGGAATTTGGAATTTCTTCAAAGCCCCATTTTCTGTAAAAGGCTTTTGCTCTTTCGTTGTAGCTAACAACATAAATTTCAATCGGCTTACTTGGATCGTGCCAGTCAATAACTTTCTGTATTAGCGCTGCGCCTACTCCACAGCCATGGTACTTTCTATCAACGTACAGTGAGCCAACGCGTTGTACGCCGCTACTTGTCACGTACGGACCCGTGACGCCAATTACAACCCCAGAGCTATCTTTGGCAACCCACTGCGCGGATACTGCATCCTCCATAAGCTGACGCCTGTGCTCAACCGCCTTCAAGCTGCGCTGAGTTTCGTTACGAGATTCTACCCAGTCGCGGGTCACGTCAAACTGATCGTTCACATACGTATCAAGCCAAGATTGAAGACGCACTTCGTTAGCAGCCACAAAATCTTCTGGTTGCATTTTTTCTATAGTGAATTGTTGTGTTGGCTGGTCTTTCATAGCTACCTTACTCTTAGTTACTAGATCCTTCGACGTTGCTCAGGATGACAAAAAACAGTAAACAAAAACCACTTCTTCTGTCTGTCAGAATCCCGTTTCCAGGATGGTACCATCTGACTTCCAAAAGAAGTGGTTCTCACTCTTCTAGCGCTTAGTTGTTCGATCTTACGTGCCGATTCCGAGAGATTCTACTGAGCAAGTGCCGTTCTTTCTCTTCCTCGTGGGTGATAGCCACTCAAACGGATATGTGCTTATAGTAGTAGATTCCAGATCAAAGTGCAAGCTATTGTAATCCTCGCCCCACGAGTCAACTTCCCCACCCATTCACCCAAAACCCGAATACCGGAGTCTTCTGTTTGGTGAAATGGAGGGTTGGAGAAGCTTGGGGCGTAGAGATGGGAAGCTGAATGCTTGATGACTGGATCCGCGGCGGTGGATGGCAGGAGTGTGGAAGATGATTGTTATTGATTGGATCCTGAATCTAGTTAAGGATGACGGAGACAGGGAACTGACCATGCTTTATTGATTATAAAAACTAAGTTCTGAGATTGTTGGCCATTTTTCACGATCTATCCATGACTGAATGAATTGACCATCGTTACGAAACACGAGTACTGCGGGAAATTGCATAATATCGTAAAGCTTGGCTGTCTCAATACCCTGAATACTGTCCGCATCAATCAATTCAATATCTCTATTCGTCTGCCGGTGAAATTCTCGAACATATTCGTTAACAGAGCTTTCAAGCTCAGTGTTTGGTTTGTAAAGAATAACCGCTTTCATTACATTCTAGTATACCAGAAGGAGGTCGCAGATCTTAGCTCTTGGAAGAGTTAAGTCACCCCGCGACCACAATCACTAAACTCCCAACCGAGCCGTGAGCGACAAACCACAGAGAACAAAAAAACGAGTCTTCCGACTCGTTTTCTCTAAGATCTAAGATCTAAGCTCTAAGAACTAAGATCTAACTACAACCACTCGTTGTACCGCAAGAAGTGCATACATAACAACTTCCAGCTCGCTGAGTTTGATTACCACAGCTGTAGCACAGTGGTGCTGTTTCGCCACCACCAGCAGAAACGCTTGAAGTAGGCACACTACTTGCTTGCGTAGCTACAGGTTCCTGACGAACATTAGCAGGCACTGTTAATACAGGCTGCTCTTCGGCTTCGAGCAAACTTGTTTGGTTGTTTAGAGCCGCCGCTTCAAATTCTTTGAGACTCGTGAGTCCAAGTTCCAATTGATCATCAAGACTCAAGTACTCTTTTGCGAGACGTCGGAAGATATAATCTACCAAACTTGAAGCAGTCTGAATCTCGACGTCATCTGTCATCCCGGCGGGCGCAAATGACATATTGATAAACGCTTTCACGTAACTCTTAAGCGGCACGCCGTACTGCAAGCCATGACTCACAGATATCGCAAACGCATCCATAATGCCAGCCAGGGTAGACCCTTGCTTAGCGATTCTCAGGAACATCTCCCCGGGCTTGCCGTCATCGTACTCACCAACTGTCACAAAGCCCTTACTGTCTGCCACTTTGAACTCAAAGGTACGTGCCTGGCGGTTACGAGGCAGTTCTCGTCGCGCATGCGGTTGCAGTGCAACAAGCTGCTCAGTCACCTGCTCTGCGGTTTGTGGCGTGTGTGCATCAAGTGCGTCTTCACTCTTTTCTTCATCTTTCTTAGAAGAAAGTGGCTGTGCGACTTTCGAGCCGTCGCGATAAATTGCAACCGCCTTGAGTCCAAGCTTCCATGAAAGCATGTGGAGCTCTTCAATATCTTCAACTGTAGATTCAACTGGCATGTTAACCGTTTTACTAATTGCCCCAGAAATAAACGGTTGTACTGCACCCATCATCTTTACGTGACCATTGTAGTGAATTGAGTTGTCACCTACCGCACAAGCAAATACTGCATAATCTTGGTTTTTAAGGTGGGGCGCACCAACAACACCGCTGTTTTCGTGAATGTATTTCACAATGTCTTCGATCTGGTTTTGGGTATAGCCCATAGTTCGAAGCGCGCGTGGTACCGTTTGGTTAACGATCACCATGTTCCCACCGCCAACAAGTTTTTTGTACTTAGTAAGGCTAAAGTCAGGCTCAATACCGGTAGTATCACAGTCCATCATAAAGCCGATCGTACCTGTTGGAGCAAGAACTGATGCCTGAGAGTTTCTTACACCGTAGCGATCACTCAGCTCAACTGCTTCGTCCCAACATTCCGCAGCTGCAGAAAGCAGGTCTTCAGCAACAAGCCTAGCGTCGATATCCCTAACCGCATCACGATGCTGAGAAAGCACCTTCATCATACCTTCGCGATCTTTATTGAATCCAGCGAATGGTCCAACCTGTTTTGCAAGCCGCGCTGAAGTTGCGTACGAGTGACCAGTAAGTACAGCAGTGATAGCCGCTGCTTGTGCGCGACCTTCGTCAGAATCATACGGAAGACCTTGAGCCATAAGCATTGCACCAAGGTTTGCGTAGCCAATACCGAGTTCTCGGTACGCTTTAGCGTTCTTAGTGATACTTTCTGTTGGATATTCCGAATAACCAACGAGAATTTCCTGAGCAGTGAAGATAACTTGAATAGAATGCTTGTACGCTTCTACATCAAAAGTACCGTCTTCGTTCAAAAATTTCAGTAGGTTGATTGAAGCAAGATTACATGCGGAGTTATCGAGGTGCATATACTCAGAACATGGGTTAGAACCGTTAATTCGGCCGGCGTTAGGTGATGTGTGCCAGTGATTGATGGTTGTATCAAACTGTAATCCTGGATCCGCACATTCCCATGCACTCTCGGCAATCTGTCTCCAAAGATCCCGAGCCTTGATAGTTTTGTAAACTTTGCCGTCGGTCACACCAACTAGCTGGTAGTCTTCATTCTTTTCAACTGCGCGCATAAAGGCGTCATCGACACGTACAGAGTTATTGGCATTTTGGTATTGAACACTAAAGATATCTTTACCATCAAGGCTCATATCAAAGCCAGCTTCTTGCAGTACGCGGGCTTTCCGTTCTTCGATCGCCTTACACCAAATGAACTCCTCAATGTCAGGGTGGTTAACATTCATAATAACCATCTTGGCTGCACGACGAGTTTTGCCACCAGATTTAATTGCGCCAGCAGAGCTATCTGCACCGCGCATAAAGCTAAGTGGGCCAGAAGCGGTACCGGCACTCTTGCCAAGAGTTTCGTAACTTGAACGAATTGTGCTGATATTAAGACCAGAGCCTGATCCACCTTTAAACACCATTCCTTCTTCTTTATACCAGTTTAAAATTGAAGGCATTGTGTCTTCTACTGCAAGAATAAAACAAGCACTCGCTTGTTGCGACCGAGAAGCCGCACCAATGTTGAACCATACCGGAGAGTTAAAAGCTGCTCGCTGAGAAGCAAGAATATACTTTAGCTCTTGGTTGAATGTAATAGCCTCATCTTTGCTGGCAAAGTAACCTTCTTGGTCACCATGTCGAGTAATAGTGTCGGCAACGCGGTTGATAAGCGTTTTAAGACTTGATTCACGCTCAGCTGTGCCCGGAGTACCACAAAAATACTTCTGGCTTACGATATTAATGGCGTTAAGACTCCACGTGTCTGGAAATTCCACTGCTTTTTGCTCAAAAGCAACTTTTCCTGTTATCGGATTATCAATTTTTGAATCCCGATTCACCCACTCGAACTCTTCGTACGCGTCTGTACCTTTTTTAGTAAAGTAACGTCGAATATCCAGCACTGTAGCTTGTGCCATAACAACCCCCTCCTTAGTTTCCCTCTTTTTTAATTTGTTTTATATGGTTTTTGTTAGAGCGTCAGCGAGCAAGAATGCCCTCCACCTAGTCACTCCCGCGTGTCTTCGACAGATGAAAAATCTTAGTTCTTAGAATTCTGTCTTTTGTTAAAAGCACACGGCAATAACTAACACTGCCCTATTGGTCTTTTCGAGCTTTAAGTGCACTTAAGCCCTCTTCAAAACTCTTAATGCTTGTGAAGCGTCTATACACACTTGCAAAGCGCACATAAGCTACTTCATCAGCTTTCGCTAGTTCGTCCATAACCAGCTCTCCAACGTCTCCAGCCCTCACTTCTGGCTTACCTAAATCGTACAGCTTGCGTTCAATACGTGCAACCATATCTTCGCGTTCGGGCGCTGAAATTGAAGTTTTTTCCGAAGCTCTTTCAATTCCACAGAGGACTTTTGTACGATCAAAAACTTCTCGTGTGTTGTCTTTTTTTACAACGATCAAATTTGGTCGTTCAACACGCTCGTAGGTTGTAAACCGTGCACTACAGCTTTCGCACTCGCGTCGTCTACGAATACTTTCACCGCTAGCAACATCTCGTGACTCTACTACTTTTGAATCTGCACTTTGACACTGTGGACACTTCATGAACTCTCCGACATATTAGTTAATTTTCTAAGTAACACTTGGTTTTACACCACCTGTAGCGTACTTCGTTCCAAGTATAACGCTAATGCTAGTGTACTTGCAATACTATTCTTCGTCTTTTTGGTCTGAATCAGTAGTTTTTTTACGGCGGAATCTTCTGAGAAAAGCGGGAACATCGTGTTCTTCGGATTCAGACTTATCGTCGTCATCACTTGCCCAGATGTTTGAACTTGGTACATCGTCACTTTTATGGAATGGCGTTTCTGCCTCAGAAGAATCTGTGTCGTTATTTGTAGTAGATGCACCGGTAGAGGTGCTTGTATCTTCATCCATGTTGATTGTTTCGACTTCTCCTTCAACCTCACCGAGTGAACTTGAGAGCGAACTCTCTTCCTCATCATCTTCGTCATCAGTTGTGCTCGTAGTTGCACCACGCTTTGCAAAGTATGCAGCGTCGAAACCGGTCGCAATAACTGTGATGTCAATTTTATCCTGCATTTCAGGTTTAATAGTTGCTCCAAATATAATATTAGCATCTGGAGAAACTGCGGATGTAATTACCTCAGCAGCTTCGTTAACTTCGTGCATAGAAAGATCATTGCCACCAGTTATGTTGAAAACTACGCCTCGAGCACCATCAATCGAAACTTCAAGTAAAGGCGACTCGATGGCTTGCTGGGCAGCAATAACTGCACGATTTTCGCCACTTCCATGGCCAATACCCATAAGAGCTGATCCAGCTTGACTCATAACCGACTTAACGTCAGCAAAGTCCAAGTTAATCAAGCCGTGTTCAGTTATAAGATCAGAGATGCCCTGCACACCCTGTCGGAGTACATCGTCAGCCACAGTGAATGCCTCAAGAAGTGGCGTGTTTCTATCGATTGTTTGAAGAAGGCGGTCATTAGGAATAGTTATAAGCGTGTCTACATGCTTTGAGAGGCTTTCAATAGCAAATTCTGCATTTTTACGTCTCTTTTCACCTTCAAAGGCAAATGGGCGCGTAGCGACGCCCACGGTAAGGATTTCCATTTCTCGAGCCAATTTTGCAACAACATGAGCTGCACCAGAGCCAGTGCCACCACCGGCGCCAAGTGTGATAAACACCATATCAGCGCCAGTCAGCGCCTCTTTGATTTCATCGATCGATTCTTCGGCAGCCTTTTGACCCATGGTTGGATCAGCCCCAGCACCAAGACCACGTGTTGTGTCTTTTCCTATGTGAATCTTATTAGTGGCTCGAGAATGGTAAAGCGCCTGCGCGTCAGTATTGACTGCAGTAAACTGAACACCCTTAAGGCCAGCGTCAACCATACGGTTAACAGCAGAGCCGCCAGCTCCACC
Source organism: uncultured Candidatus Saccharibacteria bacterium (assembly GCA_964397855.1). Taxonomy (GTDB): domain Bacteria; phylum Patescibacteriota; class Saccharimonadia; order Saccharimonadales; family UBA7683; genus UBA7683. Next base: position 15,389 of record CAYNKQ010000003.1, on the reverse strand, counting down.
AACTCCAATTACCTTAATAGATGCAAATGCTTGAATATCGGCAGGTTTTACTTCTGGCACGTTTACTCCTCCGCTTATGTCTTGTCTGCCCTTTAGTATAACGGGATGAACAATAAAATCAATGCGGGGCTATTTTTAAAATTATCCCCAGGGGTAAGTACGAACACTTTTGGTGTACACGGTATAAATTTATGTATTCAATCGTAGTAATTCAAGCTGATCATTAATCGCTGCAGCCGCATCAGCCGAGTTGTATGACTTCGGTACGTGCAAAAATGTATAGGGCCGACTACTCGAACGCGCAAGCTGATACGAAACCAAATTGCAGTACGAATTACCCATCCCGCGCGCAATCTTAAAGTGAATGTTTGCCTTAAAAAAGTATCTCAAACGTACACTCACGCAATTTTTTGAATCGTTTCTAAATTGACTTGTAGCTTTTAGTTCTATGCGTATCTGCCTATTATCTACACCGCTGTAGGAACCAAGTCCTATTAGGTAGTCACAGCTACCGACAGTGTCAACATAATCGACAAACGCTTTGACAGCAGCCTCACTTGAATCGATAAGTTTGCTATCAAAATTACCATTAATACGCCCTATTACATCCTGAGCTATTGTCCCCTTAAACCCAAATATGGTCACCTTCATTTATTCATATTAACAAGTGTGCGGACTTAAACGAAAGACTTAGAACCCAAAACGACCGAAGACTTTATTGAAGAGAGAACGAGCTTGATCAGCGCCATGCTGAAGTCTACCGCCAAGCCCTCTGCCGCCATAAATTGAATCTTCGTCCTTATGAACATCAAGTAACATCAGGCCAACAACCGTTGCGTACTCTGGTCGAGACACTTTCTCCTTGAGGCCACTGATACTGCCGGGGAATGCAACACGGGCCGAAAGTGCAAGTTCTTCGCGAGCCACCACGTCAATGCCTGGCATATGCGCTGTACCACCAGTAAGTGTGATCCCGCCAGGAATCTTCTTTGAACGATTAATCTTAGTGAGTTCTTTGTCTACGGCTTCAAATAACTCAACTAATCGAGCAGTAATGATAAGTTCAATATCTTTAGTAGGAAACACATGTTCACCACGGTTTACCACTACTTTAATGTGCTTTGGACGAGTTTTGCTATTTGTTGCAAGATACTTATAGTTCTTTTTTACAGCTTCAGCTACTTTAAGGTCTGTTCTGAGACCAATAGCGAGATCATTAGTGATACTTGTGCCACCAATCGGTATAACACTCACCTGCTGCACATCACCATCTTCAATAACAATCAGGTTTGAAGTTGCTGCACCGATATCGAGTACCGCAACACCGTTTTCGCGTTGCTCTCGAGAGATTACAGCTTGCGCAGCACCGAGACTACCTACGCTCAGACGGTTAACCTGCGTTTGAGTTGTTTCAACTACCTTTTCAAGATTCTTGAGAGCTGGTGCCGAAACCGTAATAACATGGGCATCAACCTCGAGTCGGGTACCGCCCATACCAAGCGGATCTTTGATTCCACCTTGGCCATCCAGCGTGTAGCTACGTGGAAACACGCTAAGTATCTCGTGGTGTTGCGGAAGTTGCAGTACAGTAGCCGCATCCTCCACCCTAAGGAGATCTTCTTCGGTGATCTCGCTGCCCGAAATAGCAATGATCCCCTTTGAATTAACCCCTTTGATGTGCGTGCCGTTAATATTAACGGTTGCACTACTTACCTGTACTCCAGCCATACGCTCGGCGTTAGCAATCGCTTGGTCCAGCGCAGTTGCCGTATCAGCAATGTTAACCACGCTACCTTTTCTAAAACCCGTATTAACGGCTTCACCGATACCCACGAGACTCACCGTTTGGTCATCTGCTTTTACGAGCCCAATAGCACACCGAACTGATGTGGTGCCGATATCAATGCCCACCGCGGCTTGTTGATGTTCTTGCATAGCAACAAGTATAGCGCTTGTGCTCTAGATCGTGCAACTTTTTTGTACTATAGAAGAGTTAAAATTTCGGCAGAATCTTCTAGAATCAAAATTGTGTGCTCAAAGTGTGCGCTCAAAGAATTATCGTATGTTTTTATGGTCCAGCCGTCACTTTCCATAACCACTCGTTCTGAGCCAAGGGTGCTCATCGGCTCAATTGCGATTGTCATACCAGCTGAGAGTTTTTTACCAGTTCCGGCCATGCCATAGTTTGGCACGTCAGGTTCTTCGTGAACTTCGTGCCCAACTCCATGGCCTACAAGGTCGCGGACAATTCCAAAACCATACTGTATTAACACTTTTTCTACTGCAGCACCGATATCACCAGTCCGTACACCATCTTTAACTACACTAATTCCAGCAAGAAGCGATTCTTCAGTACCTTTAAGCAATCGCCTCTTAGCGCCGCTACTTTCGCCCGCTATTACTGTAATTGCTGCATCGGTTATCATTTTATTGTAATTTACACCAAAATCTAAGCTTACGAGATCACCGTCATTGATAATTTCAGCCCCAGGAATACCGTGAACAACCTCCTCATTGCGAGAAATACAGATGACATCTGCAAAGCCACCATATCCCAAGAATGCTGGCTTACCGCCAAGTTTTTTTAGTTCGGTAGCCGCAAGGTTTGCAAGATCTTTCGTAGTCATGCCGATTTCTACACGTGGCTTCAAGTAATTCAATACCGCCGCCAGCATCTGACCGCTTGTCCGCATATCTTTGATTTCTTGTGGAGTCTTAACTTTTGTATACATAGTTATGCAATGTGCTCATTACTTGGTGGTGTGATTTTTAGTGCCTGAAGTTCCGCTTCAATCCGATCATGGATTTGCCCAACTGTACCAGTACCTTCAATGTGAGCAATTTTTACTTTTTGTTCAGTGAGGTATGTCAGTATAGGGTAGATTTCTTGGCGATATATGTTTAGGCGCTCTTCAATAACCTCAGAGGTGTCATCAACACGGCCACGAACTTTAAGCCTCTTTTCAAGCTCACCCCGTGGTACTTCAAGTACTATTGCAAGGTTTATGGCGCGTTCGTGCTCTGGCTGTGTTTCAATAAGCCACTGTGCTTGTTCGATTTTTCTTGGGTAACCGTCTAGTATAACTTTGTCGATCTCTTTGGCGCGCGCCAGTGCATCAGAAATTACTTTATTCGTTTGATCGCTTCCTACCAGCGCACCAGTGCGCATAAGTTCAGCAATCTCAGGATCTCTTGAATCACGCAGCAGCTGTCCTGAAGAGAGCCAGCGCCAACCATGGCGAGCAGCGAGTATTTGACCCTGCACACTTTTACCAGCGCCCGCTGGACCGAAAAATACAATCATACCTACCCTCCTAGACTAATTTTTGTTTAAGAATTGCAGCCACTCGTGAACCATCGGCGGTGTTTCCAGCCTTAGCCTTAACCGCCCCAATGATCTTGCCCATGTCCTTCATGCTTACATCACCGGATTCGGCAATTACACTATCAACTATGAGTGCGACATCGTCATCGCTCATTTGTTCTGGCAAATATTCACGGACTACCAGATTTTCACTTCGCTCGACTTTTGCTTTTTCGAGGCTTCCAGCCTGTTCATACATCTGGGCCGCATCAAGACGCTTCTTGGCTTCTTTAGTGAGCACATCAATAATCTGCTCATCAGTTAAGCCAGTATCACGCACTCCAAGCTCCACCTCTTTGTAAGTGATGGCGGTTTTAAGCATCTTAAGGATATCGACACGTGTTTTATCACCTGAAAGCATTGAAGTTTTCAGGTCAGCGTTTATCCGTTCTTTCAGCATTATTTTTGGCCTAGTCGGATACGTTTCATTTTTTCAGACTTACGGGCTTTACGAATAATTGCTTTTTCGCGTCGCTCACGTTTGCTGATAGGTTTTGTGAAAAATTCGTTATTTTTTACAGTAGCGATAACGCCAGCTGATGCAACCTTGCGGTTGAAACGTCGAATAAGGTTCTCTAAACCTTCTTTGTTGTCTTTGCGTGTTACTTGAATCATACCAAGTAATTCTACTACAGATGTGGCCCAGAGGCAAGAGTGAAACCTACTATTGAGACTTAGATTGAACTCGCTGGCTTTTTATAACAATACTTTGAAGCTCTTTGAAAAGAATAAATTGCTTATTAGTGTAGTAGATCTTACTATTACCTTTTTTCTCGGAAATAAGAAAACCGATTTTTTCAAGTTTTTTAAGTTCACGTTGAATATTACCCGCATCTTCGCGGATAAGCTTGGCCAAACCTCGAACATGAGTCTTGAAATCTGGGTACTTTGCGTACACGATTATGATTTTTCGCCTCACCCTTGATGTAATAAATGTATCTAACATTGCTTACTTAGTATAGCATGTACTCGGACAAGCTCCCTGCTAACGAGAATTATTCTGCGTCGCTACGCACAAGTAAAAAAGTCTGCAGTCGCTACTTCCACTTCAGTATAGCTTCGTTGAGAATCTTTATAATATCGGTCTGGCTCGGAATATCGTTAGTCTCGTAGTAGTGGTCAAGATCAAACGTACCATCGATAACGTTAGAAACCCGTAACTCATCGGCAAGAATGTGCATCTTATCTACCGCAGCAACAGATGCGTATGGTGTAGCGATGATTACTTTGCGAGCTTTAATCGGCTTTAGAAAGTTCATCGTAGCTAATAGAGATATCCCGTTCAAAAAGCCATCGGAAACAATGATAATATTACGATTCTCAAGTATCTCAGCATCAACAAGCCCGCCGTCTGTAAGAAGCCTGTTCATTTGATGCCACTTCTCAACTTTCAACTGGTCAATAGTACCGTGGTATTCCCCCACCAGCTCATCAAGCTCACCTGTTGAAAATAAGTCATTGTAAATAAAGCCACCATTTTGATCAACTACACCAATTGCCGTTTTTTCTCCCGGAAGAGTAATGTCCTGGGTTAGTAAAAACATCAACGGACAGTGAAGCTTTGCCGCAATCTGGGCGCCAATCACAACTCCACCATCCGAAAGTGCCAATACGGCTGAATCCGCAAACCGATATTCTTTTAAGATTTCAGCGAGTTCCTTGCCCGCTTCTGTCCGAGATGCATAGTACATAGTGTTAAGTGTAGCAAATATTAGCCAAATTGAAGCTACGTCTTGGTGCGCTATACTTAAAAGCAATGAACTACTACCTTATTTGCCCAATCGGAGTTATTGGAGGAAGAGAAGATCTTCTCACTTACAAATCCCAAGACACTCTTGTTAGTGGCGCCATCGTTGAGATTCCTTTTGGAAAAAAGACAAAACAAGGTGTTGTAATTTCAAAGACCACCGAGCCAAGCTTTGAAACAAAATCAGTGGAAGTTGTACTCGAAGAAGTCATACCCATACACCTCATAAAGCTCAGCCAGTGGATAAGCGAATACTATAGCGTGCGCCTCACCATGGTTTTACACACCGTTTTACCAAAAGGTCTTGGAAAGAAACGCCGCGTGAAAGAAGCTGCCAGTAGCAAGACAATCAGATCTTCCACAAGTCACGAACTTACAGAAGAACAAGTCAAAGCGGTTAATTCCATCAGTACGTCTCACGCTATCACCCATTTACTCCACGGAATCACAGGGTCAGGAAAAACTCGTGTCTACCAAGAGCTTGCTAAAATCTCTTTATCTGAAAATAAGAGTGTCCTCGTTCTTGTGCCCGAAATATCCCTAACGCCCCAACTCGCGTCAGAGTTTGAACAACTTTATGACCATGTTTTAGTTCTACACTCCGGACTTACCGAAGCAAAACGGCACACCAACTGGCAAATGCTTAAAGACTCCGATCATCCATGGGTTGTGGTTGGCCCACGGTCAAGCCTTTTCTCACCACTTCAAAATCTGGGCCTCATAATTGTAGATGAATGTCATGAGCCGAGCTATCAACAAGATTCACAACCGAAGTACTCTGCGCTACGAGTCGCTAGAAAACTTGCTGAATTATCAGGCGACGCAAAGTTAGTACTTGGAAGTGCCACCCCCTTGGTTACGGACTACTTTGTTGCAACCGCCACCAACTCACCGATCGTATCGATTACAACACCGACCAACCCTAGAAACACCAACGTCAGTATCGTTGATATGCGAGAACGTGATGCATTCGGAACACATCCATTGTTCAGCAAGAAGCTTATACAGGCAATGAATAAATCGATTGCGCAAAACGAACAAATACTACTGTTCCACAACCGCCGCGGAACCGCCAGAATGAGTCTTTGCAGTAATTGCGGATGGGTTTCCGAATGTATTAATTGCCATATTCCAATGAGATTACATCATGATCACGGTGAGCTCCGTTGTCATACGTGCGGACATAAAGAGACTTTGCCCCAGACCTGCCCGGACTGCCAAAGTACGGACATAGACTTTAAGGGTTACGGCAGCAAGCGTATAGAGTCAGAAATACGAAAATTATACCCCGACGCCAAGGTCGCAAGATTCGATGGTGACACACCAGAGAAGGAGCAACTCCACTATCGCTATCAAGATTTATACGACAATAAGATCCAGATTATTATCGGCACCCAAGGTATAGCCAAAGGACTTGATCTACCAAATCTGAATACCGTAGGCATCGTTCAAGCAGACTCTGAATTATTCATTCCAGATTTCTCAAGTGCTGAAAGATCATTCCAGCTTACAACCCAGGTTATAGGTAGAGCTGGCCGTAGCGGAAACGAAAGCACGGTAATCATACAAACTCTCAACCCCGATCACCCTGCAATTATTCACGCCAGGAACCAAGATTACAAAAGCTTTTATGAATACGAAATCGAAGAACGAGCTGCAGAACATATGCCGCCACTCACGTACCTTCTTCACCTCAGTGTAGGCTACGCCAGTCAAAAAGCAGCAGAAAAAGCAGCAGAGATCTTTAAACAACAGCTTCGGCAAAACTATAAAGATGTCCACGTTCGCGGACCGTCACCAGCATTTCACGAGCATCGAGGTACACTCTACTATCAGCAACTCATCGTCAGCTCTGCTAGACGCGCAAACCTTGTGGCAATAGCCAACCAGATTCCAGCACGCTGGCAATTCACACTCGACCCAATTAACCTGTTGTAGCCGATTCATATCTGTTATAATTCTTCGCAGTGAATAAAGATAATATAGTCACGCTCCCTGAGCCAAACCTACGAAAAAAATCCGTCAAAGTTGGCCTTATTACCGATGAAATAAAAAAACTCATAGACGACATGATCTCAGCAACAATCGACTGGGAAAACTCACGAGATCACGAAGCAGCTGTAGGGCTTGCTGCTATTCAAGTTAATCAACTATATCGAATTTTTATTATCCGCAATGACTTTGACAACACCGAAGACCAAGGTTTTACAGTATTCATTAATCCAGAAATTGTTAAAAGAATTGGCCCAGTAGAAGAAGATTACGAAGGTTGTCTGAGCGTGCCAGATGTATATGGCAAAGTCCCGAGGCACCAGGGTGTAAAAGTGAAGGCGTTAAATCAAGACGGAGCTCCGTTTAGAGTCACCGCACACGGCTTTTTGGCACGCATTCTACAACACGAAGTAGATCACACACATGGAATTGTATTCATAGATCATATTAAAGGAAAAAAGAACGCATTCTTCAGGCTAATGCCTGAAGGTGGATTGGAGCCACTCGACTATGAAAAAGATATCAAATCCAATAGTTTTCTTTGGTAGTGGACCAGTAGCCGCAGAGAGCCTGCGCCTCCTAATGCAAGACTTTGAGATAGAGGCTGTTGTCACAAAACCGACCACCGAGAAAGAAATGAACTCTGTTGCTAGAGGAATACCGATATATACCGTCAGCAAAAAATCCGAGCTCGATAACCTATTTGAGGAGCAATCATTTGCAAGCCAAATTGGCGTACTCATTGATTTTGGCATAATTGTTTCTCAAAAAGTAATAAGCTATTTCCCGCTAGGTATAGTAAACAGCCACTTCTCAGTGTTGCCACAGTGGCGTGGCGCTGATCCTATTAACTTCGCAATTTTAAGTGGCCAAAAGACGACTGGTGTCAGTCTTATGCTTCTTGTTGAAGCAATGGACGAAGGCCCACTGCTTCTCTACTCGACCTACGAGATACCCGCTAATGTGGATAGCCCAACCCTAACTCACGACTTGATACATATTAGTCATGACATGCTCAAAAATACCCTGCCTCAGTACATACAAGGTAGCGTAACACTCGCAAGTCAGTCCCGAACAAAACGAGAGATTTCTTACTCACGAAAGCTAACCAAGGCGGATGGCACGCTCGACTTTAATAATAAGACAGCAAAACAACTCGAAGCCGAGGTAAGAGCCTTTATACAATGGCCAAAGTCCCGGACTCAACTCGCGGGTAAGGATGTAGTTGTTACACGAGCCTCGGTTGATGAAGATAACAGCGGCACACCTGGAACGATCACGAAAACTGAAGATAAAAAGATAGCCGTAGCCACAAAAAAAGGCACGCTTATTATTGAAGCGCTCAAGCCAGCAGGAAAGAAAGATATGAGCTCAGAGGCATTCTTGGCCGGGCACGGTTCTAAGTTATAGGCTAGACTTGGATTGATAAGTTACGCAGCCATTGGCGGTTGCTGATTTTGGTCATATGGAAACTGAGGTGGTGGTGGAATATTCTGATATTGCTGGGGCGGAACTTGCTGCTGAGGTGGTTGAGCCTGCGGCTGTTGCCCAAAACTTGCTGGCTGAGGCCCCACTGGCTGAACGGGGCGTAGCGGCTGTGGTTGCGCAGGCTGGACAGGAGCAAAACTTTGTGGCTGAACAGCAGGATTAGCTGGCTGCATTTGGGGTTGAACCTGTGGTTGCGGTATCGCTGCAGTTCCCTGCATAGCCTCTATTATCTTAGCTGAGTCCTGCTTAATCTCGCCTTTTAACTTGTCGAGTTCAGTGGCTACAACCTGTTTGTAGTCTGGGAAGTTACTTTCAAGCCACTTGAGTGCACCACCTTCGTCATTAGTATCAATAAAACGTTCAAATTCATCTAGCTGCTGATCTGTCATTCTCTCGGCCAGCCGCATTCCGACCCGCATCTCAAGCGTCTCATAAATCTGACGAAGCATCTGATCACGCTCTTCTTTTGGCAGTGCTATAAGTCCAATTTCTTCAAGTAAGCTGTCGTCAATTCTAATCATTTTGATTCCTTTTTTCTATGCTTATTGTAGCAGATTTACAGTGTTCGCTGAATTTCTTCACGCTTATAGAACTCGAGCCGATCGCCCTCTTCAAGAACAACCTTCTTTGAAAGCTTGAGCTGTAGCCCACACATTTCACCTTCAAAAACTTCTTTAGCCTCTTGTTGTTGTCGCTTCACACTTACAACTTCTACTTCTGCTATCTGCTCTTTATCACGAAGTACTCGTGCTTTTGAACCTGGTTCAACTTTACCCTTGGTAACCTCACCCCCACAGATAACTTCGTCTTTGGTTGTCCTGAAAACACCGCGAATAATGAGTTTTCCGAGCTCGGTTTCTCTAATTTCTGGCGTAAGGAGTGCCGTTAGAACTTCCTTGGCATCATCAAGAAGTTCATAAATAACCTGGAACTCACGAATCGAGACATTATCACGCTCGGCTAATTTTCGAACATTCGTTTGGACGGTTACGTTAAAAGCATAAATTAGCGCTTTACTGGTAGCTGCCATTTGGACATCACTCTCGGTAATATTACCGACGCCAGAACCGATAACTTGAATCCTCAGCTCAGAATTTTCAAGCAGTCGAAGACTATCTGTTATAGAGGTAAGTGAGCCTTGAACATCAGCCTTAATAATAACCGGCACTTCTTGCATCTGGGCATTCTTATTGATCAATCCAATAAGGTCGTTGCTCGTCATGTTAAGTTTGCCACTAACTTTTTTACTCTTGGCTTTTTCGGCACGTTCACGGGCAACCTTTTCGCTACTTGTAACACTTATGTAATCACCAAATTGCGGTAGCTCTTTAAAGCCAGTTAAGCGCACGGGTGTTGATGATCCGGCTTCATTGATAGGCTTCCCAGACCAATCACTTAGTGTACGAATTCTACCGTATGTAGTTCCGGCAACAATATAGTCACTTTTGTGCAAGCGTCCGTGTTCAATAAGCGCAGACACCAAGGCGCCCTTACCTTGTTCTTGGTGAGCTTCAATAACAATTCCTTCGGCGCTTCCTTCTGAATCACCCTTAAGTTCTTCTATATCCGCCATCAATAACACCATATCGAGAAGTTCGGGAATGCCCTGCTTTGTTTTAGCAGAAACCTCTACTACCGTTGTATCACCGCCCCATTCTTCCGTCATCAAACCAGCTTCAGCAAGGCTCTGCTTGGCACGGTTTGCATCAGCGTCAGGTTTGTCTATTTTATTAAGCGCAACGACGATCTTTGCTTGGGCGTCTTTTGCAAATTTAATCGCTTCTACAGTCTGAGGTTTCACCCCATCGTCCGCCGCAACAACAATGATAACTACATCTGTTAATCTGGCACCGTGTTGTCGAAGTGCAGAAAAAGCCTCGTGACCAGGCGTGTCAAGTAGAGTAATCACACGATCATTATGTTTTGTTTGATAAGCAGAAATATGTTGGGTGATACCACCAGCTTCACCAGTGACAACCTTAAGGTCTAAAATTGAATCAAGTAAGCTTGTTTTCCCGTGGTCAACATGGCCCATAACCGCAACTACAGGAGGTCTAACACTGGCGGTTTTATTAGTAAGTCGCTCCGCAGTGACTGAATTAACCACCTCTTCGGCGACCTCCTCTTCACGCTCAATAATAACGCCGAGCTTTAGTTCTTCAACAATAATCTCAGCGGTATCAAAATCAATCCGCTGATTTACGGTGGTCATAATACCATTTTTGAATAATTCACCGATAAGCGTTGTTACCGGGATATCAAGCTTACCCGCAAGATCCCCAACGGTTATCATGTTTTCGATTTTTATCACTTTTTGTGGAGTGGATTCTTCCATGACAACCGTCCTTTCGTGGGGAGCTTGGTTTTACATATGTTTATTGTAAGCTAAGGGATATTTTTCGATTATCGCGGTCGATATCGAGTACTTTAAACGTCTTCTTCTCGTTAAGCTTAAATAGCTTTTCAGGATCAGCACCTTGGCCTTCTCCTAGTTCAGAAATATGAACAAGCGCTTCAACTGCCGGACTGAGCTGAATGAATGCACCAAAAGGAGTTATTCGAGTCACAGTGCCTTCAACAGAATCACCTTTTTTGAAACTATCGGCTTCTTTTGCCCATGGATCTTCTTGAGTTTGCTTCATACTAAGCGAAAGACGATCTTTGTCGATTGCAATAATTTTTGCTGCAACTTGATCACCAACTTTTACATAATCAGATGGATTTTCAACACGCTCCCAAGAAATCTCAGAAATGTGGATCAAGCCTTCAATGCCGTCAACGTTTACGAATGCACCAAAGTCTACAACTCCAGTTACTACACCCTTAACTTCGTCACCAGCCTTAAGTTTTTCGAATCGAGCTTGCATATCTTCACGAACAGCTTCTTTTTCACTGAAAATAAGCTTATTACTTTTTCGATCTGCATCAAGAATTCGAACTTTAAGCACCTGGCTTGTAAGACTATTAAGCCTCTGAAGAATCTCATCTTTATCTGAGCTACCAACACGTGGGTAGTGCTCTGCAGAAAGCTGGGAGACCGGCAGGAATCCACGTACACCCTCTAGCTCTACGAGTAGTCCGCCACGGTTTGCGTCGTAAGGAGTGACTTCAAGAGTCTCACCTTTATCAAATAGTGCTTTAACTTCGTCCCAACCACGATCTTTCGCAGCTTTTCTGAGGCTAAGAAGGGCTTGCCCGTCTTCAATCTCAGGGTCTACTACGCTTGCGACAACTGGCTCACCAACTTCAAGCTTTTGGCCGTAACCAATCTCTCGCCGCGGCACCATGCCAACTCCATTAATACCAAGATCTAACCAGATCTCGTGTTTTGCAACACTTAAAATAGTTGCTTCAATTACCTCGCCTACTGCGAGCTGTTTCTGCTGGACCTCGTTTAAAAGGTCATCCATTGTTATAGTTTGTTTTGTCATTCTGAACAAAACTCCTTCCAAAAAATATTTCTATCGACATAACAACATGTCTTAAGATTAGCTCCATTGTACCGTATCTGGTGATAAGATGTCAAAGTTTTAGCTGGATGGTGCACCTTTTGCTATACAGTTTGCTGAAGCTCAATAACAAGCTGTCTATTTTTAGTGTAGAGAAAAGCAATTATCGTAAGTATGGTTGCGGTGAGTGCGATATCAGCGCCCATACCAGCTGCTGGGATACCATTACTGGCAACCGTAGGTGGTAAATCACTATCAGACACACCACTAGGAATAGTAGCTTCACTTGATTCATCAGAGTCAACATCTTGGGCAGTAGAATCGTCACTAGAATCAGTACTATCAGTTGTTGCATTACCTTCTTCTGAACCTACTCCTTGAGAGGCCTGCTCGGCGCTCTTTGTATTCTGTCGGTTTCTAATAAAACTCACTGCAAATAATGTAATGATTGCAATCAAAACTATTAAAATAACTAAACGAATAATTCCACCAAAATGCGACAGCGCTGCTTTGCTTCTCTCCATGACTACTCCTCTTATATGTATAAGGATAGAGCTTTTCATACTGTTATGCAAAGATAAGCGATTTCAGTAGTAGATCACCCTACTAGGCAGGCGATGCTATAGCAATCGCCCTATTAACAACAAGCGCTAGATGCTACAATTGAGAGTATGATTATCGCAGTTGATATTGGGGGGACCAAAACATATATCGCATGTTTTGCAGAAAATGGAAAACTACTAAAAGAGGTTCGTTTTGAGACTGATCACAACTACGAACAGTTCCTTGAGGATCTCACAAAACGAGCCAAAACACTGGAAACCAAAAAGGGTAAGATTGCCTGCGTAGCCGTACCAGGTCTTTTAGACACAAAGAAGGGCATCGTTAAAAGTCTTGGCAACCTTCCATGGAAAGACAGACACATTGCCCACGATCTCTCGAAAGCCCTTGGTGTTCAAAAAACATACATAGAAAACGACAGTAAATTAGCAGGGCTCTCAGAGGCTCGGTATATACTTGACACACACAAGCGAACCTTCTATCTCACCATCAGCACAGGTATTGGTGGGGCGCTCACAGTAGATGGGAAACTTGTCAGTGAGGTACTAAGTATGGAAGTAGGCAAAATGCCGCTCCGGTATAAGGGTAAAATAGTGCACTGGGAAGAATTCGCTTCAGGTCGGGCTTTCTTTGAAAAGTACCAACAAAAAGCAATTGATATAGAAGACGAAGCAGTTTGGGAAGAATTCGCACAACAAGTAAACTATGGCCTTGGTATTATATGTTCCAATTATCAGGTTGAGGCCATAGTATTTGGCGGTGGTCTTGGTCAACACTTTACTCGGTTTAAAAAGTACATCATGCCGTATTTAGAGAAGAATCTTCACCCTATAGTTGTAAGACCCGTGCTACTTTCAACTCACTACAGAAGTCAGTCTGTAATATACGGATGCTATGAATATGCCAAAGACAAACTTGCCTAGCCTCTCGGATATCATTGCGAAATTCCCTCAGTTCACCTTCGCTCAGCATGAAGTATTTCACTGGTCACCAAAAGACAACACTGTGTACTACGAAACTGACGAGATAGACCAGGCAACTGGCATGTACCAACTTCTTCACGAAATTGGCCATGCGCTTTCAAACCATACTGGTTACAGTAGCGGAGTGCAGTTAGTAAAGATAGAAGCCCAAGCCTGGAAGAAAGCTCAGGAACTAGCAGCTGATTACGGACTTACGATCGATCCTGATCGTATTGAACGTTGCCTAGACAGTTATCGTGACTGGCTACACCTCAGAAGCACCTGCCCTCATTGTCAGTCAGTTTCAATTGAAGTGCAGAGTAACCAATATCATTGTTTTAGCTGCACCCAAAAATGGCAGGTTCCAGCCGATCAACGAACTCGACACTACAGACTTCGTCTAGGTTCCAGATCTTAGAGCTTAGAGAAACCATCAAAAAGAACGCTAAATAATAGCGTTCTTTTTGAGATCGAAGTTCTAAAACTAGGATCTACTTGCTAACTTTAGTGCGTCGTGAGATACGACCACCCTTAGAACCAGCTAGGCGTGCTCGTTCTTTACCAGTTAGGCCATCTGCACCTTTGATTTCGCTTGCGAAACCACCAGTTTTACCTCGTTTACCACCTTTGGCGCCAATAGATGCATAAAATTCAGCACCATACTTAGTCTTGTTTGTTGCTGCAGCCTTTAGGCCACCATCTTTAGTTCCAGCCATAATAATGACCTCCCGTGAGTTATGTTATTTCCACCTCTCAGAGGAATAGAAAAGAGCTCACGAATAGTGACACGTGAACCCTCTTCAATTTCACCTCTGAAATTACTCTTATGTTATCATATCGTATTGCTTATGTCAACATTATGTGATATTATGCTTATGTTATGAGTGAAAACCTCGCAATAAAACCAAAAATAAACACAGATAATAATTCTGATTTGATCCCGGGGCAACAACAGGGTACACCTCACGTTGAAGTTGATACTGATGCTTTTGCATCACATAGTTTAGATGTGCAAGTAAATCCAACTCTTATTGGAAAGATGATGAACGATGTGTATGGAATCAAGCCAAGTGATGCTGAAAAAAGCTCCATAGTGATCGTTCCGCCAGATAGCATTCCAGCTCTACTAGGCCCAATTAGACGTGAATCTGTACGCGGACAATTCATAACTGGCACCCTGGGAGACAAAGAAACTACTGAGGCAAAATACCCCGACCGTAATGTCTCCCTTATTCACCCTCAAGCAAGCCTACCGGACAGGATTAGTCATATTAGAGAAACAGCTAGCCTAGCCCCACCACCCGCTAGAAGTTCAGCACAATACAATGAGATACTCCTACATGAACTATCCCATAACGCCGACTCACTTCGTGGTGAGCTGGGGGGTAAAAAAGGAAAACGTATAAGAAAGTTAGCTGGCTCGATACTGGGCGCAACAGCTGGCCTCTATCTACAAAGCAAAGTCGGGCTACCCTCACTAGAAGACGCGGGGATGAGTGAACTACCCCTAAAAGCTATGGAGTACGGTATGCGATCTACTACAAAAATTTACATGGGAATTGGCATGACTGCGGTTGGTCGTTACCTTGGCTACCGAACGATACCCACCGAGCGGCGTGCCTTCAAAAATATGAAGAATCCAGAAGTACTCGCTAAGTATGGCGACATGATTACCGTCACAGAACAAGAAATTAAGCCACAGGATTAGATCAAGAAACAAAACAAAAACCATCCTTTCGGATGGTTTTTTGTATAATTCGGCACCGTGCTACCTTCCCCTTGAAGAGTATTATCGCCGCTACTGGGCTTAGCTTCTGTGTTCGGAA
>CAYNKQ010000002.1:71211-113982 GCA_964397855.1 uncultured Candidatus Saccharibacteria bacterium | reverse complement strand
CCGTCCCCTTAAGCCACTTGGGTACCCCTCCGCGTCAGAAGTTGCTAAAGAGTTTTCGTTTTTAAACAAGTTTGAAAAACTTCAACTCACCGCATTCCTTCCTTTTCAATTTAAGAAAGTCGCTTTGCTTCGTTTCTTAAATTGGGCTGGCTGCATATCAATGTAGCGGGGTTTATTATACCTGATTATTAACAGATGTAAAAGGTGTTGTTGCTGATTTGTGTGGTGTCTTGTGATTTCTTTGAAAAAGTAGTATAATTTTCGTCAGTATGAACGTATTAACTACATATTCAAACCGTCGACGCTCTCGTATGTAGAGGGCAGCGCTTGAATTTGTCGTGATACTAATAAAGCCTACGCGAGCCCTGTAACTACGGGCTTTGTTTATTTCTAAGGGAAAAATATGTGTGAAAATGTTGATGAACTTCCAGAATACGAAGTTGTTGAATATAATCCAGATCTGCACGATGTTTCTGAGATGATCGCGCAGCAGAGACAAGCTGTCGATAGCGGTGAAGTCCAGATGTTGCCATGGGTGACGAATGGAGATAAGTTGGTGCCAACAGAAGGGCTGCCCATCTATGTTGCGATCACTCTTGGTGCAGTCGGCGTTGCTATGGGTACCTATAACGCTGTTTATCATAACGAATCCGTACCCGTTGTTGAGATGGGTGGTGCATTTGTCTGCAAAGAATTTAGGGGTCGTGGCATATATTCGGAGCTAATTTCCGCCAGAATAGAACACATGGCAGCAAAAGTGGCCAAGTTGATTGTGTTTGCAAACACGCAGAGTCAACACAAACTAGAGGTTGCAGGCTTTGTGCCAGCTGAGCCCGAGGATGTTCCAGATGCTGCCTTTGCACTTTGTGTCAGCTGTTCAAAAAATTGTACTCCAGATATTCCAAAAACAATACAAACTTGCTGTGATGGTGAGAGTATTCTTGCGCTCCCGTCGGTTACTGATGTGACAGTGGTATAATTGTCGATATGCAAGAAATAATAAAAAATATACAAGACGTAGTCAAAGAGTTATTTGGTGAGCAAGTTGAGGCCGAACTAACACGTACTGATGAACAATTTGGTGACTATGCAACTAACGTTGCACTTCGCTTGAGTAAAAAAGTTGGTCAAAATCCACGTGAGGTTGCCGCAAAGATAGTCGAGAAGCTTCAAGATGAATCTATTGAATCTCTAGAGATTGCTGGTCCTGGTTTTATAAACATTACACTTACCGACGTTGCTATTATTCAGTTAGCCAAAAGTGTACCCACCCCGATTCTCAAAGACATGAATTATGTCGTGGAATACAGCTGTCCAAACGCTTTTAAAGAGCTTCACACTGGCCATCTGTACAACACCATTGCTGGCGATATTCTTGCTCGATTAATAGAATCGGCTGGTGCCTCGGTTAACAGAACTAGTTTTGGTGGCGATGTTGGACTACATGTCGCAAAGTGTCTTTGGGGGATCCAAGCCAAAGTCGCTACTGAGAATCTATCCAGTATTGCCGAGGTTACTCAAGATCCACTGGTGCGCGCGGCCTGGTTGAGCGAATGTTATGTTGCCGGGGCCACTGCATATGAAGAAGACGAGGCAGCTCAGACCGAAATAACAGCACTCAATAAAGCGGTGTACCAAATTCACAGCAACAGTGATCACGAATCAGAACTAGCAAAGTTGTACTGGGAATGTCGCCAGTGGAGTTACGATTATTTCGAAGCGTTTTATGCGCTTATTGAGGTTGATCCCATGCGCTACTATCCAGAAAGTGAGACCACTGAACGTGGTCTTTCTATGGTGAAAGAGCAGTTGGAAAAAGGGAACCTTTCGGAATCTGATGGAGCTGTGGTATTTCATGGTGACGAATCAAAGAACTTGCACACTCGTGTCTTCGTGACCAGCAAAGGCTTACCAACCTATGAGACTAAGGATGTTGGAGTAATATTGGCTGAGCAAGAAGAATTTAATTTTGACCACCGTATTTTGATTACTGGAAATGACCAGTCAGAATATATGCGCGTAGTTTTTGCGGCAATGGACGTATTTCAGCCAGGAATTGCTCAGAAAATGACACACCTGACTAATGGTACTGTTCGTTTTGGCGACGGGAAAAAAATGAGTTCACGGTTGGGTAATGTAGCACGAGCTATAGACGTTGTCGATATAGTCGAGGCGCGTGTTAGTGAGATGATCACAGCTGGTAACAAAGACTTAATTCACCAGGTAACATTGGGTGCAATTAAATATGAGTTTGCAAAGTATCGGCTTGGTGGTGATGTGGCATTTGATATTGATAATTCTGTCAGCTTGCAAGGTAACAGTGGCCCGTATTTACAGTATGCATACGCCCGGGCTCACTCAATCTTGAATAAATCGACAGTGCAAGCACTGGGGTTGGCCGAGATTACACCCGAAGAACGAAGCCTACTACGCAAGATAGGTGAGTATAGTGAGGTAGTTGAAAAAGCAGTTGCCGAGCTTATGCCACATCATATATGCACCTACCTATACGAACTCGCCCAAGCCTTTAATCGGTTTTATGAACACAATCGTGTTATCGATGATCCGCGTGAGGCGATCCGAATACAATTAGTGTCCATGTATGCCAATACTCTCAAAAATGGTCTTGGTATTTTGGGTATTCACGCTCCAGAAAAAATGTAATCTCATTGAGTTTCCTGACGTGGCAGGCTTCATCCTTGAATCAGGGATGAAGCCTGAAGGTAACCCTCTTTTAAACCAAAATGCCCCACTCATAAAAGTGGGGCATTGTTGGAAGAGCGGTCAGTACTCGTTATTTCTTTAGAGCACGTCGCTTTTCAACTAGGGCGAAAACGCCGTAAGCTGAGGCACTGGCACCGAAGAGTCCGGTTACAACGCTACCCGCACCAGTAGATGGGATAACATTTACAGGTGGGTTGCCTGGAGTAACTGGGGTTTCTGGAGTTTTCTTGCAGTCTGGAGAGTCTGCAGGAAGACTTGGGTTGTATGGGCAAGGATTCGTAGGAATCGTTACCTTAACTGTACAACGAGCATCTTTCTGCTCGTTACCAATGTTGAACAGTACACGTACTGCAACATTGTATTCACCTGGTTTAGCAAACTGGTGTTCAGTAACGTTTTTATCTGTACTGAACTCGGTTGAGCCGTCACCAAAATTGTAAATGAACTTGTTAACAGTCACGTCACCTTCGGTTCGAACATTTACCTTAAACTGGTATTTGTTGCTACCAAGTGCTTTTGCTTCAACGCCAGTACATTCGTACACAGGCTTTGGAGTCTCTTTCGTAACTTTAACTTGTTTCTTACAATTAGCGTTTTCAGCGGTGTTACCCTTATTGGTTTTAACAATAACAGAAACATCGAACGTACCTTCTTTGTCAGCTTTGTAAGCAAACTTGTTGCTTGCTGAGTCTTGAACAGTTGTACCGTTTACTTTGAAGATGTAACCAGTGATGGTCGCACCGTTGCTTGCGCTACCGCGAGCAGTAAAGTTAGATGTTTCGCCAATCTTAAGGCTGAGCTTGTCAGCATCAAGTGCATCACAACTAAACTTTGGTTCTTCGGGCTGACAAACCTTGTTTACTTTCGTAATCGCAGTGTTGAAGTACTCGCCCATGTTTTCTGGTTTAGCCACGGCTACGTTTCTAAATTCAGTTACACCACACGCAAGCTTATCGTTTGCAGGTACTTTAACTTGGAACTTTACGTATGCCGCAGCGCCTGGAGCGTAGTTACCTACGTTTAGGCCACCTTTTGTAACACCGTCCGCTACATTTTTAGTACCACTATCGTTCTTAAGATAGGTAGAGCCAGCAATGTAGGTGAGTGTTGGGGGAAGGTTGTCACGAATAACAACATTCTTCTGGGTAGTGTTACCAGTGTTTTTGTAAGCTATCTGATACTCAAGAGTGTCATCTGGCTTAGCTTCGTTTGTTGTTACCCAGCTAGTCTGGCCAGCTACGCGTACAGTTTTATCAATAGAAACTGCAGGAACGGTCACACGAGCTTGGAAGGTAACAGTTGCTTCGAAGTTGTAGCATGGTTTTTCGTTACCAAGGTTAAGGCCTTGACCACTTGTTACAAGTGCGTCTGAAACCTTTTCAGTAACCCATATAGGTGCTTCGTTGGTGCCCTTGTTGTGGCGCCACTGTACGCTACCAGGAATAAAGTTTAGGCTTGCGTCATCACGATTCAAGTTAACCTTTACACTGTCTGCGATTAGGTTGGTGTTGTCACCACCGACAGTCATGCTGACGGTCTGTGACTTACCGGCTTTATTTGGAATAGTTGCTTTAACTTTTACGTTTTGTGCAACTTTACCAGATGCTGCGTTTTCCATGTTGTGGTAGTACACCTGGAACTTCACAACTTGGTCAAAGCTAGCGTTAGTACTCTCTGAATACTTTGTATCACCAGCAGTTTGGTTTGCTACACCCAGTGACCCTTCAATCCGGACATCAGGGGCTGCAAGTAACTGAACGGGAAGCGCAATCGCGAGAATAGCGGTCAAAAAGAGCGCTGCTGCACGAGGCTTCTTTAGAAAGTTTAGGAATCTTTTCATAAACATTTCCTTTCTTCGATTACTCGAAATTAATATATAAATGAACCTTAAAAAATTACAACCACTTCGGTACCAAATTATTAAGGTTCATCATGCCGTATAAAAACGTCATCAAGGAACCAAGCTACGTTCAGTCAAATCATTACAAAGTACAGGTTAAGTGGTGAGTGTGGTGCGGGGGACAGGCCCCCGCACCGTCGATAACCAATCGAACTCCTCCAGTCGCCTGAAGGTCACTCACTCCGGGTTATATTTAGTTGTTAGTCACCGAAGTGACCAGTCTGGTTTACCCCGAAAGGTAGCTGTACAGACGAGCTTTCCCCGTTGTCAGAACCCCCCAGGGTCCGTGGTGTGAGGGCCCGTGCCCCCGCCTTCACCGGGAACGGTGACGACGGGTCCAGTGGGGCCACCAGGGGTGGTGGTGCAGGTTGTGCCGGAGCACGTGCTGCCTCCCGGCGTCGACCCGCCACTGCCGGTGCCTCCGTATCCACCAGGGGTGGGCGCGGGTGCGGTGGTAGTAGTGCCACCTCCGCCCGAGGGCGGGATGTAGGGGTTGGGCAGGTTCGGTTCCGGGATGGGGTTCCCGTTGCCATCGACCGTGGGACCGGGGTCACCACAGTTCGCCTGCTGACAGCCACCGTGAACCGGACGGCCACCGTTCTGCTGCTGATCCTCCGTCTGCTCCTCCTTGGGGCAGCCGGGCGGGGGGTTGACCCCCGGGATCCACGGCGGGCAGGTGACGGGCGGAGCTTCCGGCGTGTCAGGCCGGATGATGCGGATCTTGGGCTTGTCGGCCCCGTTGCCGCAGTCCGCTCGAACCATTCCGTTCGCGACGATCTTGCCCTTGTTCGGGCCCTGGGTGCACACGGGCAGCCAGTGAGCGTCTCGGTCGCCGGCGGTGCGCCAGTGTTCCGAGATCGCTGCTTGACCATCGACGAAGTACGAGGTTCCCTGGATCTGGCTCGGGGGGAGCACCACCATGAGCAGCCATCCCTGGCCGTCTTCGAGGTGCACCTTCACGTCCGCTGCGCCGCACTCGGCGGTGATGGCGAGCGTGACCCGGTCGAGGACCGGCTTGGCCCGAGGGTCGTTGGACTTGAGCCACTCGACGAGTTGCTCCGGCGTCTTGAGGGTCTCGCGGCTGTGGGCCGCTTCGCCCCGCTCCTCCGGAGCACCCACCATGGCGGCTTCCGCCTCCGACCCGAAGGCCAGTTCGTCAGCTGCCACAGGATCTTCGAACAGATCCTTGAGTGAGGCGGTGTCCACCTCGACGGTGACATCACCGTCGTCCACCGCCGGAGCGGTGGTCGTGGTGGTGCTGGTCGTCGTGGTGGGATCGCTCCCGTCGTCACACAACTTCAGCTCTTCTTCGAGCACGGACACCTTCTTGTTGGCGTCCTTCTCGGCGGGCGTACCAGCCCGCTTGGTTGCTTCCTTCTTCGCCGCCTTGAGGTCCGTCTGGACCTCCTTGCAGGGTCGGTTGGAAGTCGCCTTCTCACCGTTGGGCGAGAGGCAGGCCGTGAGGCCGATCGTGAGAGCCACCACAAAGAGGGTGGCCAGGAGTCGCTTGAGCATGGGTTACCTCCTTGCTGCGACTCTAGTCTTTGCCGGACGGCGAGGTGACTAACGAACCCCTTGGTTGTGGTTTGTGAGCCGCCGATGATCAGTCGGATGTTTTTCTCACAATTTCTCCGGTTAAACCGGGTAGCCCTTCCACATTGGCGAGCTAGGGAACTTATTAAAACGGATTTTAACCGCCACTTTCCCAAGTGATTACTTCGTGGCTAGCGCCTTCCGCAGAGATAGACGATCGAAGCGAACAACGCTCCGACCAGACCGAAGACGAGGAGTCCCACGAGGGCCTCCTGCCAACGGATGTCGACCTTCTGGAAGAAGAACACCGAACCGACTCCCGTGATCAGACCGATGACGAACGCCAACGGCGTGGTCCAGACCGCGTCGCCCTTGACGGACATCACGATCAAGACCGCGGTGATCCCGGCCCCGACCAACAACAGGAAGAACCCGAAGAGGGTCCAGCCCGTGAAGGCATCGGGGTGCCAGTTGCGGTAGCTCTCGGCCCGGTTGACGACGACCGTGAAGATCGCCAGCAACAGAGCACCCAGTGCCGCCTGTCCCGCATTGAAACGTCGCATAATTTCTCCCAACTCCTGGTGGATGGTGTAGGTCCGAAGACCGGCTGCATCCCCCAGGTAAGGAGCAGCAAGGCAGTAATCCTCACAATAATGAGTGTGAAAATTACTCTCTTGCTACTCCTTTGGGTAAAGGCTATGAGTACGAATCAAAAGTACAGAACAATCGAAGTGAAACAGAGTTTACAACTAAATAAACCATAGAGTGTATGTTTTGTTCGAGTGCATCTTAAAAAGAGCACCGAGTTATCGTTCTGCTACTACCAGGCGTTCATCTATTAAATAGAGAACAGCTCGTGGGAGCAGAGAAGTGCTTAGCGTCGAGGCAGTCTTAGATTCGTTTGCGGCAAATACTAGAACTAGCTCAGCTAAACACATCTCCGCCCCCAAAAGTTTCTGGGTAGCAAAAAGTTATACACTGTAATGATTTGACTGAGTATATGACAATATGTTGTTATATACCCGTAACTTGTTAATGTTCCTCACATGAGCGGCTTTATAGGCCACTTCGCTTCGCGCTATGAGTTCCTAAATACGACAAAGCCCATCAGATAACTCTGATGGTCGATACGTAATTTGTAATAGGTACTCACCGCTAATCCTTTACAGGCTAGCTGAGAGTTCTCCACCTCACAGTTGCCGCAAAACGATGATGGATTCAGTTTATCACAAAACATTAAATATGTCAATACTTTATAACATAAGTTTGTCAAGAATAAGCGTTTATTCTGTAAGTATAAGCATAATAACAGATTAGATTTGCTTTTTTACATAATTTGATGTAAAAATAGTATCTAATATGGAAACCCAAGAACATCAGATTGAACAACAGCACTCTCCAAATCGCTTAAAACGACTTGGTTTCGGTGTTTTAGGTGCATGGCTTGCAACGGATGGAGCAAAAGTAGCAGCATTTGGAGCACTTGTCACCCCGTTGAACCCCGTTTTTGGTTTAGCGGTAGCGGGTTTTGGCTCGGCCCTGAGCTATGGCGGCTACAGAGCATTTAAACACGCTCACGAACTTCCAGAAACATCAGAAGCAGGAACCTCTCGAGAAGCTCGTCTTACTCGAGTAGGCCGTTATCTTGGTGGCGCAGCTATTGCGGTTACAGGAGCAGTTGTAACTACTGTGGGGGTCGTTGCAGCGCCTGGCGCGCTTGCAGCTGGGCTTTGGGTAGGCGGCTGGGCCGCAACAGCCTATGCAGCAGCACGCATGTATGATTCATTCGAACTCCAACCAGCTGGCCAAGAGTCCCCGAGCGCAATCGATGTAGTCAGGCAAGGCTTTCAGGCCGTCAGAGACAAATTCATGCCAGTAGCAGATCACAGCACGGCCGAACCATTTGTCCCTGCGCACATCTAAAAGCACTCCTGCAGGAGTGCTTTAGGGTGGGCCAGGGGGTCCTCTATGCAGTTGTTTCACCGCTTTGAGCGATTTCTCCAAGTAGGATATCTACTTCATCTTGAACAACATCTTTATAGTCTGGTACGTTGGCTGCAATCCAAGCTTGAGTGGCATCCTCGTTGCCAGCTTCGGTGAGCGCAAGAAGCTCTTTAACTTGGCTGTCATCAAGTAGTTCTGTAAGTGCTGCACCAACTCGTTCTTCTAACTGGGCTTCGAGGTGAGTAAGAAACTCATCTGTTGCGTCGCCAAGTTCTATGCCAAGTTCTTTGAGAGTAGTTTGATCAATAGTTATCATAATATTTGTGTTCCTTTTGTTTATTTTTACAGTTCTTCTTCTGAACGACCGTCTTCAACATTTACCCTTATACTATAAGTTTCGCCAGGTTTTGCAAGTTTGTCTTGATGTGCCTGCAGGCGTCGTTTAGCAGCTTTGGCACGACTCTTGTGGTATTCCGTCTTACGTTCATCGGCAGCAGCTTTAGTAGTTTCAACAAGACTTACGCCAGTGTTGAAGGCAACCCCACCGAGGCTTTTCGCAACACGGAGACCTTGTTGAGCACTCTTAATCTTACTTTCACGCCACGCTTTGTTTCGAGCCTGTCGCTGAGCTTTGTTGATAGCAGCTTTCTTGGCATCTTCAATACGCTGAGCACGGGCATCTGCGATAGCTTTTTCGTATGCAGCTTTCTGAGCTTCACGGGCAGCATCTCTTGCAGCTTGAGCTTCTTGAGCCTCTTGCTGGCGTAGCTCTTCCATGTTTGCTTTGTGCTGCTTCCGACGTTCTTTATGGATCTTCTTTTCCTTAGAGCGTTGTTCTATCTTTTTCCCAGTATTATCAAGCCCTGTAACTACTTTGTCGGCCACTTCGCCTGCTTTGGCATCAATGCTTAAGCCAACCTTTACGATATTTTTTAACGCGGCTTTACCGAACAGTTTTACTCTTATTACGCCGTTCTCAACCTTCTTGTCAACAAATTCGGCAGCGCGTGCACTCTGTCGGTTGGCTTCTTGCTTGGCATAGGTAGATACACCCTTGCGTAGTTCACTGGCTGAATCTTTGACATCACTGAATACTTCTCCAACGGTACGGTTTTCGGCCAGTCTACTTCCGGTGCTCTCGGCAGTTTGATTAATGCTCTGTGCTATTGATGCAACACGGAGTGCGGCACGAGCAAGAAAGGGAGTCTTACCGGTTGGTTCTTCCGTTTCGGCTTCGCTTACATCATGAAACTCTGCACTTACAGGTGCAAATACTTCACCGTCAGTTACGGCTGCTTCTACTACTGATGTTTCTACGCTTGTATCAACATCTGGAGTTATGGTTGCTGTTTCGCTCATTTTTGTTTCCTTTTGTTATTTTTATTTGACACCATTTTAGTGGTCCTAGCAACTAGATTAGCATAAGTATTGTAAAAAGTCAACTCTAAAGCACTGAAGTTGTGTATAAAGCAACTAAGATGTGATAAAATATGATGAATGAAGCTACCAAGACCACTAAAATTTTTGAGACGCAAAGAGACCGCTTCAGGCCTTGGTTCTGACGAAGCCGCCCCCCAAGAGGGTGTTTTTACGGAGATAGGTATTATTATGAACTGCCAAGCCACGGGTTGTACGAACAATCGATCTATTCCAGCCCGGTACATCACGAGCATGTTAGTTGATAACGAATCGGCTTACCTTGAAGCTAAAACAGAACAAGTAGGGAGCTGTGGAAGCGGTATCTGTGAGACTGGTAACTATGCTCGAGTACTTCGGGAGGCTGCGAATATTACCTGCGCTGCTGCTATGGTTCGCCCCGAAGTTGTTGCGGTAGTTGACGAAGAAGTTTTCGCTCAGCCACAAGCACAGAACTCGCTTGCCAGTAAGTGAGCTCGGGTGTATGAGTCTGAAGAGAGAATGTCTTATCACTGAGATGCGGCTCTTAGAAGCCGAGATCAAAAAGCCACCGGATATAGCTCGGTTTTGATCTGATTTATGATAAGTACTTATTTCGACATACATGGGTTGTGCCGAGAGGCCGTGGTCGTGCGCATGAAGCGCTCGTTCCACGGTCCTCTCGACCTTCCCCATACTGCTGTACTACTGCACTGCCTTCGTGTACTTCGCCCCTCGTGACGAGATCTTGGCTGCCTAGACGGCGGCCTTGATCTCGTTGAGGATCGCCGCGTCGCGGATGCCCTCGCCGCCGAGACCGCCGGACTTGATGGCGGACTTGGTGCGGCGGAGGAGCGCCTCGAGTGCGGCGACACGGGCCTTGGCATCGGTGGCTTCCTGCTCCGCGGTGGCCTTGGCCGTGTTCGCGTTGCGGACCTCCACGTCGGCCTGGGCGAGCTTGCTGCGGGCCTCGGCGATCTCCTGGATCTCACCACCGTTGGTGACGTTGATGTCACCGGTGATGAGTCGGACGGCGAAGCCCTGGCGCACCTTGCACTCAGCGAGGCTGAGCGTCGGGAGCACACGGGTCGCCGCCTCGATGATGAGGTTCACCTCGTCCGCGTTGGGCCCGGTGGCCGTGCCGGCCGTGGTGCTGCTGTCGACGACGCCGGTGAGGGCGGCGTGCAGCGGGCGCAGCTTGGCCGTCTTGATGTCCATGGGGTCGGTGCTGTTCTTGATCGCGTCGAGCGGGAGCAGCATCTGGCCCAGCATGGTGTCGAAGTCGGCCTCGGCGGCAGCCTTGGCATTGCTGATGAGCAGGTCGAAAGACATGGGGTCTCCTGGTGGGTTTGGCCGTCGGCCGTTGAATGGGTTATCCGGATAGCCGTGGCGGCAAACCCCTTTACTCGTGAGAGTTCAGGCATATTACTGTGAAAAGTATATTAATTCACAGCAGTATGCCTGAACCCTACTTAACGAGAGATAGAGAGACACAATGCGTGTAGTTGCAGTATGGGTGATCGACATAGATCTAGCGGCAGAATAAATTCTGCGCATTGCTATGTCGAAACAAATACTTATTGCTAGGTTGTTAAGGTGTGCTGGCCAAGTAATTACATGACTAGCATGAACAGATGATAGCACTTATAGTTATTTTTGTCAAGTATACTGCAACAAAACAATGCTTATGTATAGTATTGACAAAAGAGTATATAAATGCTAATATGTCAACGATATGGAAACCACCACATTAACCCCACCACTAGGCGAAGTTATCGATACAACTGGACACGAAACAGTTGCTACTAGCTTTGAGAATGTTGAGGTTATAAACGCACTTAAGACTGACCGGGTTGATGAGCTATTTGCCCAGCAAGTAACAGCTGGCGACGTGGCACGTGTAGATATTATTGATGCAATGGGTGCAATGGATCAAGACTCAGCAATGGAAGCCCTTAAGCTTGCAACTAAAGAAGCAGAGGATCGAGCACTGGAATCATTTTTAACTGCAAATGGTATCGATGATTCACACGTACATCATACTAAGGTAAAGAATTTACTTACCAAGTACAGCTATGGTCGTAATATTGGTAAGCAACTAGAATGGTTCTTTGGTGATACTAGCTCAAGTGATCCTGTAGCCCATACAAGTGGTAGGGAACGGTTCGCACAAGAAGTGAAAGACTTGTTTGGTGAAGTTACAGAAGAAGAGTCTGTACCAGACGACGCAGAACTTGCTACGTTTGAAGCCGAACTAGAAACGAAACGATCAAATCTTGCCGCACTCAGTGTAGCTCGTCGTTCACGTCTTACTCGTAAAACAGGTAAGCGTTCACGAAAACTGGCTGAACAATATGAAGTTGCGGCTGCTGAATATGGTGATGCATACGGTAAGCTTGGTCAAAAGTACGTTGAACTGATGCGTACAGACCCTGACTTAACTGATGAAGAAATTGCACAGGCGGTTATTGTTGGAACAGTAGCCGAACGTCGAAACTTTACTGTGGCTGAACAGGCGAGTCTTGAAGAAGACAAGTCTTTTAGAAATCGTCTTGCCCGTATTTATTCAAAACGACTTGGTATGACAGCAACCAACATTGCGCTTGGTGGTTCTATTGGTTTTGCAGCTCGTAGGATTACAAAATTTGGGTTGGTTGCAGCTGTTCCAGTTGCGGGTATTGCTGCGCTTGCTGCGGTTCGAGCTGGTAAATCAATATTCACCTCTGCGGTTGGTAGCCGTGCCCAAATTCATAAAGACTTCACTCGCCGTCAAAATACTGATATTAATCAGCTTACAGAGTTGTTTAACACCCCTGATGGCTTAATCCCCGTGGGTGGTACTGTCTCGGCAAGTGAATATGCGCGTGACTCAGCTAATCTATTGCAAAGTTCAATCAATGAGCGTGTTGCTAAAGATGTCCGCAAGAACAAGCAGCGCACCGCACTTTCTGCAGCTGTTGCTGGTGGTATGGTTGTGGCTGGTGCACTTTTGGCGAGTCATTTTGAAAATCTTCCGGGTTCAGGTTCTGGACACGAACATATAGATACTCCTGACGGCAGTAAACTTACTGACGCCCAGATTGACGAAAAGCTTCGTGATGCTGGTGTAACAAGTGCGGCTGATCGTGCAAACATTATTAATAATCCGGATGCATTCAATCGCATGGTTAGTGACCCTGAAGCGTTCGGTCGCTTTATGGACGCTGCCAACAGTCATGACACACCAAGAATAAACCTTGATGTTAACTGGGGTGATACGCTTGCTCATGGTCATGGTGAATTGTTCACAATACCTCAAGGCGGTGGCATAATTCACGATGTGATTCGCCCGATGGCCTCTGCTGATGGCCACAGTCTTACTTCTGCTCAGGAAACACAGATTTGGCAGACAGTTCGGGCAAGATTCGGAGACAATCTATTTACCGATCTTTCGGTTGGTTCGCATGGTAGCGATCAATGGATTATGACGCCAGGCAACGGTACGCTTCGCCCCGAAGTTGCCCAGTATCTACGGGATCAGATCGCGTCAACCACTGTACGGTAGCCGTAGGGTATACTGAATAGGTATTAAACAGGAGCTTTCTATGGCAAGGCATTTAAAAGGTTTTTTAGAATTTGTTCGTGAACAAGGCGTAATTGGGCTGGCTGTTGGTTTGGCTATTGGTACTCAAGCTGCGATCCTAGTCAAAGATATCGTGAGCAGTTTGATTGACCCGATTATTGGCCTTATTATCGGTAATCCTGGCGGTCTACAAGCTGCAAAATGGGATGTTAAAATTGGCGGTCGTGCTGCTACATTTACTATTGGTGAACTTTTGTATTCAATAATTGTGTTCATGGCAGTTTGCCTGGTGATCTATATCATTGTTAATGGCTTTAAGCTCGATAAACTTGATAAGAAAAAAGATAAATAAAAGAGAGATGAGGGCCGGTTACAGATAGGTGACGAACAAGGTATGGTAGTATCTCTTATCTATTCCATGGGAGTATACTGGTAGTATGATGAAACTCCAGAAATCTGAAAAAGAGTGGTGCGAACAACCAACTGGTAAACGGTATAGAGTGTTACGGAGTAAAATATGAAGATACGTGCCGAGGGGACGATTTTGAGAGTGCGATTTACGGGCATGGAACGGTTCTGGGCACTTAAATCTGAGCAGTTGATTAAGGTAACTGATATCGTGAGTGTTTCATGGCATAAAGAATATCCCCCTGTAGGTAGCTTTGGAGGGTTGCGTTTGCCGGGCACAAGTCTTCCGTTTGTGATTCATGCTGGTAGCTTTTGGCGTCGTTCTGGCTGGGAGCTAAGGCATATACAGTTTTCCAAACCGGGTTATTTAGTAATTGAAACAAAGCTTAAGAGATACCGCAAGATACAGCTGACCACAGATGAAGTAACTGCGCTGGAAGTGGTTCAGTGGTTTAATCAGGCTCGTAATACTAAAAACTTTGCGTAGTAGTTCGTAAGGTTTTTAGAATTTTGCAGCCTCTGTTACTTCCGGGTATCTACGATCTGCGCGGGAGTGACAGAGCTGGGTTTGATAAACACGACAGAAACCCAAAGCCATTGTAAAATATCAGTAAATATGCTAATGTATATATTGTGATAACAAATATAAAAAAGCTATGTATAATATTTCGTAATGACGAATTTTAAGAAAATCATACCGACTAAGCTTTTGTGGATCGACCTTGAGATGACGGGCCTTGATCCCAAGAAAGATCCTATTATTGAAGTAGCTGCAGAAGTTACGGACTTCGATTTTAAAACGCTCGGTACGTATGAGTCTCTTGTAAAGCAGCCCCAGAAGACAGTGGAAGAACGTATGCAGGCGAATGTATGGTGGAAGGACTATCCTGAAAACCGCGATAACTTCTTGAAGAATATTCCTCACGCGCCTTCTTCTGATCAGGTTGAACGAGAGTTGATCGCATTTGTTGAAAAACACTTTGGTAGTGAACCAGCGATTCTAGCTGGCAACTCTATTCATAACGATAAAAAGTTCATTGAAAATTGGTGGCCCGGTCTTGACCTTAAATTGCATTACCGAATGCTGGATGTTAGTAGTCTTAAGATTATTATGCAAGGGCAGGGCAGGGGAGAGTACGCCAAGAAAGATGTGCATAGAGCGTTTGATGACATTCAAGCTTCGATTGCAGAGCTACAATTTTATATGGAGAAGCTGAAGCAGTCATGAACCACAAATTTCTTGAAGATTATATTCTGGCGAAACCAGGCAGTTGGCTCGATTATCCGTTTGGTGAAGATACGGCCGTCTATAAAGTGGGAAGCAAAGAAACCGCAAAGATGTTTGCACTTATTAAGAATGGTAGCGATCCGGCAGTCATAAGTCTGAAATGTCCGCCTGAACTTGCAGTGCAGTTACGTGAAGAATACGAGACGGTTATGCCGGGGTATCATCTTAATAAAAAGCTTTGGAATACGATTTTGGCAACCGGACAGCTTGATGAAGATAAGTTGTTTAGTCTGATCGACTTGTCTTATAACCTTGTGGTTGAGGGGTTGAGCAAAGAAGAGCAGACACTCCTGTCTTCGTCATCCTGAACGCAGCCGAAGGATCTAACTATCAGTTTCCTAGGTCTGTCATCCCAAACTTGCTAATTCCCAAAAGAAGAAGACTATTGAATTATATGACGAGCGTAGCGAAGCTATATACGGGATCCAGTCATCAGGTATCTATCTTCCTGTCCTTGGTTTTATCTACTTTTGCGGCAAAAGTAACAAAACTCTCACCCATGACATCACCCACTCGAGTACCTCCATCTCCTTTGTGACGCGTCAGGACAATGCAAGCATCTCTCACGGCTATATGTCTGTTGGTTCGAGCAAGTCCCTCCTTTACTCGACACAAAGAAGTCTCCGGTAATCGGGTGTGTACTGGATGGGTGGGGAAGTTGACTCGTGGGCGAGGATTATAAAAATTTAGCTTACCTAGGTCGATTAAGAATTTCTTCAATCGAAGTGAGGTCTTCAATTGAGACATCAATTTTTTCTAGCGTACTTTTTTTGCCAACACTAGAACGAGCGAGTTTTAGCTGTTTTTTAGCTGTGGCAATTTTTGGCTTAAGCACGTCAATTATCTCAGAGTCGAGAGTATTGTTACGTTCTGCCGCGTCAAGAATTTTTGCGGATGCGGTATCGGGTTTTGGCTTGGTTCCAAACTTCTTTTTTGGCTTGTAGGTCGTGTTGTAGATTTCGTTTAACTTCTGAAAGTTTCCACGAATAAGAATCTGACTGAGCGCAACGTCATTTTTAGTCTGCGCGAGCGTTAGCTTGTCTTCATAACCATCAATTATACCTAGTGCGTCGTAGGCGGGTTGCAGGGCTTGCTTCATTTCTACTTGACCGGCTGGAGCCCCACCGCTGGTGAGCACCATTACGAGTGCGACCATGAGTACAATCACCCCAGCAATAACGAGGATCATTTTTTTCTTTGAACCAGGCTGCGATTGATTCTGGTTATATTGCACCGGTTGTTCCTGACCGAATTGAGGCATTTCCATATGCCTTTATTAAAGCATAAACAGATCAGAAACGAAACAATACTGCTACAATAGCAGGTAGTATGGACGTAAAGCACCCACTACAATACTCTTTCTGGCTACAAACTAATATGAATGTAGCCTTTGCTGGTTTGGCTTTTCAACATAGCTACAGCTATGTTTCTTCGCCACAACTAACAAACTCTATCATTCATATTAGTTTTCGCTATCAAAAGGAGTACTGCAGTGGATGCTAAAGACGAAATCAAGCAAAAGCTTTCGGTAGAAGAGGTGATTGGTGATTACCTTGAGCTAAAGCGTGCTGGTCGAAATTTTAAGGCTTCGAGTCCATTTTCATCTGAACGAACTCCAAGCTTTATGATCAGCCCGGAAAAGCAGATTTGGCATGACTTTTCGAGCAATAAGGGTGGCGACATGTTCAGCTTTATTATGGAGGTTGAGGGTGTGGACTTTCGTGAGGCGCTTGAAATTTTGGCACGTAAAGCCAACGTAGATCTTTCTCAGTTTCAGAACAAGAGCGACGGAGCAGCTGCAAAACTTAAGAAGCGGCTACTTGCAGCTCACGAGGCTGCAGTTGCTTTTTATCACATCTGTCTTTCTAGAAAACCAGAGGCACTTACTTACATAAAAGAAGGCAGGCACTTTACTCCTGAGACTATTCGTACCTGGCAGCTTGGGTATTCACCAGAAGATGGTAAGTCGTTATACCGCTACCTAACAAAACGTGGGTTCACTGAAACTGAACTTTCTAAAGCAGGACTTATTACCAAGCGACGCGATGGTTGGAGTGATATGTTCAGGGGTAGGATAATGATTCCACTAGCCGATGGTCAAGGTAATACTGTTGGCTTCACGGCTCGACTCTTGAAGGACGACAAGAACGCGCCGAAATACTTTAATACGCCGCAAACACTCATCTATGATAAAGGCCGCCAGGTATATGGGTTCCATCATGCCAAGGAATCGATTAGAAAACTTGATGCCACGGTTTTGGTAGAAGGTAACCTTGATGTAATTGCCTCTCATCAGGCTGGCATTACAAATGTTGTAGCAGCTGCGGGTACGGCGATGACGGCCGATCATCTACGAAGTTTGAGTCGACTTTCTTTTAATGTGAGACTTGCTTTTGATGCCGATCAAGCAGGTCTTAATGCGACTGAGCGAGCTATTCCAATAGCGCAAGCAGTAGGAATAGAACTGAAAGTCGTCACGCTGCCCGATGGCGTAAAGGACCCAGATGAGCTTATACAAAGTGACCCAGTGCTATGGACTAAACAGATTGAGTCGGCCGTCGACGCTGTGTCTTGGACGCTGCGTCGCTACGAACAGCAGTATGACAAGACTACTGCCGAAGGCAAAAGGCAGCTTTCAACCAAGGCATTAGCTGTAATTAATGGCTTACAAGATCCAGTTGAGCGCGAGCATCACCTAAAGAGTCTGGCTAAGGACCTTGATGTTTCGTTTAGTTCGCTGACAGCCAAACTGGGCCAGACAAAACCAAAACTAGTTGTTAAGAAGCCGACTAAGGCTGAAGTGGTTGCGCCAGATAAAACATCTTATGAAGATGACTTTCTGGCACTTAACGCAGCTTTCCCCGAAGTGCGCGATAGTCTGGCACTTTTAGACAACTGCAAACTTGCAACTGACCAACGTGAATCTACAAAACTGTTAATACAAAGAGTGGCTCCGCATGCTCGACTTGATGGCGATGAGATCAACAGATTGAATGGTGATGAAAACTATGGTAAAATATTGCTATTAACCGCTGAAGAGAAATATGCCAGTTGGACCCCAGCCGATATAATGGCTGAAACTATGGCCCTGGCGCGGCGTATCGTTACTAAAAGCAAAAGTCGGAACAAAAGTGAACTTACTGCCGCGATCGCCGAAGCTGAATCAGCTGGTGATTTCAAAAAAGCAGCGGAGCTTCTCGACGAATACCAGCAACTATTAACAAAGG
The DNA here is from genome assembly GCA_964397855.1 of uncultured Candidatus Saccharibacteria bacterium. Classification (GTDB taxonomy): domain Bacteria; phylum Patescibacteriota; class Saccharimonadia; order Saccharimonadales; family UBA7683; genus UBA7683. The sequence goes on along the minus strand of CAYNKQ010000002.1, from coordinate 96,001 downwards.
GGTAGCATTTTGGCTAAAAAAGAAGCAAAGAAATCAGATAAGAAAGCAACAAAAATTGATAACTCTGCAAAGATAACAGAAGTCGTGAAAACACTCGTAGTTAAAGCAGAAGCTACGAAGCATATGCTTGCTCAGCAAGAGGTACTTGATGCAGTTGAAGAAGCGGGTGTGTATGAAAATCTTGAAGAGATTTACACAAAGCTTGCTGCACAGAAGGTGATTGTAACGATCAAAGAAGAGCCCGCAGACGATGATATTTGGGCAACTAATGAAGAAGAGGAAGAAGCACTTGTAGCCGATCAAGATACAAGTTATCTTGACGACATTTCTGACGACTCTGTACGGCTGTATCTTCGAGAGATCGGTAAGATTCCGCTTCTTACATCTGAAGAAGAGCTGGCGCTCGCCAACCGTGTCGTAGCGGGTGAGAAAAAGGCTAAGGACATGATGGCAGAAGCTAACATGCGCTTGGTTGTGTCAATTGCTAAACGATATAGCGGACGCGGGCTTGATTTTCTTGATCTTATTCAAGAAGGTAACACAGGGCTTCTGCGCGCAGTCGAGAAGTTCGATCCTTCTAAGGGATTCAAGTTTTCTACCTATGCAACATGGTGGATCAGGCAGGCTATTACTCGTGCTATTGCTGATCAAGCTCGTGTGATCCGTATCCCAGTGCACATGGTTGAAACTATCAATAAGTTGCTCCGTACTCAGCGTCGTATGACTCAAGAGCTCAACCGTGAGCCAACTATTGACGAACTTGCCAAAGAAATGGAAATGGAGCCGGAGAAGATTGAGTATGTCATGAAGATTAAGCAGGATGTTAACTCACTCGACGCTGCGGTTCGTGATGATGAGGAAGACTCAGTTCTTGGTGACTTTATTGAAGACGAAGATACAAAAAGTCCGGACGAAGCCGCTACCGAGCAACTCCTAAAAGAGCAAGTACAGGGCATTCTGGAGTCAGCGCTTTCAGAACGAGAGCTAAAGATCATTAAAATGCGATTTGGTTTAGAAGACGGCAAGAACCACACTCTCGAAGAAGTTGGTCATGAATTTGCTGTGACTCGTGAACGTATTCGCCAAATTGAGGCCAAGGCTCTTGCCAAGCTTCGCAAGCACAAAGACGCGAAGAAACTTTACGAATACCTAGCTTAAGTTACTGAAGAAATTCTATTTCGCGCAGAAGCTTCTCGAAATCGATGAGAAGTGTTTCTGCGTCTGAATCATTGAGTAAGGTGTAGTCGGCATTAGCAATAGGTCCACCTTTTTCGATGTTTTCAATCTCTGCAAATTCGCGTTTTGCTACTTCGTCTTCAGTAAGTGGTCGCAGCGGTCGGTGAACCAGGCGTTGATGTCTGAGGTGCCGTGGAGCGGCGATAGCTACGATCTGTAATTGTTCACCAAATCTTCGTTTGAGTAATTTATATTCAGTCCAGCTGTAAAGTCCATCAGCTACAACTTTACCGTGTTTCTCAAGTCCGTCTTCAAGCCGCGGGATTACCCGCTTGGCGACAGCGCCCATCCCTTCTTTTTTGCGTAATTCTTCACGGATAATTTTTTCTTTGTCTGGAGAGGTCTTGCCGTAGCGCTTAACGGTTTCGTCTACAATAACGCCCCCAAAATAGACTGATGGAATACCCTGACGGGTTAAATATTCAACGCAGGTACTTTTACCCGCTCCTGGCATACCAACGAGTGCGATTATAGTTGTTTTTTGCATCTACAATACTGTAACTGGTATCTGCTTTTGAGGCAACTTCTTGGTCTTGTCTGCACTCCATAGCCTCAGCAAAAGAGTGTCATCTCAAACTCGCTAATTCTCAAAAGAAGAAGACTGTAAACTATATGACGAGCGTAGCGAAGCTATATACGGGACCCAACCATCAAGTATTCAGCCCCCCATCTCTACGCCCTAAGCTTCTCTCAATCCCTATCTCTTCAAACAAGTCTCTTATTCTCTCTTTCCTTTCATTCCTTTTGCACAAAAGGAATATAAAACTTCACCCATAACACCTAAGACTCCGGTATTCGGGTCTTTGGTGAATGGGTGGGGAAGCTGACTCGCGGGGCGAGGATTGATCGTTAGCCGTATAGGAAGGACACTGACTACGCGGTTTTTTGTGTAAAAATGTGGATCTTGGCGATTCTTTGAGTTTCTCTAATGAGTACAAAGATTGCGGCTGCACCAAGTGCAAATCCCCAGTCAACTATTCCAAGTGAACCTGACTTAAAGTATTGATTGATAAATGGATTATAGACGATGTTTATGACGCAGAAAACTGAGAATGCGATTGCTCCCCAGAAGTGTAGATTGGTGAACTGGTAGCGACTGAAGATACCCTTGTAGGAACGTCGCTGCATAATGTTAAGGAGTTGGCAGCAGACGATCGTTACGTACGTTAATGTGGTTGCTTTGAAGTAGAGCAGGCTGTTTGTGTTGAAGTTATGTGGGTCAACTCCGGCTCTGTGGAAGAAGTAGAGGTAGTTTCCAAAAGCAAGCGCGCCTATGATCAAGCCACACCATATAAGATCAATAATCGAATTGCGGTTAAGTATGTGACTTTTGGGATCACGTGGTTTTTCGTCCATGAGTTCACCTTCTGCTGGGTCCCATCCGAGGGCGGCGATAGGGAAGAGTTCTGCAACAAGGTCGATAGCTAAAATCTGCATAATACTAAGCGCCAGCGGAATACCAAGTAGTGAAAGGGCACCAAGGCTCGCCAAGTTAGTGAAGAGTTCAGCGCTGTTACTGGTGAAGCAGCTAAGCGTACCCTTCTTGATGTTGGCAAAGATTGTTCGACCAGCCTGCACTGAGCTAACAAGCGTACCAAAGCTGTCATCGAGTAGAATGATTTCAGAAGATTGTTTGGCAACGTCGGTGCCCGTTATTCCCATTGCAACGCCAATATCCGCGCGTTTGAGTGCTGGGGCATCGTTGATACCATCACCGGTAACTGCAATTATCTCACCAGCTTGTTTAACGATTTCTACAATACGCAGTTTGTCTTCTGGGCTGACGCGGCTAAATATGGTTCCACCGAGTCTAACATGACGGAGAACTTCTTGATCGCTCATATTCTTGAGTTCATCTCCGGCTATTACCACCAGGTGTTCATCTTTGCCGGCGAGTCCAGCTTTTTTGGCAATTGCTTCTGCGGTTAAAGAGAAATCTCCGGTGATGACGTTGACTCGAATATGAGCTTTATGTGCAGCCGCCATTGCTGCGGGTACTTCTTCGCGGAGGGGATCGATTATGCTGATCATACCAAGCAGTGTGAGTTCTGATTCAACCTCTTCCATAGAAACTTTTTTGACATTAATATCAGAGGGCAATTCTTTTACGGCGTACACAAGGTTGCGCATGGCACGACTGGCTAGTGTTTCGTGTTGCTTGAGTAGCCACTTTCTGTCGGTTTCGGTAAGTTTGCGAACTATTCCATCTTCAAGTATTTTGGTGCACTTCTCTAGTACACCCTCGGGAGCACCCTTTACAAAAGCTACCTTTTTGTCATCAAACTTACGAATTGACGTCATGCGCTTCCGGGCCGAATCAAATGTGAATTCTTTGAGTTCGGGATGCTCTTTTTCAAGCTTGTCTACATCTATACCAGCTTTACGCGATAGGGTTATCAGTGCACCTTCTGTTGGGTCGCCAAGACAATACCAGCTCGCATGATCGGCGTCAGGGGCAAGTACCCGAGCATTGCTAGCAAGCGCTCCGCACATGAAGAATTGTTCGTTACGAGCGAGTTGTTTTTCGCTGAGAGGGTGTCCGGGTGTAGTGTTGATAGTCCCATTTGACTCGTAGCCTGTGCCACTTACCAAAAAAGTTTCGTGTCCAATGATAACTTGCTCAACGGTCATCTGGTTTTTAGTGAGAGTACCCGTTTTATCCGTACAGATTATATGAGTAGCTCCAAGGGTTTCTACGGAGGAGAGCTTTTTTACAAGTGCTTTAGCTTTCGCAAGTTTGTTAGCGGCCTGTGCAAGTGCTGTATTAATTTCTGCTGGCAAGCCCTGGGGTATGAGTGAGCTAGCAAAGCCGATTGCAAATAAGAACGCATCCTTTATGCCAAGATCTGCCTTGATGGAAATGAGCATCAGGACTGAACATAAAAATACTACGCCAATCGTGACACGGCCTGCAATACTGTTCATCTCTTTTTGAAGTGGGCTGAGTTCTCGGGGTGCGCTTTCGCTTAAGGAGGCAATTCTTCCAAGCTCTGTGTTCATTCCTGTTGCAATCACTATGCCAATGGCTTCTCCTGTAGCAACAGTGGTGCCCATGAATGCCAGATTGTGCTGTGAATTTACGGCAACATCGCTTGCAATGGCGTGCGTGAATTTTCGGGTAGGGTTACTTTCTCCGGTGAGTGCAAAATCGTTGGTTGAAAGTTCTGATTCTTCAATAATACGAATGTCGGCTGGTACCGAATCACCTTCAGCAATGTGGGCGATATCACCTGGTACAAGTAGCGAGGAGTCGATCTGAGTTAGTGTACCATCACGATATACCTGAGCCTCTGGTTTAACTAGCTTTTCGAGGGCCTCCATGATTTTTTCTGCTTTAAATTCTTGTAAAAAGCCAATGCTGGTATTAAAGAACACTAACACAACAAGTACAATTGCAGTCCGTGCATCGCCCAGGTAAAACGAGAGTCCGCCACTCACAAGTAGGAGGAGGATCATCAAATCTTTATATTGGTGCAGGTATTTCTTCCAGGTGGGGTCGCTCTTTAAGGCCTGTAAGCTATTTTCACCATAGGTTTCGCTGCGACTGAGAGCTTCTTTAGTAGTGAGGCCATCCCTAGTAGTCTGAAAGTTTTCAAGTGCCCGCTTGGGGCTCAGTTTGTACGACGGATCTGTAATTTTGGAGTCATTTTTCATATGGTTTTATTATGAACCGCTTATGTTTGTCTGTAAACGCTTTTGCTTGCAATGAGGAATCGTTGCCGTACTATGTAGTCATATGTCGAATGCTTCATTACATAGAGATCAGCTTACGTGGTCAGTACTGGGTGATACCCTCAAGAGTTTTCACGACCAGTTTGTTGAGGCACATGAGGGTGATCCAAAGTTGATTAAAGAGACCACTGAACAGGTGGCGAGTATTATCACGGGGTCACCTGCTGTGACTGGTGTGGCAAAATTGCTACGGAGCGAGCTTCTTGTTATGTCTGGTGAAACACAGAAGCGTCCATTCTTTGATGCTAAGTTCGCGGCGCTGGCTGACTATGCCTGTTTTGCGGTGGGGGCAAATCGATCGGTTTCGATTAATCTCGATCCGATAACGGGTGATTCGCTCAATGGGTCTGAAGCGGTTTTGGCGGCTGCGCATGATGCACGAATAGCAATTTTTAGTACCGTACATCAAACGTTCTTTGCCTCCGAAGGTGCGCTTTTGGCTGACATCGATACGTTAACGGACGATCAAAAACGAACGAAAGCTCAGCAGATTGGTCGAAAATCTTGGCGACATGCTGAAGCGATGGTTGAAGTTCATCGTACTATCGCACTGAACCAGCCTAATGCGCCAGGTGTTGAGTTGTCTCAGGGATTGCCGAAAGTTGGTGGGGCTAAAAACGATAGATTTAATATCCTTAACAGAATGGTGCTACTCGCTGCTGCAGCACCGGCGTCGCGGCATCTTGAGATAGCCTTTCCGGTGAAACAGGCTGATGACGAGTCAACAGGGGCAAACTAGCGTATACTAGGAACATGAGCGAGCGAAAAAAACTAGCGATCATTGATGGTAAGTCGGTTTTTTATCGTGGATATTATGCGATGTCAGGGCTCTCAACGGCCGATGGAACACCTACTGGGGGTGTATATGGATTTGCAACACTTGCTATTCAGTTAATGAAGCAGCTGAAACCAGATTACGTGGCGGTTGCTTGGGACAAATCAGGCACCAATATTCGAAAACGCCTCGAGATTTATCCAGAATATAAAGCTGGTCGTAAGCCAGCACCACCTGACTTTAAGGCGCAGATCCCAGTACTTCACGAACTTTTAAACGCCCTGGGTTGGCCACTGTACGAGCTTGATGACTACGAGGCGGACGACATTATGATGACACTGGCATGCCAAGCCGAAGAACGAGGCGTTGAAAGCGAGCTCATTTCTGGAGACTATGATATTTTACAGGCTATTAGTCCCATGACTAAGGTGTTTATTACAAAAGCACGTGAGCCACTTAACTCCATGATTCCCTACAACGAAGAACTGTTTGAAGAAAAGTACGGTGTAAAGTTGTATCAATTTCTTGATTATAAATCTTTGATAGGGGATTCATCGGACAACATCCCTGGCGTTACTAAGGTTGGTCCAGTTGCTGCCAAGAAGCTACTGGCCAAGTACGACACGCTGGAAGGCATATATGAGAATATTGATCTTATTGATGGGTCGCTTCATAAAAACCTCGTAGCGGACAAAGAGCAGGCGTTTATGTCCCGAGAGTTGGCTCGAATGTGGAACGATGCGCCAATTGAGTTTAACGAGCAAGAACTTGATGGCAGCAAGATCAATGTCAGCGAGCTTAAAAACCTACTCGAAAAACTTGAGTTCAAGACACTCATCCGCCAGCTACCTGATTATCTAAAAGATCGTGGCGATGGCAGTTCGGCTGAATCGTTTGTCTCCGAATCTCAGCCGCACTCTGAGGTCGTGAATACACTTGTTACAGATGCCAAAGATCTACCAGCAATCACCACCCAAGAGTTACTCGTCTACGCGCGTTGTTCGGGTGCTCACGGCAGGGGCCTACAGCATTTAATCGTTTCGCCTAGTCCTAAGATAAGCTACACAATTAGCCTCGGCGAGGCCTTGGGCGAAACCGATTTGGCTGCGTGGCTTGAGGCGACTCTTAAGGAGGTTAAGCTGGTCAGCCACGATGTCAAACAATTTATGAAGGTTACATTAGGGCTTTATCAAAATCTAGTGCCCAAGCAGTCTGGCTTGCTTGAGCGGCGGGGTGACTCGGTTCTGCCACTGCCAAAAATAGCTCACGATGTTCACCTGGGGGCTTTTTTGCTAAACCCGCTTCTCAGGAGCCAAGAACTTGGCGAGCTAATCGATAAACGGTTTGAATATGGTGCTGGAATAGACGGAGCTTCTTCCGAAGAGTTTCCCGATTTTGCTCCACAGATTGTGTCTGGTATTTGGGGCCTCGCAGAGCAGCAAAGAGAAGAATTAAGGTTGTACCCTCGCCTTGAAGAAGTCGCCCATAGTATTGAATGGCCAATTGTTGAAGTACTGGCTCGCATGGAATTTGAAGGCATTAAGCTCAATACTGATTACCTTCATGACATGTCCGTTGAGTTTGAAGGAATAATCTCAGACGTTGAACAACAAATTTATGGTCATGCAGATCAAGAGTTTAATATTAGTTCGCCATCGCAGCTTTCTAAAGTGTTGTTTGAAGATCTGGGGCTTTCGACACAGGGGGTTAAAAAGGGTAAAACTGCTTACTCCACTGCTGCTGGCGAGCTTGATAAACTACGATGGTCACACCCAATAATTAATTTGATTACTCAGTATCGTGAATATACCAAGCTGAAGTCAACTTACGTTGACGCACTCCCAAAGCTAGTTGATGAACAGTCTCGTCTTCATACCGATTTTCGTTTGACAATTGCACAAACTGGGCGGCTTTCTAGTGCGGATCCTAATCTTCAGAATATTCCGGTGCGTACCGAGATTGGTAAAAAAATTCGTAGGGCATTTGTAGCGGGTGAGGGTAAAGTATTTGTAAGCGCAGATTATAGTCAGTTTGAGCTTCGTCTTGCCGCAGCAATGGCTGGTGACACTGAGCTTGTTGAACTTTTTAATCAAGACGCTGATATTCACACCGAAACAGCCGCGCAGGTGTATGACATTAAAGCTCACGAAGTTACCCCAGACCAAAGGCGTCACGCAAAAATCATTAACTTCGGTATTTTGTATGGCATGAGCACTCATGGGCTTAGTGTTGCCACTGGAATGAATTTGATTGAAGCCAAAGAATTTTTACTAAAGTACAAAGCGCTACGAAAGCCACTTTTCGATTACACTCAGGGGCTTATTGAACAAGCTCGTGAACAAGGTTTTGTTGAAACTATTTTTGGACGTCGTCGGCCAATGCCAGATATTAAGTCGAGTAATTTTCTTGTTCGAGCCGCTGCAGAGCGGGCAGCAATGAATATGCCAATACAGGGTACTGAAGCTGATCTTATGAAGATGGCGATGATTGCGGTTGATGCCAAGCTCCCAAACGGTGCAAAACAGCTGCTTCAAATTCATGATTCGATCATGGTTGAGTGTGGCGAGGATCAAGCTGAAGAAGTTAAAGAGATCCTTGTCGAGGTAATGGAGAATATTTACACTGAGTTACCAGTAAAGTTGAAGGTCGACGTTAAGTCTGGTAAAACGTGGGGCGATCTGTAGTAGATGAAGTATCTGGTTGTCTCGTTTGTGCTTACCAACGCACTGCACGGATGGCTAGTGTTTGAGCATTGGGGGGGGACAATCCTGCGTCTGTTAGTTATCATACTGTTAAAAATAAAATCACATTTCGTGTGTATGTTCTGGGCCATCTGCTCGCTGGAGTCCTGCTATGGTTGTTTGTACTGGATGTCTTTTCTGGGAGGCCGAAATCATACATCGTTACAGCTGTTGCGGCTGTGGCCGTGATAACTGAGTGGGTGCAGGCATTGCTGCCAGCTAGAGGGAAAACCGATAAATTGCATACAATTTTTGCGACCATCATGGCGCTTTCTTTAGCACTGCTAGTGCTGCTTTGTACCCTATTTTTTGCTCCAAGTAGTGTGGTTCTGGCCATAAACCTGGCGGTATCAGCTATTATCTTTCTGTTTTTTCTCTTCGTAAGATACCCACCGCAAAAGAACACCTGGAAGCTCCAATTTGCAGGCCAGCTTTTGTTGTATTTTCAAATGTTTTTACTATTATCCTGAGTTCAGAACACAACCAGAGAGCAAACGCCTAGTTGAGGGCCAGAATGTAGTACACTCTTAGTATGAAAGTAAATATTCGAGCGCTTCGCAGTGAGTCAGACGTGCCTCAGTACCAAACACCGGGAGCTGCGGCGATGGACCTTGTGGCCTCAATAGAAGAGGCTGTAACACTCGAACCGGGTGAACAGTGCATTATTCCAAGCGGCATCGCGATCGAATTGCCTGAAGGTTATGAGGCTCAGGTTAGGGCTCGTAGTGGACATGCAGCAAAGCACGGCATTGGCTTGGTAAACGGTATTGGAACTATTGATTCAGACTATCGTGGCGAAATCGGGGTAATTTTGATCAACTGGGGCAAACAGCCGTTTGTAATTGAGCCAGGCATGAGAATAGCCCAAATGGTAATTGCAAGGTACGAACGCGTCGAATTGCAATTAACAGATGAGCTAGATCCCACAGAACGTGGTAGCGGTAAGTTCGGTAGTACCCAGTAGGTGACTACATAATTGCAAGAACAATAGTAAACTGTGCTAGCGCAAATGTGAGTGCGAGTACCTGAGTAACTTTTAGGGTCCGACTTACAGTTTCGAGAAACTCTGGTCTAACGTTCATTTTTGTGTACCTTTCTTTTTTATGTTTAGGGTAACTGTTTAATATTAGCATAAGTTGTTTAATATGTCAATATAGTGATACGGCTACTCTTTTATATTTGCAATTGCATCTCGAGCGTCTTTTTAGGCCTTCTGGTACACTGTGGTTATGATAAAAGCTGTAATATTCGATTGTTTTGGGGTCTTTACTGAAGACGGCTGGCTGGCCTTTATGGGCAAGTATTCAAATGACGATAATTTTGAAGAGCTGCAGTACGCTAATCGTATGGCCGACAGAGGTAACATTCCGTATGAAGAATTACTTGATACATTGTGCCGATTGACTAAAGCCAGCAGAGACGAAGCGCATAGTATAATCACGACAACCCACCACCCCAATATTCCGCTTTTTGAGTATGCTAAAAAACTTAAGTCTGCTGGCTATGACCTTGGAATGATTTCTAACGTCGGAAGTCCATTAACGGACTTTCTGCCACGAGAATATGTAGAATTATTTGATGTTGTCACACTTTCCTATCAAGTTGGAGTGATAAAGCCAGACCCGGCTATCTACGAAGCATGTCTTAGTTCACTCAACTTAAGCCCCGCGCAGACTGTGTTTATAGACGATAGAGAATCTAACGTTGCTGGTGCGAAGGCCGTTGGCATGCAGGCGTTGCAGTATACGAGTGTTTCGACTACGAAAACCAAGCTTACTGAACTTGGCGTCATTGTTTAGAATCTAGATATAGTTGCTGTAAGTAAGGGGCTAAACCGTTTGTTTTTTACAACAAACTGTTGACGCTTGTGCTTATTCGCGTTTCACTGGAAGTAAGGTTAATGTAAATTAAAACAAAAAGGCGCGTATATGACATCTGTATTCTTTGATCAAATCGGGCGAGAAAAAGCCTTGCTAGAGGTGGGTTTAACTGTGAAAGACATGCCACGCAGCGATGGAGTCCCGGTTGATGTATTCGGGTCTGCGTTGGAGTCAGAAACGCAGGCGGTGCTACAGGTTGAAATGGGAGCGAAGTTTCATGAAGCTGACGACAATGACCCCAAAAGGCTGGTACGTGGGGTTGGATTTACGGGTGTGTCACTCGCTAATGAGACCCCAGGCAATGCGACACCCACTACCCCTCAAACTAGTGCGGGTGAATAACTCACTACGCATTCTGATAGAATGGACCTATGCCAGAACTCCCAGAAGTAGAGACTGTTAGACGTGGTTTATTGACACTACTACCAGGCCACACGATTAAAAGAGCTACTCACGACAATCCAAAGAGCTTTCCTAACGCTCCTCACGATGTTGAGCAGTTTTTAGTTGGTGCAAAAATTATCAACGTTCGTCGCAGGGCTAAAGTACTGATGATTGATCTGAATACAAAATATACACTCGTGGTTCATCTAAAAATGACAGGCCAGATTGTATACAGAGGTAAACTAACATTTGGCGCCGGACACCCAAACGACTCACTCATTGGCAGACTGCCAGACCGATCAACTCGAGTCACTTTGGAACTTGATAAAGATGCTCAACTCTTCTTTAACGACCAACGTAAGTTTGGCTGGATGAGATTACTGCCAACTATCGAAGTCCCAAATATTGATTTCATGAAGAAGGTGGGCCCCGAACCACTCGAAGATGCATTTACGGCCAAAGAATTTATTCAGCGGTTGCAGCGTCGAAAAAGCACTACCATCAAAGCCGCTATACTCGACCAAACAGTGCTTGCTGGAGTGGGCAATATCTACGCTGATGAAAGCCTGTGGGGTGCAAAAATCCATCCTGCAACAAGGGTAAAAGACGTACCCGAAAATAAGTTAAAAAACTTGTTCACCGAGATTCGCACAGTAATGAACCTTTCTATAGAAAAGGGTGGTTCAACTGACAAAAACTATGTTAATGCCGAAGGAGGACGGGGCAGCTACTTAACCTTCGCCAATGTGTTTAGAAAAGAAGGCCAACCATGTAACCGCCATCCAGATGCATTAGTTGAAAAAATAAAAGTTGCTGGTCGCGGTACACACATCTGTCCAAAATGCCAGATAGTTTTAACGCTTAAAGTTTAGCTAGTCGTGGGTCTGGCTGTAATTGAGTATGTCACAAAGGTAGGCCAGCGGCTCCAAAGCTCTCAAGCAGGTTTTTCATGTCGGCCGTTTTGACTGTAGACCAATGAAAGGTCCCAAGGGTCTGCGTTTTGATTGTTAGTCCACCAAATATTTTTATTTGTACGCGTATTATTTCTGACCGTGGTATTGATATAGCGTAGTGATTAGTAACAATCTCTTGTAAAGAATCATTTTGTATCATTTGTTTAATCGTCTCAAACATACCCCGATTGTTAAGGTAGGCGTTACCCATGTTCTGGGCGCTTGGATCTGAAGGCAGTAGGCCCAGTACCTCAGATGCTCTGTTTTGAGTGTTGTACCTTTCCATGTCTGCGGGTGCAACGAGAATGCCAATAAGTTGTCTGTCGGTCAGTATGAGGCAATTCTCTTCACCAGTCAGCGTCTGTTGACCCAGTAACGTAGTATCTGCTGTCAGGGTTCTCATTACGGGTGCATAGTAGACCTGTATAACCTCGTTTTCGGCAATAATTACATTTGTTGATGCTCGAGTCTCTTTGTACTGTGTCGAGGTGCCTGCACTACTAGTAAACGCTGGCTTGCCGCTCTGTGTGTGGCTGAGGTTTCGTTGCCTGCCCGAACGTATAAAAGTTATAATGGTGGTAGTTAACCAAAGCACGCCAAATCCGACCAGTATAAGAATTACTGGAGTTATTGAACCTTCTGTAGGGACAAGGTATTTCTTTGCAAGAATTGGGAGAACTATTGTGATTATAGTTCCGACTATCATGCCTACCACCAAGTTCTTATATCTGAAGTATGCCTGTGAAGCTGTGGCTATTTGTTCTTTGCTCATTTTGCTAGTGTACCAGCTCACTTATTGAATTTAAACTTGACGCCACAAAGGCTGTAGATGCAGAGCCATGAGTGTGGACTGTCCGTACTTCGTCATTCCCGCGCAGGCGGGAATCTAGCCAGTACCTCGGCATGTCGGGTCTGCAGCACTAAAAGCGGTGTTTGAACGACGTTTGGTGGAACCAGGCTTACGACTAGGTGGAGATTTGGTTACGCCCGAATCAACCCATAAGCCCCGTTTTAGTCCTATTGAATATCGGTGGCTTCGTACTGATGACAGTAGTCATACCCGAGCAAAAATCGGTAGCTGGGCTAAGGATCATAAAACTGGTGGATGGAAAAGAGTTGTCTAGTATCTAGTCCATATTCTACTGTTATAATAGACCCCAACAATGCTCACTGTACTCACTGGACTCAACTCGTACGCACTCAATCAGAAGTTGAGTGATCTTAAGGCCGTGTTTATAGAAAAATACGGCAAGGACGGTGTTGAGGCCTACCAAGCTGAGCAAATTCAATCAGGAACACTTCAGAGCATTCTGGGTGGTGCAACGCTCTTTGCACCGAATCGCTTTATTGTCATAAAGAACCTAGGTGCGAATAAAGTGCTCTCTGAGCAGTTTCTGGCGTTTATGAAGAACATTTCTAGTGAGGTAGAAGTTGTACTTGTTGAGTCATCTATCGACAAAAGAACTGCACTTTACAAAGCTCTAAAGAAAGATGCACAACTGATCGAACTTGGTGAACTAGAAGAGCCCCAGTTGAGCGCGTGGATTCAAGAAGAGGTGAGGTGTCAGGATGGAAAAATTGACTCCCGTACAGCTCGGACACTTATTCAATACACCGGGCTAGACCAGGCAAGACTCTCTCAAGAAATAAGCAAGCTCATTGCCTACAACCCGGAAATCACTGAGGCCACCATAGCAGAATTAGTCGAGCCGAATCCCCAAGATACAGTTTTTCAACTGCTCGAGCTAGCACTTGGTGGCAGAACAGCCAAGGCGCTGGAAGTCCTAAACGGACTCGAGCGAGCTCATGAAGACCCATTTCAGGTTGCCAGCATGCTAGTCTGGCAGACTCATATTCTAGCAATAGTTCACAGTGCTAAAAACCTTTCAGATTCCGAAGTAGCAAAAAGTGCCAAAATTAATCCATTCGTTGTTCGAAAAACCAGAAGCCTCGCAAACAACATGAACAGATCCAAGCTCAATAAAATTCTCGAAGTCGTAGCCGACTGCGACGTTCAACTTAAGTCCACGTCCACCGAACCATGGAGAGTGGTTGAACAAACGATCGTATCCTTATAGAGTGTTGGGGTTTGAGTCTGGTTGCGGAGGTACATGTAGTACCTCATTACGACCCAAGTGTAGCTATCGACGAAAGTTTAGGGGAGCATAGCACTGAGTTTGAGGCTCTATTGACTGGCTATGGTCTCAGCTTGGAGGGCTTTAGTGCAATAAGGGCTGATGTGAAAAAGATACAATTACTTGAATCGGTAGATAAGCTACGTTGGGCAATTGATAGATCACCTGACCGAGCTGATTATTACAAAAAACGCGTAACAGATTTCCTAAAAGACTTGGGTATCAAATAGTATTTTTGATGTCGTAATTTTTAACATTGCTATAATCAACTCATGTATCTTTATCACCATGTACCACAGAGCCAAAATGGGGAAGTGATTTACCCATTAAACCAGCTTAAAGAAAAGTTTCCGGACATCTATTCTATGCAGTCTGCAAAGTACGACGACATACAAGAAAAAGATGTAGAAATACCAGGATTTGGTTACTGGAACGACTGTATTAACTTAATGCCTGTAAATCCAGGTTTGGTTAAAAGTGAGCTCGAAAAGTATGGACATGACACGAGCTGGGGGTGGCGATTCTACAGGATTGATGCTGAGAAACTGGATACCTCAAAACTGACCATCATGATTATGTCCGAGTATGATGGTGTCTTTGAGCGTGATTTTGTGCAGTTCAACAAAGATAATTTTGATAAATACTGTCATATTGGCGATGTGACGCGCGTTCTTTTTCAGGAGGCTAAGGACAAAGGCGAGCAGCCGAATACGTTTGCTCGCGTACCACATGTACTGTACAAGGGCTCCATTAGCACTAAGGGTCTAGAAGTCATAGAGTTTTAGAGTGTTGCGCAAGTGCAAAACAAAAAGGCAATCGAGGTGATTGCCTTTTTAGTAATTAGAGAGAAGCTACTTTTTAGCTGCTGGTTTTTTTGCAGGAGCTTTTTTGGCAGCTGGCTTAGCAGCTGTTTTTTTAGCTGCAGGCTTCTTGGCGGCAACTTTAGGTGCGGCTTTTGCTGCAGTTTTTGGAGCAGCTTTCTTTGGAGCTGCAGCAGCTGGCTTTGCACCAAGTTCTTTAACTTGCTTAGAAAGACGGCTGAGCTTGCGAGCGGCAGTGTTCTTTTTAAGAATGTTCTTTTTTACAGCAATATCTAGGTCACTTTGAACGTTCTTTAGAAGTTCAGCAGCTTTTTTACCGTCTTTTGCTTCAACAGCAGCAGTGAAAGCCTTAAGCTCAGTACGAAGATTCCGCTTAGTTGTTTGGTTAAGAGCTTTGCGTTTTGCAGTTTGGCGCATACGCTTGATAGCTGACTTGATAATTGGCATTCTAGATTTTCTCCTTTACCCTGAACATTATTGAAGGGTGATTGTTATTACTATTGTTCTAGTCAATTGCCGAGTATACCGTAAACAGGGGTGGATGTAAAGGTTTTAGATAGCAGAAACGTCGGGCTGGTTTATCTATTTGCTATTATCTACTATCTGTTGTCTATTTTCCTTGACATCAAGGCATAAATCAGATACCGTTTATGTATAAGTCTAAATTAAAACAAAAACGGTAAAATATGGACCAACAAACACAAAATCAACCCCAGGTTCCACAGGAGCAGTCAGTGGCTCCGGATACTGTGCAACAGCAAATACTTGAAACTATTCGTGGCGGAAAGAACGTGCTAGTCACGGTTGGAGTGAATCCAACGGTTGATGAACTAAGTGCTGCTCTTGGCCTCACATTTTTACTTGGAAAACTAGACAAGCATGCGACGGCAGTTTTCAGTGGCAAAATCCCGTCTGCGATTGAGTTCCTCAAGCCAGAAACTACCTTCGAGGACACAGTAGATAGCCTGCGTGATTTCATAATTGCTCTTGATAAAGAAAAGGCCGACAAGCTTCGGTATAAAGTTGAAGACGATGTAGTGAAAGTGTTCATCACGCCGTACAAGACAGTTATTACCGAAAAAGATCTCGAATTTAGTCAAGGTGATTTTAACGTCGATATAGTGATTGCTCTTGGAGTTGAAAAGCGCGAAGAGCTCGACCAGGCGATTACTGCACACGGCAGAATTCTACATGATGCGGCTGTAATAACAGTTAATGCTGGTCAGGCTAAAAGTAACCTGGGTGCCGTTGACTGGAACGATACTTCGGCTAGCTCAGTTTCTGAGATGTTGGTTAGTTTGAGTGCGGATTTGGGCACTGATCTGCTTGACGAACAGATTAGCACAGCCTTCTTAACAGGTGTTGTTGCTGAGACAAACCGATTTTCTAACGAGAAAACATCGCCAAAAGTGATGACGATTGCCGCACAGCTAATGGCGACTGGTGCAAATCAGCAGCTTATTGCGACTAACCTTCGTCATGAAGGAATGATTAGTGAATCAGTGCGAACAAAAGAAGAAAAACCGCAGACTCATGATGATGACGGCGAAATGGTATTAAAACATGACTCCGAAGGTAGTGATACTGCTGGCCAGAATCAGAACCAAAAGAACCAGTCCAAAGGCTCAAATAATGCTAAGAATCAGTCCAAAAAACCCAAGAACAATCAAAACTCAGGTCAAAACAATCAGCCAAAGCAAGCCGATAGTGTTGCACAGCCAGTTGTCGCGCCAGCAGATCCAACCCCACCTAAGCCCGAAGAACAGCTTAAAACTGCTCTAGACGAGGCTGCTCAGCCACTTGAGGCCCCCGAGGCGGCCGCTGTGGCCCCACTTCCACCTCTTCCTTCACTCCCAACTGAACCTACAGCTCCTGCACCTGTAGAGGAAATAACGACCCCAGAAGTTCACCACGAAAAAGTGGTTGAGCCGCTCCCTTCGCTGTCTGATGTACAGCCAGGTATGCCTGAAATTACACCTCTTACGCCTGTTGCACAGATGGAGCCGCCAACGTTTGGCGGTACGCTCAGTGCAACTACTGCAAGCGCTGAAGAAGACGCTGCTGCCCAAGCAGAACGTGAAGCTAGCGTTAATAATGTTGCCTTGCAACATGGTGGATCGGAGCCAGTCACAGCTTCAATAGACGAAGCTAGGCGGGCGGTCGAAATGGCTGCTGAAAGTCAATTTGATCCAGGTGGGCACCCGCTAGAATCAATTGGATCAACTCCATTACCCCAAGTCAATGGGTCAGACCTTCCAGATTCAACCGTTTCACAGATGCAAAGTGCACCAGTTGCACCTCCTGCCGAGGATCCTTCTCCAGTCGATATGTTTATGCAAAGTCAGGACACTCCAAACGCACCGAATGCTGCATTCAGTGTTCCCGACCAGTCTTCGCCAAGTACACCATCAGGACCAACTCTTCCTCCGGTAGTTGACCCAAGTGGTCTCCCGCCACTGCCACCAATGCCAACGGCGCCAGGTGGCACATTCCCGCCTTTGCCACCAATGCCAACGGATGCGGCTGGGTTGGCACAACCACAGATTAACCCTGAATTTATGGGTAATGTTTCTGCGAGCCAAAATCAATGGACCCAGGCAGGCCAAGAACTTACTTCTAAGCAAGCCGAAGCCGAAGCCACTAGGCAAGCCAAGATGGATGAAATAGGTCAGCAATATGATGCAGCTGTTGATAAAAATCGTGAACTAAACGGTCTTCCGCCGGTGAACAGCACAAATCCAGCAGGTCTTCCACCGCTGCCACCACTCTAGTAGGCTGAGTGGAACTATTAATGAGACTCCGATTGTCCTAAACTAGGCTTGCCCAACCTGTCGGCCAGACGGGCGGGTTTAGGATCTGATCAGTAGTCATCAGTTTCCCAGGTCTTGCGCGAATGGGCGGGGGTTGGCTCGCGGGTTAATTATTGGATTTGTTGCAAAATCAGAATGGACGCAAATGATGAACACAGTTTCTAAGACAGGCTTGTTCTGTTGGCTGGTTAATCTTTAAAGTAGCAGAAGTGGTCGCAAAAACAGTCCGGGTTATTGGTATCTTGAGTTGAGAGTACTTGTTCCATATCTTGTCGCTGGGAATAGTGGGCTTTCATGATCTCAAGTTTTATATCCAAAATATCTGAATAGTCGATCCGTTCGTCAACTTCTTGTGTCGATCTGCCGCGGGGCATGTAGATCCAATTGATATTTGGTTGGCCTACAACAGAGTCCGGTAGGCAGAAGTACTTAAGTTCGCCAATCACTACGCCTGAGAGTTTCGCTTCCTTCAGCTTTAAGTACACAAAAGTTGTTATCTGACTTACGGCAATGTGGTCAAGATGTCCAGAGACTCCACTAGATTCAAAAGTCATCAGTTCAAGAAGAACTGACTCATCATAGGAGTCCAAAGTATTCTGAATGTGTACAAGGATTTTCTCGGCAATTTCAACGTACAGACTATTACTCAGCTCACCATCTGGATAGTGTAGAGGCAGGCCAGTGGTGACACCGATTAGTTCACCACTTTTTCGCCACTCTTTGATGCGTGTTTGGGCAAGATTGTCACGGTTGTCACAGTTTGTGCCATTCTCGCCATCGGTCACAAGTACAAGGTGAACATCTGTTCCGGCTTGTACCTCTTTGTAGAGAGTTGCTGATGGTCCAAAGGCTTCATCATCTGGATGTGCAAATATGCCAAATAGTACTTTCTTCATATAACTAGTAGTATACGCAAACTGTTGCAGCTTTGTCACCAGGTGCCACTACTACTGTATAATAGGCACCAATGAAAGATATTCTATTAATAGATAAACCTGTTGGTTGGACCAGCTTTGACGTGGTTGCAAAGATTCGTGGGAAAATTCGTGGGCAATATACTGCTAGGGGAGAGAAGCCAACTAAGAAGCAACTTCGAGTTGGTCATGCTGGCACGCTTGACCCGTTCGCGACTGGCCTGGTGATTGTCCTGATAGGTGAAGCGTGTAAGCAGGCTGGTGATTTTCTAAAGCTCGATAAAACGTATGAGTTTACTGCAAAATTAGGCGAGATATCTACTACTGGAGACCCGGAAGGGGAGATCACCCCATATGTCGCAAATAGTTTAGAAGGCGGTACGGATGGTGTCATCCTGAGCACGGTCGAAGGATCTAGTGAACCCGATACAACCGACTTGAGTGCTTTAGCCATTCCAGCTGAGAAAGACGTTAAAACTGCCCTAAAGCAGTTTGAAGGGGTAATTTCACAGACACCACCGGCCTTTTCGGCAATTAAAATTGATGGCAAACGTGCATATAAGTTGGCGCGTGAAGGCAAAGAGGTCACGATTCCTGCTCGTGAAGTCACAGTCTACAAAATTGAACTTGTTGAATATGAGTACCCATACATCAAGGCTACCTGCGATGTCAGCAGCGGTACCTATATTCGCACTTTGGTAGAGGATATTGGTAAAGCTTTAGGTACTGGCGCGTACTGTTCGCAACTTCGACGCACCAGAATTAGCGGTTATAGCATTGATACAGCACAAGAGATTGACAAGATAGCGCTATAGGTGTTATAATATAAGTATAATGATTAATACCGAAGCGCTTGTTCACGCCCGCATGAATAATGAAGTTGTGTCAGCTGATGCTGCAAAGCTCCAACACCCAAGTGGTTCGGAGATAACTATTAGATTGGCTGGTGGCTACATGGAAGACCTTAGGCTCGTGCCACCAACAAAACGGCGTCCCAGAACTCCGGCGGCTAGCGCAATTTTTTACTGTGATCGAAATGCCAACTTGCCCAAGCGGGCTGCCTCGCATCTTATGTCGCCAGCGGGCCCTTCTGAAGGTCTTGGTGGTCAACACGGTGCAGGTCGTTGGCTTGACTGGCATCAGTTTCAACTCGATGATTCCATGGACGGATCTCGGAGAACAGCATTTCAGGCAAAGCGCAGTGACAATGGCGAGACGCTACTTCGATATATAGAACTTGGTGCTTCTCACGTACAGCTAGAATCAATCGTGCGTGCTCCGTTTGAGAACATAGTCGCCACTAGTATCGGTGAACACTTCTACTTCAGCCAGCAGGGTGATGTACGTGATGTTGCACTAAACGGTAAAAGTCTTGACTGGTTCTTTGATGACGATCAAGCATTTGAAAAGTTGGAAGAAGGCGAGCCGCTTGTAAAACAAGTGGGGACACTTAACCTGCTCGCTATTGACTTGCCCGAACTACCAACTGTTACTTTGCAAACGCAAGTTACTGGTGGTGGAATTGGCCACTACTTCACAGAACTCTGGGTGTGGAAGCGGCCAGGATCTGAAGGGTATCTATGCATTGAGCCCGTAGTGGGTGTACAGAGGCTCGAAGGTCAGCCCGCCAATAATCAGATGTTAACTATACCGTCAGGCGCTTCGGCTACACTAACGAGTCGACTTGGTCTCTTAGCTGCATAAATTAGTAGAACAATAAGTGTTGAGTGACCCATCTGTTACACTAGTACCCTGAATGATTGCACATATTTCAATTGCTAATAAAGGTTTTGGCGATAAACAGCTATATAAAGAGCTGGATATTCGTGTGCAAAAAGGCGAAAAAGTTGGCTTAATTGGTCGCAACGGAACCGGGAAATCAACACTTTTCAATCTGATGAGTGGCCTTGATAAAGATTTTGATGGTGAAATTAATCTTGGTAAAAATATTGTGATGATTTCGAGTCGTCAGGAGCACCATGGTTTTGAAGAAATAACTGTTCTGGAATACATCCTGAGCGATCTTCCTGAGTATGCAAAACTAAAACACATAATCGAAACATATCCTGAGCACATGGGTGAGAGTGATCATAAAATGCAGGTTTATAGCGACACGTTAGAGCGTTTCGGTACGCTTGGATACTACGAAATTGAAAGCGATGTAGAGCGCCTGCTCAGTGACTACCAAATTGATATCGATATCAATACCAAAAAGATTGGTGATCTTTCTGGTGGTCAAAAACGGATGGTAGAACTTGTAAAAGTACAACGCGCTCGAGCAGATATTGCGTTAATCGACGAACCAACTAACCATATGGATTACATCGCCAAGGCTTCGTTTATTAACTGGTTCAAATCTGCCGATGAAGCCGTTATGGTGATCACGCATGATAGAGATGTACTTGGTGTGGTGGATCGAATTATCGAGATTCGTGATGGCAAAGCCTACAGTTTTAAAGGCAACTATTCCGATTATCTCAAGAGTAACACCCAAAATATCAGCTCCCAGGTGAACGAATTCGAAAACGTCCAGCGTCGAATAACTAATTTAAAGGCAGATGTTGTTCGATTTAAACGAATGAAAGAACGCTCGCGCGATCCAGGCACAATTCACCGTTTTAAGTCACTTGAACAGCGTGCTTCAAAAGAGCTCTCTGAGCTTTCGACTGCCGAAAAGCCAACTTTCTGGATTGATAGAGAGTCGGCCGAAGATCTTGGCACCAAAATGGCTGAAGCCTATTCTGAACACAAAGCTCGAAATATTCGAGTTCGTACAAAACAGAAGGTGGAGAAGAGTGAACGTGTACTTGTGAAGGTGGACGCCATGAGCCTCGGCTACGGCGAAAGTCCACTATTTGCACCAGTTAGTTTCGAGATGCGCATTGGCGGTAAGGTGGAATTAAAGGGTAGAAACGGTGCGGGTAAAACTACTTTAGTGCAAACCCTCCTGAGCACCGTACGGAGCGAAAAATTGGTACCAACAGTGTTTGGTGGCCATATCGAACACGAGCCACGTTTGAATATTGGTGTCTATGAACAAGAAATTGATGCGAAATACTTAAGCATGACGCTCAACGATGCAGTTGAACACATTCACCTCGAAAAAGATCTCCCTATAACCACAGAGAAGATCAAACAGCTCCTGAGCGACTACTTATTTAACCCGCATACCGATGCACAAATGCCGCTAGAAAAACTCAGTGGTGGTCAAAAAGCTCGATTCCAACTCATCAATATGCTAGCTGGTGACCCACAAATCCTGATTCTCGACGAACCAACTAACCACCTTGATCTTCCAAGTATCGAAGAGCTTGAAGATGCACTCTCGCAGTACCATGGCGCAATCTTATACATCTCACACGATAGCTTTTTCACAAAGAACCTTGGTGGAACTGTGATTGAAGTTAAGCCTTAGTTGGTTGATAGCAAATAACACAAGACAGCTTGCCCTGTCTTGTGTCTTGCCCGCACTCCATAGCTTTAGCAAAGCAGTGTCATCCTGACCGTAGTGGAAGGATCTAGTCCTAAGCTTCTCTCAATCCCTATCTCTTCAAACAAGTCTCTTATTCTCTCTTTCCTTTCATTCCTTTTGCACAAAAGGAATATAAAACTTCACCCATAACACCTAAGACTCCGGTATTCGGGTCTTTGGTGAATGGGTGGGAAGCTGACTCGCGGGGCGCGAGGATTGATTGGATCTGTCGTGGTGGGCGATGAGACGCGGGAGTAATGATTTGAGAAAATTCTTTAGTGATGCGCGGCATAGTTAAGAATCGAATTAGAAATCTCCGAGTTAGAGAAACAGCCAAGCCAGTAGCAGCATGAGGCTAGTTATAGCTATGGCGATATTCACCGCATATCCCTTCTTCCTGGGGACGCTCGAAGTCGCAAGACTTGCTGTCACGGATTGGGTGTCTGTATCAACAATGATGGGGTCGGGGTTAATGGGCTGCATGGAGCTTGGGTCGGGACTGTTGGGGAGTACTTGAAGTGTAGCAGATGCCGCGGAGGCACTTATTGGTTGGTTTGGCTGATCGCTTGCGCCAGCAAATCCAGGGTCGTCATGCCTCATTTCTATCGCACGTTCTTTCTGTCGCTCTCGTCCAATTATAACTTTTTCGAGCGCTTGCTTAACGCTTCTGCCGCGTAGCTTTTCTTTTACAATGTGGATGAGGCCTTTCCTGTCGATTTGATTGGTCTCGTATAGTTTGCGAACACTGATGCCGCTGATAACAATAGCCTCGGCCGCTCGCAAGATTTGCGGAGTTGATAGTTGCTCAATATTCTTAACAATTGATTCATTCTTACGAGTAGGTCGAGCTTCACCGGCTGCCTGTGCTTCAGGTGTTTTTGAGGTTAGCTGCTCTGGAGTTTCAGGCGACTGTCTGACCGGTGTTATTTCGTTCTTTGGGGCAACAATTGTTTGACGCAGTATTTCGGCTACGGGAGTCCGGGCAACGGGGCTTACTGTGTTCTCGCGTGTTTTGGTATTGCCTTCGGCCACAGCGGTTTGCACTGCTTGTTTCAGTTCTTCTTCGCGGTTCATGAGGTGGCGTTTAACTGCTTCTGGATTTGGAGAACTTTGTAGCGTTTGAGGGCTGGCCGCCAACTCAGGTGTTTGCACGGAGATTTCCTCGCGACTTACTAGTTTTTCAAACAAACCCGATACGGCAAACGAACTCATCCCCTTGGTTTGTTCTGGGGGATGCTCGACAGGTTTTGCTGGATAGCTATTTGGATTGGTAGGCGACTGAGGGGTAGCTGATATCGGCGAATCTTCTGCACTAGAAGTGGGTGAGTAGCCGCCATAATTCGCAGAGCTTTCGTCGGAAATTACAGGGGAGGTACTTGTTTTTGGTGTTTCAGGCGCTAACTGATCTCCGCCACTTGGTTGGCTTTCAGGACTTGGGTGTAACGCTGTAGGGATCGGCGAAACCGGTCTGGTGAGAGCCTCTTCTTGTAATTTTAATTCGTCGGTAGGTACTTCTAGGGGTTTTGGTGCTTCTTCTCCGATTATTTCTAATAACTCGGTTTCAGATTCTGGTAAATTTGCCATACGGCGATCAAATTCTTCATCAATTAGCGGATCTGTCTCAATTTCGGGGTTTTCAACTTTATACTTGAGTCTGGTCTCAACAACAAGCGCAGCTAGCGCGGCTGCGTGTTCAGGTGTCTCGGGTTTGGTGGCTGCAAGTTCTGCCTCAAGCTTTGGAATATTTGTCTCAAGTTGCTCTTTAAGAGCTCGTCGTTTGAGGGACTCTATTCGTGGGTTTTCGTTCTTTTCGGACTTGTTGCTAGTATCTTTTTCCTTGTCTTTTGACGGTTTTTCCTGTTTCTTCTCGATCTTTTTGGTATCTTCTTCCGCCTGCTCTTTCTCTTTTTGGCCACGTTTACCAAGGGTTACTCGTGCAAATGCACCAATCTTACGTGCCTGGCCGGTGGTATCTCTTAAATCTTCCTCACTTTCAGGTATTGATTCAAAGTTAAAGCCAAATGAAGGGGGGCGATCCATATTAAAACTATTATACAACAGATGCGAAACACATACCACGACCATACTATTGACAAAAATGCATATGCTTGCTATAATGCTCTTATGAATACAACAAGACAAACACCAAACAGTGCACACAGTGAACCAATTGAGCAAAAAATATCTCTTCGCGACAGGCTATCAGTATTAGCGGCACTGAAGGATCCTGAAGATCTTGGGGCCTCATACGAAGATGTCAGTCTGACTAAAAAAGAAAAGGTAGTTATTGGCCTCGTAGGTCTTGGACTTACTGCAGCTGCTGTGCTGGGTATCCATAAGAGTCTAGATAATGATCCAACATTTAGAGATCGTAATGTAACGCCTTCGGGCCAGCAAGTAGATGTTGATGGCCAAGAAACTGGTCAGACTGGCAACTAGTACTCTTTTTGTATTATCCGCTGCGGCGAATGACAGAGGAGATTTTAAGGTAGCTAAGCTTGCAAATGTTCTCTAATCTGTTACAATGGTGTCAACGCCATTAGGAATAAGGCTATCTACTTTTTCCGAAACACTGAATAATTAATTGAATTGGACCCTGAACTGCATTCAGGATGACACCAGTAGAGACAAAGGACAATCACACTACATGATCACTATTGAAAAGAAGACGGCAGCAATCAAAAACACTCAGCGTTCTAAGAATGACGTTGGTTCACCAGAGGTACAGGCTTCAATCCTGACCGAACGGATTAAAGAACTTACCGAACACCTTAAGGTGCACAAGAAAGACAACCACTCACGTCGTGGTCTTCTTCAGATGGTTGGCAAACGAAAAAAACTTCTTGCTTACCTCAAGGAACAAAATTACTCAGCGTACCAAGCTGGTTGCTTGGTACGCTGAGTAATTTTGTTCCTTGAGGTAAGCAAGAAGTTTTT
>CAYNKQ010000002.1:0-71201 GCA_964397855.1 uncultured Candidatus Saccharibacteria bacterium | reverse complement strand
CCATTAAAAAACTTGGCCTTCGTAAATAAGAGAATTGGTTACTAGGCCTCCCGCGCGGAAGCCTAGAAACGAGCGCTCTTAAGCAGAAGTCATGAGACGAGCGAATTCGGGTGGTGTTCTCATGCTTGTACATTTTTTATAAATTGCTCGGGGGTAGAGCCGCAGCTTTCCAGATATATGGAGCGTTGTATTCTACACCGGAGCTTAATCGAAAGGACATTACGTATGTCATCACAAACTATTAACCCATTTGGCAAAGATATTATTTCAGTAGAAACTGAGCTTTGCGGAAAAACACTTAAATTTGAAGTAAACCGACTTGGTTTTAGAACTTCAGCTTCTGTGCTAGTAACTTACGGGGATACCGTTGTCCTCGGTACGGCTATGGTAGGGCGAAAAGCTCAGAGCGGTATGGATTATTTTCCGCTTTCAATAGATTACGAAGAAAAGTTTTACGCTGCCGGTAAGATCTCAGGCTCACGCTTCATTAAGCGAGAAGGGCGCCCTTCAGACGAAGCAATTTTGATTGGTCGCTTGATTGATCGTCCAATTCGACCACTGTTTCCCAAGGGATATCGACAAGAGGTACAGGGCGTGGCTTCAGTACTTTCTATGGATCCAACCTTCCGTCCTGATATGGTGGCTATGATCGCCATGAGCACGGCGCTCTCACTGAGTGGTGCACCGTTTGATGGTCCAGTAGCTGGTCTCCGTGTTTCCCAAATAGATGGTGAATTCAAAGCTTTTGCAACTCGTGAAGAAATTGAAAATAGCGATCTTGACCTTGTAGTCGCAGCAACTGAAAAAGCTATTATCATGGTTGAGGCTGGAGCGAGTGAAGTCTCAGAAGAGGTTGTTGGAGACGGGCTTGCTTGGGCATTTGAACAGATGCAGCCTGCAATTGCACTCCAAAAAGAACTAATTGAAAAAATTAAACCAGTTGCACTTGAATACGAGCTTGTACTACCAAATCCAGAAGTTCAGACAGAGGTTAACACTTGGGTAGACGGTAAACTAGGCGAAGGTCTCCGTGCCCCATATCCAGAGCGAAACGAACTCGTGGCAAATCTTAAAAATGCGTTCCATGATGAAATGAAGGCTAAGTATGAAGATCAATACAGTGAGATGCACAATGATCTTGAAGAGGCTTTCACAAAAGCATTGCACGAAGATGTACGAAAGGGAATTGTAGAGCATCAACTTCGACCAGATGGCCGTCAGCTTGATGAAATTCGACCACTGAGCTCAGAGGTTGGTGTGCTGCCACGAACACATGGTTCGAGTATATTTACCCGAGGCATGACTCAGGCGCTTAATATAATCACACTGGCTCCACTTTCATACGCGCAGATGATAGATACTATGGAAGTTAGCGACGGCGAACGCCGCTACATGCACCATTACAACGCCCCTGGCTACACAGTAGGTGAGGTGCGACGACTTGGTTCACCAGGTCGTCGAGAAATCGGTCACGGCTACCTTGCAGAACGCGCGCTTGCTGCAGTGCTGCCAAAAGAAGAAGAATTTCCGTACGCAATTCGAAGCGTAACTGAAATTATGTCTCAAAACGGCTCAACTTCTATGGCGGCTACTTGTTCGAGCTGTTTGGCGCTTATGGATGCTGGTGTACCACTGAAGCGTCCAGTTTCCGGAATCGCAATGGGATTAATGATGGATGGAGACACTCCGTACGTACTTTCAGATATCGCTGATGCCGAAGACTTTGCTGGTGACATGGACTTTAAAGTCACCGGTACCGAAAAAGGTATTACGGCACTTCAGATGGATATGAAGGTTCATGGCCTTCCCGTAGAAATTCTTCGCGAAGCACTCGCTAAGGGTAAAATTGGCCGAGCTAAGATTCTAGACCACATGATTACTGTATTAGCTGAGTCTCGAAAAGAACTCAGTCCACATGCCCCACGCATTGAAAAGATCATGATTAAGCCTGAAAAAATCGGTGCAATTATTGGTAAAGGTGGTGAAGTCATTAACAAAATCACTTCTGAAACTGGCGCAATGATTGATATTAAAGACGATGGTCTTATTACAGTTGCCGCAACTGATGGCGAATCAATCCAAAAAGCGCTTGATTGGATTAAGGGTTTGGTTGAAGAACCAGAGGTGGGCAAAGTCTATACCGGCCGAGTTGTAAAAGTAATGGACTTTGGTGCATTCGTGCAGTTTATGCCGGGCCTTGATGGTATGGTTCACATCTCTGAACTTGCTGAAGGTCGCGTAGAAAAGGTTACTGATGTTGTGAATGAAGGCGATGAAGTACAAGTTAAGCTAATGGCTATCGACGATCGTGGCCGCATGAACCTCAGTATTAAAGCGGCAAAATAGATAATATCATGGCAGCAGCTGACGAACATCTTGTTGACATCCTTGAGCCACCCCTCTACCTACCGAGTGGTGAGACCCAGGGTATTGTTCCGGCGATACGAGCCGGTGCGTGGCTACATACCACTGACGTGTGGATCTACCGAACTAAGCCTGAACTGCAAATTTTGTTCCAGCAACGTAGCCCCGTAAGTCCAACTTATGCCGGTAAGCTTGACTGCTCAGTAGCTGGTTACCTTGAAGCGGGTGAAACCGGTAAACAAGGGGGTGTTCGTGAGGTAGCCGAAGAGCTAGGTATTAGGTTCACTGAAGATGATCTTCAGGATGTCGGCAGAAGACTTAACGCCATGATCGACCACCGTGGACGTGAGCGCAAAATCGTTGCTAACAAGAATATTGCTCTTTGGAATCATGAACTTGAAGAACTTGTGCTCAGCCCGGGTGAAGTGCATGCCGCCTTTTGGGTTTCAGCTAAAGACCTCTTGGCAATTGAAACTGGTGCTGCAAGAGAGATCCATGGAATCGACCCTAGCGGTACGGTTCTTTCCAAAATTGTTACCAAGGAAGATTTCGCGTATAACCTTGACGATTACTACTTCAGAATGGCTGAGCGAATCGTGCTGATTAGTGGAGGTGGCAATGAGTAATCAGGTGGCACTTCAGGCAATTGCAGATGATATTACTACTAATAATGTCACACCGGAACTACGTAAAGGGGCTACTCAGCTAGTATTTGCTGATGGAAATCCCGAGGCACAGATTGTGTTTATTGGTGAAGCACCTGGTAAAAATGAAGATATAAAAGGTATTCCTTTTGTTGGGGCTGCAGGAAAGTTTTTAGACGAGATGCTTGCAACTATCGACCTAAAACGAGAAGATATATACATCACCAATATCGTAAAATACAGACCTCCTAACAATAGAGACCCGTTGCCTGAAGAGAAAAAAGCTTTTTGGCCGTACCTGGTGCGTCAACTTGATGTCATACAACCAAAGTTGGTAGTGACATTGGGTCGGCACAGCATGGAATACTTTCTTCCTAGTCAGAAGATAAGTGCCATACATGGTGAACCGAAGCGTATTACGTTTGGAAATAGAAAACAGGTGATTATGCCGCTTTTCCATCCTGCAGCTGCGCTATATAACGGCGGTCTCCGTCAAACACTGCTTGATGATTTCAGTCAAATTCCAGCTATCATCAGCAAAATTAATTAACGAACATTAAATATAAATCTCTCATAAGAAAAAGGAGAAGATATAATGGTAAAACCAAGAATGCAGCCCAAAAACCCCGAAGAACGTCGGGAGAAGGCTAATAAATATCAGAACAACGGTAGGCAAGGTGGTCAGAATGGCCAACCCCAAAAACGTGTTCAGATTTCAGAAATGAAGACAAACCGCGGTGAGGCTATCCGTGCTGGTCGTCGAAACTTTGACACCGCCGATAAAGCAGTAGATCGATGGGATGTGTTTGAAAAGCACCATGCGCAGGAGGCCAGTTTTGCGCCAATCACTAATAACGAAGTGCTTCGTGTAGTTCCACTCGGTGGCCTTACGGGTATTGGTGAAAAGAACATGATGGTAATTGAATACGCGGATGACGCGATTATTGTTGACTGTGGGTTTGATCTTTCTGTAGATCTTCCTGGTGTAAACTTTGCAATTCCCGCCACAACTTACCTTGAAAGTATCAAGCATAAGATTCGTGCCTACGTTATTACGCACGGCCACATGGATCACACTGGTGGATTGCCGTACATTGTACCCCAGTACCCAGCGCCAATTTATGGTAGCCACTTCACGATTGGTATGATCTTGAAACAGTTTGAAAACGTGGCTGAAAACGGTATTGATTTTGTCCCTGAAACCATCAACATGAATATGGACAACCACGAACGATTGGTGATAGGTCCATTCACAATTGAGTTACTCAGAATTACTCACTCTATTCCTGACGCAACTTCACTTATTATTGACACTCCAGTTGGCCGAATACTCAACACGGGTGATTTCCGACTTGACCCAGAGCCACTCGATCAGCAGCCTTCAGATGTAGAACGGTTGAAAAAAGCCGGTGAAGAAGGTGTGCTCGTGCTCATGTCAGAAAGTACTAATGCCCGCTTCCCGGGCAGGACCCCAACCGAACACACACTCCAAAAAAGCTTTAATGATATATTCCAGCAAACTGATGGTCGTATATTTGTAGCTATTTTCTCAACCAATATGAACCGTATCCAGATGATCATCAACTCTGCAGCCGAGGCCGGCAGGAAAGTGGCTTTTGATGGCCGTTCTATGATGTGGGTAGCCGAACTTGCTGTTCGACTGGGTAACCTTAAAATACCAAAGGGTACTGTTGTGCCAATGCGCGAAGCACCGAATGTTAAAGATGACCAATTAGTGGTTGTTTGTACTGGTGGCCAAGGTGAACCAAACGCTGCACTTCAGCGTATGAGTGTTGGTGAGCACAAGCATATCAAGCTTAAAGAAGGCGATACCGTAGTAGTGAGCTCTTCTCCAATTCCTGGTAACGAAGTCCGCTACCAACAAATTGGTAACGACCTTGCAATCCTAGGGGTAACGCTATATCGTCATCCTTCACATGAGGTTGACGGCTGCGGTCCGCTCCACGTTTCCGGCCACGCTAATCGTGATGAACACCGCGAAATGATTGAGATGACAAAGCCGACTTGGCTATTGCCAATCCACGGTGGCGCACTTGATCGTCGTTACCATGCCGACCTTGCGGTTGAAGCGGGTATGTCGAGAGACAAAACTATCTTGGCTCATAGCGGCTCAATTCTCGAGTTTGATAAAGACGGCAATATGGCTGAGGTTGGCGAAGCTCCAGCTGGTGCGGTTCTTGTTGACCAAACTGGTGCAATCGTACCGGGGCTTGTTGCAAAAGATCGCCTCCTTATGTCTGAAGAGGGTATGGTGGTTGTGATGCTGACTATCGACAAGAAGACTGGCCGTCTCCTAACCAGCCCAGACATTATCACTCGTGGGTTTATCTACATTCGTGATAACACCGAGCTTATGGATGGTCTCCGTGCTGAACTCAAGCGTGCGGCTGCACAGCGGTTTACTCGTGTAGATCTTGATCGTTTCAAAGTGGAACTTAAAGATCATGTAAGTCATTACCTTTACGAACATACTCGCCGTAGCCCAGTACTCATACCAGTAGTGAATGTTATTGGCGCTAACGGCCAGAGTAGCTTCCGACCAAAACCGATTCCTGATACTGCAGGTTAACGACTACTTAGAATCCGAGAAAAGCTTAACCCCATTGTGGGGCTGGACGTTGCGGGCCAATTCTTTGAGGACTCTGCACTTAAGCCATAAGTCTAAAAATAAACTTTAAGAAAGAAAACATGAAAAATAAATTCAACAGACTAATAGTCCTTAGCGGACTTAGAAAATCACAAAAGAGCAAATTTGAATCAAACGGTTATTTTTACAGAAGTGGACTCAGGGTTACTTTTGAAAAATCACTGCAGTACTTTAGTGGCGGTAGGGCGCTTGATATCGGTGCCGGATTTGGAAACGAAGTGAAGGTTCTCTTGAGACAAGGTGCTGAAGTAGTGGCAACTGACAATAACAAAGACGCCATCACGTATCTCACCAAGCTTACAAAAAAACACTTAGGGCTAGATGTCATCGAAGAATCGCTCCCATCGCTCAGTGCCATCGGGACGTTTGATCTTATAGTATGTGAAATGGTGCTCCATTTTTTGAACCAAAAAGACACCCTCAGCTCCATAAAAAGAATCCAGGCAAAAACGAAAAGTCATGGTCTTAATGTTATCAGCACCTATGTTGACCTGGCTCCGCTTAATCAAGACGAATCTATGCAAACTTACTTCAACTACCTTCTTCCGGAGGGTGAACTCAGGAGACTGTATAGTGGCTGGGAGATATTGTATTACGAAGAAAAAGAGAACATCTATAATTTTAAAAGTGCCCGGATCATTGCTCGTAAACGATAGCCTATTCTACAAAATCTGACTTTGTAAAACTTGTGAAAATAATCTGCTTATAGTTTAATTAAGACAATATTATTGGTGTGGTATAGGGGTATTAAAATGAAAAAGCGAACGAAGCATTCTCTCGCCAAACGATCGGTAAGTCTTTTACTAGTGGGTATCATAGTTTTTCAGTCGTTTAACGTGGTCTTAAGTTTTAAAAAGGTTCGTGCAGCAGAGGCGCCAACTGGTGCTGTTAAAAGTGTAATAGTGCAGTTTAGGGGCGAACCAGTTAAGCCCGAGTCTCCTGAATCTGTTCAGCTGCAAGTTGCTGAGATTGCTCAGCGCCAACAGTGGCTAACGGGCGCAATGGAATACTCAGCTGGCTATAAGAAACTAACTCGTTCATATTCTCAATTGCCCTATGCTGTCTTCTTGGTGGATGCAGAGGGGGAAGCCTCTCTCAAAGCTAATCCAAATGTTATTTCTGTTGTTGACGATGTGATCTTAAAAACTTCGGCAATTGACTTTCAGATAGTGCCAGACGTTGCTGGGGGTAGCTATCAGACTGGTTTTACGGATGGTACGAGTAATTTTACTGGTGCTGGTTTTGCTGTGGCTGTAATCGATACTGGCGTAGATAAAACACATCCTGATCTTGCTGGGTCTGTGATCAGCGAGGCATGTTATGGGGTAGAGCAGTCGCTACCGGACTCAATAGATCCAAGTGTGATTATCTCAAGTACTTGTCCAGGGGGTGCCCTAGAGAGTACGGCCACCGGAAGCGCGGTGCCACCCTGTGCGGCAGAATGCGATCATGGCACAATGGTCTCTGGGGTAATTGCAATGCAACCTCATCCAGGACTAACTATTGGCGGTGATCCTGTCAATGCATCTGGAATTGCGAAGGGGAGTAAGATCATTGCTATACAAAGTGTGGCAAAAATTACTGAGGTTTCTGGCAAGCCAGATCAATGTGGTAACCCCAGCAATCAAACTCAAGTTTGTTACGCACCTCTCTTTTCTCTAGTTCTGGCAGGACTTAACAGGGTGATTGAGATTCATAACACTAATGCCATCAATATTCCGATTGCTGCAGTTAACGTAAGTATCGGTGACCCAAACTTCTTCACTGAGACGCAATCGGGTTGTGATACGCACGGTGGTGCTACTTTTGCTGCAATGAACGCATCGGCCGCTACCCTTAAGGCTGCAAATATCGCAACTATTGTTGCCGCGGGGAATTCTGGGGCCATATCGGGAAACCAGAACAAAATTAGTTCACCAGCGTGTCTGAGCAATGTAGTAGGAGTTTCTGCAACTACTGCCGATGATCACCTGGCTTCTTACTCAAACGCAGGACCACTTACAGACCTAGTCGCACCTGGGGGTGATATGAGCCTATCGGCCCCTCATAAAGATGGCGGATTCTTTTTAGCTACACCGGGAGCTGTGCTCAATGACCAATACACTATAAATGTTGGTACATCATTTGCATCTCCAGTGGTTGCAGGTGCATGGGCGGTAATTCGTGAGAAAGCTCCGAATGCTTCTGTTGATGGTATTCTGGCCGGTCTTAAGTCTACCGGTGTGACAGTGCCCGAGGATAGGGCTGGATACACCGCTCTTGACCATAAGCGCGTTGATATAGACGCTGCTCTAGCCGTAGCCGGTACGTTTGCCGAGCAGCCTGAGACTCCGGTTACGCCACCGGTGACCCCGCCTACCAATGAAACGCCTGATGACACAGCTTGGATTCCAGGTGTGCCCAATACCGGAATGGTCAAGGCCCTCAGATCTATGGCTATCATTACGCTAAGTCTGGTGCTCCTTATCTTGCTCAATAGATCACTATTTGTTCGCCGTGCCCATAGGCGCGTATAATAGAGATATGAGCAGGCAAAATAAGCTAGTTGCACTCGTTTTAGCGATAATTCTACTGGCTTTAGTGGGTGTGGTATACATGGTTAACTTCAGTACCGACAACTCTCAATTGGAGCAAAAACAATCAGAGGCTAGGGTTGAAGAAAAAGTATCGCCAGAGCAACCAAAAGTTTCAACCAATGTTATCCAGAGCGCCCAGCAACTCACCGAAGTACTTAAGACCCACAATGTCCAAGTGGATACGCCGGTGCCGCCTGTTGACTACGAGACCCAAACACTTTTAGCGTTCATTTATCAGTCGCCAACACCCGGTTTTCGGATAGAAGTAAGTATCGACGACAACGCGGCTAACGTGATTATTACTCAGCCTGCGAAGGGCTGTGCCAGAACCCAAGTGATTACACCGATAGTAGCGTACGCTGTCGTTCCGTTAACGAAACAAGCGCCAGTGGTAAGCTCAGAGACCAAAGAGAGTCTGGCTGAATGTAACTTCTGAGTATAATCAAGAAGCACGGCACGAAGTGTTTGATAAAGTTGCGATAAATATGTTGTAAATTGTTAATGCTTATGGTATACTACTCCTGTAATGGCAAAAAAGAAAAAATCCACCAAGAAGTCTGTTAAAAAGAGTCCACCAAAAACTCAACACATCTTGCCAAGTGGGTGGTGGCAGCAGGTCGTTAGTATTGTTATCGGCTTAACCGCGATCTTATTGACGCTAGCTATCTTTAATCTTGCTGGCCCAATGCCAAAAGGCTTGTTTGACGCTACTCGTAGCGTTTTTGGTTATAGTGCATTCGTTCTTCCGCTCGTGCTACTTGTCTTGACGGTACAAAAGATGATTTCTGAAAAGAACAGATTGCCAATGGGCGTGTATATTGGAGCCTTTGTTTTCATGGCTAGCCTAAGTAGCTTCATACATCTGTTTGTTGATCCAGTTAATTCTACAGTTGCCGTAAGCAATGGGCAGGGTGGGGGTATGGTTGGTGCTGCGCTCGATCAATTTTTAAGAGGATTCTTGAGTAATATTGCTGCCGGAGTTGTGTTGTTTGCACTGATACTCCTCTCGGCATTATTTGTATTTAAAATCCCAATCAGAGACGTATTTAAAGCGTTCTTCGACACGTTTAAGCGAGATCAACCTGAAGACGGTTTGCAGCAGCAGGCAAAAGAAACCCCTACCGTTAAACGTGAGACTCCAGAACTAAAACTCAACACAGGTGGACTCTTGGCAGAAGATGAAGACAAAGAAGAGCCAAAATCTTCAAGACTCTCAACGCTACGTAATTCTGTAGCGCAAGATAAAGTTGAAGAAAGCAAAGAAGCGTTGACTATGGCGAGCGATCCAAACTGGAACTTGCCAGGACTTGATCTGCTAAGCAACAAGCAGAGCAAAGCCGACGCTGGTGACATTAAACACAACGCCCAGGTCATTAAAGATGTAATGCAGGACTTCAAGATCAACGTTGAGATGGAAGAAGCCAATGTTGGGCCAAAAGTCACGCAGTACACACTCAAGCCACCTGCTGGTGTGCGTCTTTCAAAGCTTTCTTCACTTGACGGTAACTTAGCATTAAGTCTTGGTGCCGAAGCTATTCGTATTGAAGCACCAATTCCTGGAAAACGAGCCGTGGGTATTGAAGTGCCAAACAAAAAGGCCGCCATGGTTTCGCTTAGAAGTATTCTCGAGACCAATGCCTGGAAGGGTAGTGGTTCACCGCTCGGGTTTGCTATTGGCAAAGACATATCAGGTAACGGTGTAGTGGGTGAGCTCGATACTATGCCGCATCTTCTTGTAGCCGGTCAGACTGGTTCTGGTAAATCTGTAATGATTAATACCCTGCTTACAAGCATGCTGTACCGAAATTCTCCGGCTGACCTCAAACTGATTCTGGTTGATCCAAAGCAAGTGGAACTTACGCCATATAACCATATCCCACACCTACTAACACCTGTTATTACAGAACCTGAAAAGTGTATTTCTGCACTGAAGTGGGCAGTCAATGAGATGGAACGACGCTATACTCTGCTCGCCGAAAAGGGAAAGCGCAACATTCAAGGTTTCAATGAAGCTAATAAAGAAGATCACATGCCGTACATTGTGATTGTAATTGATGAGCTTGCTGACCTGATGATGCTAGCAGCTCGAGATGTTGAAGCGTTGATTGTACGTATCGCCCAGAAGGCACGTGCCGTTGGTATTCATCTTGTACTCGCCACGCAGCGCCCTTCGGTAGATGTCATCACCGGTCTTATTAAGGCCAACATCCCGGCTCGTATCGCCTTCACAGTAGCTTCACAAATTGATTCACGGACTATCATTGACCAGATGGGTGCCGAAAAGTTGCTGGGCAAGGGTGATTTACTTATTACTACTGCGGCGCATCCAAAACCTCGACGTGTTCAAGCTGCGTTCTTGGATGATCCTGAGATCATGAAGGTGACAGACTTTATCAAAATGCAGAGCCCTCCAGACTATAATGATGAAGTTGTTACCCAGCCTGTTCAGATTAGTGCCAAGGGAGGACTTGTTATGGACATGGATGGTGGCTCAGACGATGCAATGTTTAAAGATGCCGTTAACTGTGTAATAGAAAGTGGCAAAGCCTCGGCCAGCCTACTCCAACGTCGTCTACGTGTTGGCTATGCTCGTGCTGCTCGCTTGATTGAAGACATGGAAGAACAAGGTATCATTGGCCCAGCCGATGGCGCTCGGCCGCGCGATGTGCTTGTTTCTAGCATGGACGACGTGTTTGGCGGTGGCGAACAGGCTGTAAATGAGGAAAAATCTGAGCAGCTGTAGGCTCTTTACCCACTAGCCGTCATATGTTTATACCGATTGATATAGCAGGAAGCGCTACAGAGGGAGCACTTTGAACCCACGCAACAGGTGATGGGGCACACGGTTCCATTCATCACGGTAAATAGTAGGTGGTTATCCAGTTGGAATTAAACTCTTCGGGCTGTTATTCATGCTGATCCTGGCACGATACTTGGGGCGGATGAACTTGTAAGCCGGCGAGGCAAAGTCTGGCTCGGTAGCAATCAACTTAGGGGTATCGGCTGCTTTGTCTATATCAAGTGAAGATTTAGGAGATCATACGCAGTTCTCTTGTAAATCGAATCACAGCATCAGTCAAAGCTGCTGCGGCTGTAGGAGTAGTCGACTATTCTTATTTCAACGGTATGCCAGAATATACTGATTTTACAACCCAGATTAACCTAGTAAGCTGAGGTCTTAAGCTTGTAGCAAACCTCTCCAGCAGGGTGTGAATATGCTGAAATATAACTGGTGTAGTCGGCGTTTGAGTCATATGATGTACCACTGCGTTTTTTATAATCCACACAAAATTCGTAATAAAACGTTTTTGTTGTACCTGAACTATAACTTAAAGAACGACTGGTAGCAGCCTGCGTATGTGCAGTATATCTTACCAAGCCATTCTTTATGAGTTTAGTTGCGTCGCCAGTGGTTTGTAGGTCTGACAGCTGAGCCGGTAAGTTACCGTTATCACTGGCATAAGTGTCAATAGCTTGCTGAAGGTACGAAATATTTTCGCTTATAAGTCGGTCGTCTCTCGTAGAACGCTCGTAACTTACTGGTCCAATGATAGCCAGAACTACCACCACCATTGTTACGATGATCATAAAAACCATAAAAGCTTTTTTGATGAAACGTGGTTTTGTGGGGTTGAGTGTTCTAACAAATGCTGCACCGTATAGAATCGCTGTGATTGATGTACTGTAAAGAGCTGTCATTGTTGCTGAAGTGTTAGAGGCTGAAGTAAATAACTGCACAATTGAAAAAACCATTCCAATTAAAGAACCGATGCAGAAGATCGCAAAAATAACCGCGTGGATCACCATAATTATCAGTGAGCCCCCAGTTTTCTTGTTCTGTTCGTGTTTGGAATAGAAGTAATCGCAGACTGCAGCAATCGGTAGTAGCACTATGACTGCAGCAATACCATACGGAGTAAAACTACTGGTGTCTGCGCCAGAAACCAAGTTCGCTATAACAGTAGTCAGCAATATGCTTAGTGCTAGGACCGTCCAGCCCCACAAAGCATAAGTTAACCAGCCCAGAATAAGTTGGCCAGCTGTTGCTTCGTGCTTCACCGCAGGAACCTCTACTACGGGAGGACGGGGTGCTTCTTCTATATTTGATGCTTGATTCTGTTGATCCATATCATGACCCTTCTAATATTTACGAATTCACTTATGTCTATTAAACCACAACTGTCTATTAATACGCGTACTGAATGTGGACATTTTAGGCTCTCAGTTGTGATATTGACCAACAGAGGTAGATTTGGTATAATTTGATCACAATATTAACTCAAGCGTAGTTTGTGAGATTACGCCATTCGTGAGAGCGGATGACCGAAAGGGGTTCACTAATGGAAAAATTGTACGAATTAACAGTACTGTTTCACCCAGACCTAGAGATTGATCTAGAAAAACCACTTACAAAAGTGGAAAAGATTATCGCCGATAACGGTGGTACGATTGTCAAAAAAGATAACTGGGGTAAAAAGAAGCTCGCGTACCAAATCGTAAAGCAGGATTTTGCGGTGTATGTATTGTTTGAAGTTTCTGTTGCACCTGCAAGCGCCAATAAGATTCAGGCACTTCTTAACATCACTGACGAAGTGATTCGTTACTTGATGGTAGAAAAAGATCCAAAAGCACCAGCAGCAGATGAAAAAGTTGCGGAATCAGAAACTGTTTCTAACTCAGAGGAGGAATAGATATGGCAAAGGGCTTCAACAAAGTAATTTTGATGGGTAACCTCACGCGTGACCCAGAAACTCGTCAGACACCAAGCGGTCAGAGCGTTACTAATTTCAGCCTCGCGGTCAGTCGTACATGGAAAGGCCAAGATGGCACAAACCAAGAGCAAGCTAGCTTCTTTGATTGTGTGGCCTGGGGTAAAACTGGTGAAATCATCGCTCAGTATATTCAAAAAGGTCGACCAATTCTTGTTTCCGGACGACTTGACCAGCGCAGCTGGGAGCAAGACGGTAACAAGCGGAGCAAGGTAGAGGTTGTTGTTGAGGACTTTAACTTTGTTGGCGGTGGAGCAGGTGATAGTGCAGGATTTAGCGGCGGATCTTCAAGCTCAGGCTCAAGTAGTGCACCAGCTAAGAGTTCTAAAAAAGAAGACGTTATTATTGAAGATATCGACGACAAGCCGATTGATCTTTCAGAAATCCCATTTTAAGTAACCCAGCTTGAGGCTGTCGTTCTGAACTAGATTCAAGATCCAATAAGATAATAGAAACTCCTACTTCTGTAGGAGTGACATACGAAAGGAAAGCAGTATGAACGGAAAAAGAAAACCAGAAATCACATATTTCGACTACAAAGATATCAAAACTATCCAGAAGTTTGTTAACATGTTTGGCCAAATCGAACCCGCTACTAAAACAGGACTTTCAGCTAAGCAGCAGCGTGCACTCGGGGTAGCTGTAAAGCGAGCTCGACACCTAGCGTTACTACCATTTGTAGCTAACTAGAAAGAAACCTCATCATGTATCAGCCAACTGATCTTAAAAAAGGTATCGTAATTCAAATTGACGGCAAGCCATTCCGGGTTGTTGAATACAACCAGAAGGTGATGGGTCGTGGTGGCTCAATAGTAAACGTTCGCATTAAAAATCTCATTGATGGCAGCGTTCTTGCTAAAACCTTTAAAGGTGCAGACAAAATTGAGCCAGCTAGCGTGAACACAGCGAATGTACAGTATTTGTATTCAGATACCGAGTACCATTTTATGGATCCAGAATCCTTTGAACAGTTTTCTGTGCCATTCGATCTTGCTGAAGATGCTAAGTTTTACCTTAAGGAGGGTGATACAATTGGCCTCCAGTCGTTTGATGGCCAGATCATCAACCTAGAGCTCCCCAAGAATATTTACCTGGAAGTAACTTACTCCGAAGATGTTGTTAAGGGTGATACCGCAAACGCTATCACTAAAGATGCAACTGTTGAGACGGGATTGGTGGTCAAAGTTCCAGCCTTTATTAAACAAGGCGATATTATCAGTATTGATACCGAAACTGGCGCCTATAGAGAACGCAAGAAGAACTAAGCTGTGAAGCACCGACTAGACCACCTTCTGGTTCAGAAGAAGTTTGTGCCAACACGTTCTCAAGCTGAGAGCTATATTCGCATGGGTCATGTAAAGGTGGACGGCAAGGCTATTACAAAGCCGGGCTATTTTGTGAGTGAAGCTGCTTTAGTCGAGTTTGGCGCAAAAGAACAGTACGTTAGCCGAGCCGCACTTAAGTTGGCTTCGGTTACTGACGTGCTGAAGGTCACATTTAAAGGGAAAACGGTGCTTGACGTTGGTTCGAGCACAGGTGGATTTACTGATTATGCATTGCAGCATGGAGCTAAGAAGGTTATTGCAGTTGATGTAGGCACAGATCAGCTGCATCCACGCCTTCGAACCGATCCACGCGTTGAGCTCCATGAAAAAACTGATATTCGTAAGTTTATATCTGCAGAAAAAGCAGATATAGCCGTGATTGATGTTAGTTTTATCTCGATGACAATGGTACTTACAAGTGTTGCCAATCTGGTTAGGCCCAACGGTCAGATCGTTGCAATGCTAAAGCCACAATTTGAGGCTGGTAAAGATCAGTTAAACAAAGGTGTGGTTAAAAATAGTGCTCAACGTAGAGATATTCTACAAGGCTTTGAGGCCTGGTGTCGCCAGAACAAATTTGTTATTGCCAAGAAGTCAGACAGTGCGATTGCTGGTAAAACCGGTAATGTCGAACGATTCTACTTACTGACGGCCTCAAAGTAGTTCTTTGAGCTTTTCTGTGTCGACAATTTCAATAAATGGAGTTGTCAGATCAATATAGCCACCACGTTGAAGCGCGGAAAGTTCACGACTGGTACTTTCTCTGGACGCGTTGATTGAAGCAGCAATATCGGCCCTTCTAATTGGTGCGCTCAGTGACATACCTTTTTCGCCCATACTACCGAATCGCTCTACGTGTGTGAGCAAGAAGCTGGCTAATCGCTCACGAACTGTGCGGTATTCAAGTGTGTTTACACGCTCTGAGTGTAGGCGGTAGGCTTCTATTGCCATGTCGAGCAGAACTGGCACAACGTGCTCGTTCTTTTTTAAGTATTCCAAGAACTCACTACGGGCAACACGCCACAAGGTTGTGTCGCTCATAGCCTCATAAGTAATGTCTCGGTGTAATCCGGTGAAGGCCCAAATAAGAGGGAAGAGATCCTTCTTTTGGCGTACAATCAATGCATTTTCTTCGCCATATTTTGTAATCGCATAGGCTTTTACGAAGCCTTCAGTAATGTAGTAGATGCCGTGGGGCTCGTCGCCAGAGCGAACAATAGACTCTCCTTTTTTGTAACTGAGCTTGGTGCCTGTATGAAAAAAGGAAACTAACTGTTCTTGCGCGGCTTTATCGGCTAGCATGCTGTAATTATGACATATTAAGATAAGTTCACCAACCATGAGCATTTACGGAATTGCTGTGACAATTATCACTATGAAACTGTGCGCTTGAACACAGCTACAAAATATTCGCCGATCTATACTAAAAGTACCAAGAGACATAGAATATAACATCTGTTAGTTTGGTGGATGGGAGTACAAGATGGTCCGAAATAACTTTAGAAATTCGCCGAAGAAAATTAAGCGCCTCAATTTCTTTAGTAGGTGGGAAATGGCTGAATTGCCAAAGTTACTCATGCCAGACGAACAAGTGCTCGGCGTAATAAGCGGATTTTACGTAGCGGGAACGGCTATCCTCTGCGTTACCTCGAAGCGCTTATTGCTTGTAGACAAAAAGTGGATGAGACTTTCATTTGAAGATATACGATTTAATTCAATCAAAGAGGTCAAGTATAGTCAGCAGGCGTTTGCTTCTTCAGTACGATTCTTCTTTGCGGGTCGCGAACTTCAATTCCGTTCCTGGTACAAGAACGAACTTCGAACACTTGCTCAGTTTGTGCAGCAAAAGATGTTTGAGGCTCAAGATGGCCCCTCCAAAAGTGTTAGCGAGGAATGGGTTCCCTTAGAACTTGAACATCCTGGTGATTCCATGCGGCAAACTTCCTCCATCCCCCGAACCCAACAGAGGCTGCCTGGTCAGGATTCGCAGCATTTAGATCGTTACCTAAACGAACGGATTGATCGCTGGAGACGGGCGATACGATTTGTTGACACACTTACAATGTCGAGCAAAACAGGCCGTCAAGTACTTGAACTTGAAACTCAAGAAAGATAGAGTCACGCAGTTGGCGAGTCCCTCCCGCATTGCGCTATCCACAATATCTACACGTTGAAACGAAACTCCACAACGTCATCTGGTTGCATAACGTAGGACTTGCCTTCAGTACGAACTTTGCCAGCAGACTTTGCGGCGGTAAGGGAGCCGGCTTCAAGTAAATCATCACAATGAACTATTTCTGCCGCTATAAAACCACGTTCAAAGTCACCATGAATGACGCCCGCAGCTTGCGGTGCAGTGTACCCTTGTTTAATTGTCCAGGCACGAACTTCTTTCCCTCCAGAGGTGAGGTAGCTTTGTAGGCCCAGTGTGCTGTAGGCTGCGTGAATGATTTGAGTAAGACCTGATTCTGTTTGGCCGTAGCTTTCTAGCATTTCTAGTGCTTCGTTGTCGTTCATATCTTTTAGCTCTGCCTCAAGTTGCGCATTTACAAACAGCGCCCGTGCTGGTGCAACAAGCTTGGTGAGCTCTTCTTTTTTATCTGTGTTTGTAAGATTTTCTTCATCAATGTTGAACACATAAATTACAGGTTTTGTTGTAATCAACTGTAGTGAGCGAAGCGTCATCCCGGACTCTGATCCGGGATCTAATCTATTAACGAGCTCTGTCAGAGCAGCTAAATTTCCAGATTCCAAGATTGATTGTATCTGACTAAGTAACTCAACTGTTGGCTTTGCCTTGGGATTAGCTTTGGCCTCTTTTGCAAACCGCGGCAGTGTTTTTTCAATAGTCTGAAGATCGGCCAAGATCAATTCGGTATTAATAATCTCAATATCATTCTTCGGGTGAACCGCCTCATGCACATGTACAATATCGTTGTTTTCAAAAGCTCGAACAATATGAAGTATCGCGTCGGATTCACGAATATTAGCCAAGAATTTATTTCCGAGACCCTCGCCTTTACTTGCGCCAGCCACAAGCCCTGCAATATCAAGAAAGGTGACTGTGGCGGGTACGATAGGTGCGCCATTATACATATCACTTAGTTTCTTAAGTCTTTCGTCCGGTACTGGAACAATGCCCGTATTTGGCTCAATAGTCGCAAACGGATAATTAGCCGCCAAAATATCATTTTTAGTCAGCGCATTAAACAGTGTTGACTTGCCTACGTTTGGTAGGCCTACGATTCCTATTTGAAGTGAACTCATAAACTACATTATAACAGATAAGAACTATTGACAAAATAGCAATTTTTTGCTAACGTATAAATAGTAGACATAGAATCAAAATATGAGATTCAGAAAAGTATCAAAAAAAGAGCCAGGGAGTACTCCTGAAACTAAAGGCGGTAATGAGACGACAGCTGCCGGTCGTGCACTGGAGTTACTCGTCCGTAAATCAGTGGGTGCGGGGTTAGAAACATTCGGCGACAAAGAAGATGATTTTGTTAAAACCATCAGGGATTTAAAAGAGAGGCTTGGTATAGCTGATGGATCAAAGGTTGTCTACCCTGGTAGCTCTACGCATGTAGGTGTTGCGAGAGTTTTTGGTAAAGAACGGGTGGTGCACGTTGATCCAAGTGAAGAGGCGTGTGAAGCATTAGAAGTCTCAGGTTATCTTGTTGAGCAGATGCGGATTGAGGACTATGTCCCTGATGAAAAAGCCGACGTAATTGTGGCGTTAAATAGTTATGGCGAACCGACAGCGGCTATGTTAGAACAAGTTCTAAAGCCGGGCGCATTCGTTATCGCCAACAACTATACCCACTGGGCTGCGGAACTATTTGCTTTAGAAGACGTTTCATTAGTTGGTGCGGTTCTACCTGCTTATGGACATGAAAATTCGCATTATGTGACTGATAAAGAGGTGTCAGATACAGCTATAGCAATTTTACCCTCAACTATCTATATAAAGGATGGCAATATAGCTAGCGGCCCTGGTCCGGGGGTATTTGAATTTCCAGATTCACAGCCAAATTATCCTGATGCACTTTTCGTTTTTAAGCTGAGCTAGTAACCGCCAATTTTGAGTAGATTTATTTTGCGGCAGTGGATAAGCTAGAATCTGGCATTCCAACAGATAACAGAGTAAACTTTAACCATGAAAACAGTTCTATTTGTACCGGGCTTTCAAGAGAGTTTTACGTCTCGTAACTATAGATCCACTGTTGATGCCATTAAGGCCAAGGGCTATGAGGTTGTATTTGTGGATATTAACTGGAAACGCACGATTTTGAGTGACTGGGTAGAGCAGCTGGACGAAGTGTATTCGGAACATAATCCAGCAGAGACTATTCTTGCCGGCTTTTCGTATGGCTCAATGACTGCCTTTGTCTCCGCTTCAAAAAGAAACCCGTCAGAGCTCTGGTTGTTTTCACTTTCGCCATACTTTTCAGACGACATCCCAGAGGTGAAACAAGCATGGCTCAACTATATTGGCAAGCGCCGAACAGAATATTTCAGACAGCTGGACTTTAATGAACTTGCTTCAAAAATACTCTGTAAAACACTTATAGTGTATGGCGCGCTTGAGGCTCGGAGATATCCGCTCATTGGTAGGCGGAGTAGGATCGCGCACAATAACATTAGTGGCAGTAGTCTGGTCTGTGTAAGTGGGGTCGCACATGATGTCACTAATCCGTTATATGTAGCTGCGATAAAAGCTGCTATTTAGCCGAAGGTCACTGTACGACGATCTACCTTAGTTTATGTAACCACTTCAATAATAAGCGTAAGTGCTTTATACTCTGTTGGTATGAATAAGCGTAGTAGCAGTGCAAAATCGTCTAATTTTGCTGGAGTGGTTATAGGTTCTGGTGGCGTGGGTGACAAACGTAAGAAGCTGGCTGTTATACCAGTCGTTATTGTG
Source organism: uncultured Candidatus Saccharibacteria bacterium (assembly GCA_964397855.1). Classification (GTDB taxonomy): domain Bacteria; phylum Patescibacteriota; class Saccharimonadia; order Saccharimonadales; family UBA7683; genus UBA7683. The sequence continues at coordinate 51,928 of CAYNKQ010000002.1, read as the reverse complement.
ATGTTACTGGCCATCGCTGGAGCATTGTATCTCAACAAGGAAGAGCTATTTGCTAGAACAATTTGTGACGGGAAAAACAATCAGATTTATACAGACGTAGTAGCGGTTACGAAGGAAGGATCTGGGCCTGGTTTAAACGTACTCGCTGAAAAAATAAAACAACAGAAGTATAAAGAAGATCCGAGCTGCTTGTATGCAGTTGTGCAGAGTGATATTTATGGTAATAATTTTGACGAAGCTCAAGGCCACTACAGAATGCTAGAGGTGGCATTCGCAAAAAAGAAGGAGTTTGTCGCAGTCTACCGGGAGGCGGGCATTAAGAACATCACAGAAACCAAGCAGCAGCTGGGGCGATCACTACAACTTAAAGAGACCATCAACATCACGGGCGGGGACGTAAGGGGCATTCGGTGAACAAAAAAAATCTCTTGCAAAAAATCTCGCAAGCGTTAATGCTGGTACTTATTTTATTTATTGCAACTAGTGTAACGGCTATGGCGGTAATAGAAAACGATGAAAATGTCCCGAAGGCATTCACAGATATACTTGAAGGTGACTGGGGTCAGACTCGTGGCGGTACGGGTGGTATTGAGCAATGCGGGACGGGATCAATTAAGTACAATACAGCTGGACACAAGTGGCTCTCTGTAGCAGGAGATAATGACGAATACACAGTTTCAATTAATCAGGGCACCCCTTCTGTTAGATTATGGTTAAATACTGTTGCAAATTTCTGTGACAGGATAATTAGTAATACTACTGGGGTAGTAACTGACAAATCCTTAAAGAAGACGAAGTTCCATGCAACTGTTGCTACGGCAAGATTTGTGAATTCTAGTGGTAGCCCGATAAACCCAGGTGCTACCCCCACTGTCGTGACAGATCAAATAGTGGGCCCAGACAACGGACTTGAGCTAAATACTAATCAGGCATACTTCTTTAATCAACGCTACGTTAAGGGCTATAATCCAGGTGACAACCGGGCCTATCCTGCTAGCAGCCCAATTTATCGTGAGTTTTCCGTGAACGGTCTTAGTACGTTGGCTGCGCAAGCAGATCCCTATAACCTCGAGGTAAACCTCACGATACTAGGTGTCAATGAATTCCCATTTGGTGGCGGGAATTTCTGGTGTACTGCAAATGGATATGATCCTGTTGCGAAAACATACATTCCTGCCGGAGATATGAACGGTTCATCAGGTAGATGCCAGACAGAAAATATAAAATTGAGAATAAAAGTACAGGTTGATCCTAGGTATAATGGGCAATGTGCTGTCCGTAAAATCAACGGAATTACTATTGGTGCAAACGATGTCGTGTACATGAATCCGGGAGAATCATTTAACGCGACGTTTAATGTGGCGAACACTGGATCTGTAGATTGGACGCTTGATGGAGCAAATGCGGTACGACTGGGTACAGTGGGTGATGTTCGGTATTGGGGCTCGGAATCTCCGCCAGCTCCAAATGCGGCACGAATAGTTATGCCCGGTAATCCCGTGGGCGGGAATGTTCTGCGTTCCGGCAGAGATACGGGTGAATTTACCCGAAACTTCACTGTTTCACCGACAGTCTCATCTGGCCCCAAAGACTTTAAGTGGCGAATCTTACGAGAAGGCGCAATTACAAAGATCGGTACTGATTGTATGAAAAAAATTCACATAAGAGAGAATCGTCCATATATAACTTCTTCTGGCGGCGATGTGGTTAGCGGGGCTATGTTCACAAATACTGGTATATGCAACGTACCGACTGGGGCGGCTCGTAACGCCGCAGTTCGTACGAATGGTTATCCTGCCGTAGCACCAACGGCTTCGATGGGTTCATCTGCCACGCAGTATGCTGTATTTGCAAGTGGTGCTATTGGTGGTAACGAAGACGAAAGTGCAATTCCGAACACTTTTCTGGGTAATTATAGTTATGCAAACAGGTCTGGCATAAGTAACCCCCAGAAGAAGGACGCGTTATTTGCCAACGTTATTCGTCTTAACAAATCATTTGGTTACTATTACGGGGACACCGAAGATGAGTCGATCGCCGTAACACTACCCTGCATAAACGTTAAGCCCTCGGGGAGCCCTAATACGTCTTCGGATCCTCTAGGTGCATTCTTAAGTGCGGGAAGTGGCTACAGGGAAGTTGCGGGTAACGTAAGTATCGGCGCAACTACGGTTGTAAGTGGTCAAAAAACGTTGGTCGTGAATGGTACGGTGATAATTAGTGGCAATATTACTTACCAAGAACCCTATGCACTTAATGCGATTCCTTCGCTCAAAATTATTGCCGACAATATCTATATTCAACAGTCAGCAACTAACATTAGGGGTACGTATATTGCTTATGACCGTGTTGCGAACGCTGGAATCATTGACACCTGCAGCACTATGGTGTGGCAGTCGGCTTCAATTGGCAATGTTGCAGCACCAGGTCAATGGCCAGCTGATGGACAAATGGCGACAGACTCATGTAACTCAAAGCTTGTGGTTAATGGCTCACTGTTTGCTCGAAATATTCTCTGGAAACGAAACAAGGGAACGCTTGGGTCAAACGATACTGCAGCCAATGCCGAGTGTGCGTTCACAACTAAGGCATTTGTCTCTGGTGCAACAGTCGATTCTATAATAGCAAAAACTCAAGAGTGTTCTGCTGAGTTAATTGAGCGAAATGGCGAATTAATAATTACCAATCTGAAAGAGCAGCAAATGACGCTACCTTCTAATACACGAGAACTCTCGCCAATTTACTGAGTAATTTAGATCTTTGCAGAGTATTATGCTTATGCTAAACTGTACGTAAGTATGAAAAGTTCGATTTTTAACGTGGTGGGCGACTATTTCGCACTTGATATCGGAAGCTCAGCAATTCGTGTTGTTCAGCTCCGTAATTCTGGTAACGGCCACAGTCTGGTGCGTTACGGTGCCGCACCGGTAGATGTGAAAATTTCTCTTTCTGATGCACCGGCAGATCAAAAGAAGATCAGTGATGTTATAGCAGCCTTAGTGGCGGAGGTGGGTATAACAACCAAGAATGTGGTGGTTGGCTTACCTTCAAATAAAACTTTTGTGACAATTGTTGATTTACCCAAAATGACTCCACAGGAACTGAGCAGTACCATTAAATACCAGGCTGATCAGTACATTCCTATGAGCGTTGACGAGGCAAAGATTGACTCGGCGATTATCGGTGATTCTCCAACTGATCCCGCTAAGATGGAAGTTCTCCTTGCGAGTGTGAGCAATAAGTTTAGTGAACAACGAATGGAGATGCTCGAAGCTATCGGGTTTGATGTGATTGCACTTGAGCCTGAAACGTTGGCCCTTGCGCGAGCCATGACGCCAATTAACGGTGTTGGCGCGCAGATGATTATAGACATGGGCGAGTATGCAACTGATATCGTGATTAACGTTAATGGAGCTCCTCGACTCGTTCGTTCAATTCCAACCGGGGGTCAATCACTCGTAAAGGCTGCAATGCAGAACTTGAACATAGATGAGAACCAAGCCAAGCAATTTGTCTATAAATTTGGTCTTGACCAGACTAAATTAGAAGGCCAGATCTACCGTGCACTCCTAAGTACCGTTGAGGTGATTGCGACTGAAGTTCAAAAATCGATCAAGTTCTACTCGACTCGTTACCAGAGCACGCCACTAAGTGGAATAGTCACGACTGGTGTGGCAATGCTGCTGCCTGGATTCCATCAGTATCTTTCAACATCTGCTGGCAATGCTCCAGTTCAGGCAGGCGATAGTTGGCAGAATATTAGCTATAGTAACAGTGCCCATGACCAACTTGCGTCTGTAAATCATCAGTTTGGTGTGGTGGCTGGACTTGCCCAGAGGAGTTCTCGATGATTCAGATTAACCTACTGCCAGATGTAAAACGTGAGTATCTTCGTGCGCAGCAAATGAAGCACCTGTTCGTTGTCGGGTCTGTTCTGGTTACACTCTTGGCACTGAGTGCGTTAATATTCTTATTTGCGTACGTTCAAGTTGTGCAACCGCGTCATCGGGCTAACCTACAAAAAGATATTGATTCGGGAATAGCAGAACTTAAGGGCAAACGCGACGCAGTAAAAATTGTAACGGTTCAAGGTGTGTTGGAACAAATACCAGCGCTTCAAAATAAGAAGTTGATCACCTCTAACTTATTTGACTACTTGGGTAAATTTACACCTCGTGATGTTTCGTATTCAGGAGTTACACTTGATCTTGCCGCCAATACCCTGACTTTATCAGGGCAGACTACGAGCCTGGAACGAGCTAATGTTTTAGCAAATAACTTAAAAAGCGCCAAGTTTACCTATAAACAAGGTGATTCTAAAAGTACAATCCAGCCATTTAATGGGGTGGTATTCTCAAGTCTTGGCAAGACCGGCAAAGCAGAAGATGGCAAGAACGTCTCGTTTCAAATTACGTTAACTCTGAACCCAGTTATGTTTGCGCAAGATATAGCCGAGCAGCAAATAACGGTCAACGCTTCTTCGGAAGATCTGTTGCTTCCTACCGCCCAACCATTTGGTGATTCAAGTTCAGCAAGGGGGGCTCAATGAATCAGAAAATGAAGCAAGTCGTTAGTCGCAGGGATCAGGTTAAGAAGGCTGGTTCAACTGTGTTTATTGTTGTAGCAGCTGCTGCGGTCATAGTAATGTTTAGTCTCATGTCGATTCGGTTTTTATGGGAACGCAAGAGTTATAACGACCGTGTCATTTCCGCCAAGACTCGAGCACGGAACGATATAGAAAGTAATCTAAACAACCTCGATAAATTAGCAGAACAGTTTCCTGGCCTTGATGCGAGTGCCTCTACTAATTCAAAGACAATCTTGCATGCGCTGCCACCGGCCTATGATTATGCCGCTCTTGCAAGTTCAATAGATTCGCTTGCTGTTATATCGGGCGTTACTTCAGACACGAGTGTCGGCCAAGATCTATCGGCTACAGCATTGAATGCAGCGAGCACGTCAACACCTGTGGAGATTCCTATTTCACTTGAAGTGAAAGGAGACTACGCTTCTGTCCGTAAATATGTCGAGAACCTTGAGCGGAGTATTCGGCCAATCAATGTGACCGGTGTTTCCTATGCTGGAACAAATGCCGCGATCACCCTAACGCTACAGGCGGTTACGTATTACCAGCCAAGTCGTTCGCTTGATGTACTGAGGAGTCCAATACAATGAAAAAGAACGACATAGCTGCAATAATATTGATCGTCGCCATGGCCGGTGTATTTTCGTACTTTATTGCCAACGCAATCATTGGCAAGCCGCAAAATGATCCTGTTCAAGTTGAATCTGTAACCCCAATAGCTCCAACCTTTCCAACACCAGATTCTCGGGTTTTCAACGACAAGTCGGTTGACCCAACAGTTGAGATTAATGGTGACGGCCAGTCGACAAATCAGCCTTTCGGCAACTAATTAAATTTCAAGGGGTGGTGGCGTGAGTGTTCTTTCGGAAGAAAATCAGAAAAAACTTGAGGACCTGCTTGTATCTGGCAAGCTTCTTACTGATGCTCAAATTGTCGACTTCAAGAAAGAGGCAATTACTCAGAAGATACCTTTCCTGAGCTATCTGCTCCAGAACAAACATATTACCAGTGAGCAGTTTACTAAAATTACCGCGCAAGTGCTTGGCATACCATACGTTAACCTGGTTGCTTCCAAAGTAAACATGTCGATTTTGAATCTTTTGGCGCGCGATATTGCCGAACGGTTTATGGCGGTTCCTCTCGGCGAGATGGAGCATCGACTTGCTGTTGCGATGCTCGACCCTAATAACGTTCAAGCAGTAGACTTCCTTTCTAATAAGATTGGCCGGCCACTTAAAGTGTACATGGCTTCAGAAGAAGGTATTAGGCACGTACTTGAACAGTACAATACTGACTTACAAAAGGGCTTAAGTGAGGCTATTACCTCTGTTGATAGCGATATCGAAGGCGAAGATTCTTTGCAAGAAATTCTCAATAACGAAAATACAAAAAGCAATAAAAAAGAATCTGCCGAAGAGATTAAAACAATCGTTCAAGATTCACCTATTAGTAGAGCACTTAGTACTATCTTGGAATATGCCGTACGTTCGAGGGCTTCCGATATACACATTGAGCCACTTGAAGCATCACTTCGTATACGATGCCGTATAGACGGTGTGTTACGTGAAATTATGAAACTGCCTAAAACCATCGAACCGGCACTTATCTCACGTGTAAAAATTCTTTCAAACCTTAAGATAGACGAACACCGCATACCTCAAGACGGCCAATTTACGGTTAGGATAGGGCAGAATAACGCTGATCTGCGTATCGCAATTTCTCCAGTAGTTTGGGGGGAACAAGTAATCATTCGAATTTTGGATAAATCAAACACCAGCTTTATGCTGGAAGATCTTGGATACGCAGGCCGCGCGCTTCGAACAATTCGGAAAGGCCTGGAAAAGCCAAACGGTATGATCTTGACCTCTGGTCCAACTGGTTCAGGTAAGTCAACCAGCCTCTATGCACTGATTCAGGAAATAAAAGATGACACTATCAACATTGTCACACTTGAAGATCCGGTTGAATATAAGATGGACGGCGTAAACCAGATCCAAGTTAACCCAGATGTTGGCTTAACTTTTGCTACCGGACTTCGTTCGATTCTGCGCCAAGATCCAAATGTTATTCTGGTTGGAGAAATTCGAGACAAAGAAACAGCTAACCTAGCTATTCAGGCAGCGTTAACGGGTCACTTAGTGTTCTCAACTCTGCACACTAACTCTGCTGCAGGGGTCCTTCCTCGTTTACTCGATATGGGTATAGAGCCGTTCCTGATTGCGTCAACCGTCAATACAATCATAGGCCAGCGTCTGGTTCGTAGAATTTCTGAAACAAAAGAAAGCTACCAGGCTGATAAGGCCGAGGTTGAGTCTATTCATCAGAACTTAGGTGATATTCTGCCAGAAAAAGCAACGGATGTTGTAGCTGTTTCGAAAGATATTGGTTATGGGGACTTGCCCCTTCGCACCCAAACCGCTTATACTTTATATAGAGGCAAAGATACAACGCTGACTCCCGGAGGTTTTAAGGGACGAATGGGGTTGTATGAAGTCCTAGATGTGAATGCGGATCTTGAGGATTTGATCCTCAAGCGAGCAACTTCTAGTGAAATACAAGAACGAGCGAAGCAGCAAGGGATGGTCACGATGCGTGAGGACGGGTACTTAAAGGCACTAAGCGGCTTAACTACTATCGAAGAAGTCAATCGTGTCACGGCGGCGGAGAGCGTATAAACAGGAGGTGGGAATACTATGGCAGCAGCGAGTTTAAGAATAGAGACGTTACTAGAGCATGTTATTAAGAACAAGGCTTCTGATTTGCATCTTCAGGTTGGGCTTTCGCCGATGCTTCGTGTTGACGGCAAGCTTGCCCCGATAGCGGGAACCCCAGAACTAACCGAAGAGCTGGTTGAAAATCTAGTGTTTTCAATTTTAGATGATGACCAAAAGCAAGTTCTTTTAAAAGATAAAGAATTTGACTTCAGCTTTGCCTTTGGTGACCTTGGACGCTTCCGTGTTAACGCATATCACGAACGAGGCAACATCGCTGCCGCACTTCGACTTATTCCAAATGACATTTTGACTACTGAGCAACTAGGCTTGCCAGCAGTAGTCAATGGGTTTGCTGACTACCCAAGAGGTCTTGTTTTGGTAACTGGACCAACTGGTTCGGGCAAGTCCACAACTTTAGCGGCACTTATAGACAAAATTAACGATGAACGTTCTGAGCACATTATTACAATTGAAGATCCAATTGAATTTACGCATAAGTCTAAGAAGTCTGTCATCGTTCAGCGTGAAATCCACTACGATACCTATTCGTTCTCAGCTGCGCTTCGTTCGAGTCTTCGCCAAGATCCAGATGTAGTGCTCATTGGAGAAATGCGTGATCTTGAAACAATTTCGGCTGCAATTACTATTGCAGAGACTGGTCACCTTGTGTTTGCAACCCTGCACACTAACTCTGCTGCGCAGTCAATTGATCGTATGATCGACGTATTTCCTCCCCATCAGCAACCACAGATTCGTGCTCAGCTTTCAAACATATTGATGGCAATTTGTTCGCAGCGTCTTGTGCCGACTATTGGTGGAGGTAGAGTTGCGGCCGCTGAAGTGCTCGTTGCGACACCTGCTGTTCGCAATATTATCCGAGAAGGTAAGAGTCACCAGCTCGACGCCGTGATCCAAACTGGTGCCGACAAGGGAATGCAGTCCATGGATAGAACATTAGTGGCACTGATTCGCAGTGGAACTATTACCTATGACGATGCAAAAACATTTGCAATTGATCTTGAGGAATTTGAAAGGCTAATGAGAGGTTAGTATGGAATCAGCAAATAGATATCAGCAAATAGATAACAGGGGTGAAGCTTCTTCTATTTGCTATTTGCTACTGTCTCCTGTCTTGGGGGTTATCAGGTGTTAACTTTTCAATACACAGCAAAAACGAGCGCCGGCAAACTTGCAAAGGGTATTGTTGAAGCCGAAACTGAAGGTACGGCTGCCAAGCTGATTATTGCTCAAGGACTTACGCCACTCTCGATTCATGCTAAAGGTGAAGGCGGTAACTTCCTCTCTCGATTTACAAATCGTATCTCAACCAAAGACAGGATCATATTCACTCGCCAGATGTCTACGCTCGTAAATGCAGGCCTTCCTCTTACACAGAGCTTGCGTACTGTTGCCGAACAGTCATCAAATAAGGCTCTGGCTGTCGTGATAAATCAGGTTGTGGCCTCAGTAGAAGGTGGTATTTCATTAGCGGATTCAATGGCTAAGCACCCAAAAGTATTCAGTGATGTATATATCGCGTTGGTTGCCGCGGGTGAAAGTTCCGGAACTCTTGACCAGGCGTTGGAGCGAATCGCTAATCAACAAGAAAAAGATAGCGAAATGTTAAGCAAGGTCAGGGGTGCACTCGTATATCCGGTCATTGTTTTGTTGGTTATTGGTGGTGTTGTAATATTCCTACTGACGACTGTGGTCCCGCAGATTGAACTAATCTACAAAGACTTCAACAAAGAACTTCCGTTTATGACCGGCATATTAATTATGTTTGCGAAGCTGATTACTAATTTCTGGTGGCTCATGATTATCGTGTTTGTGGCCACAATCTTTTTTGGTGGTAAATGGTTTAAGACGCGAAGTGGACAAGTATTTGCAGATAAGCTCAAACTTAAAATTCCCCTGTTCGGAGACCTTTTTAGAAAGCTCTATATGGCACGTTTTTGTCGCACTGGACAGACCTTGATGGCGAGCGGTGTGCCAATGCTTGAAATGCTTAGAATTACTGCGAAAGCAGTTGATAACATTCATGTCGAGTCGGCAATTGCGAGGTCAGCCGAAAAAGTAAAAGGTGGCAAAGGACTTTCTGTTGCCCTCAAAGATGAAGAGGTCTTCTTGGCTTTAGTGCCTCAGATGTTAAAAATTGGCGAACAGTCTGGTTCAATCGATAAGATGATGGATAAGGCGGCCACTTATTATGAAGACGAACTTGATAATAAAATTAAAACAATCAGTACGACAATTGAGCCAGTTCTGATGGTGGTTTTGGCTGTGGTGGTCGGTGGTATAGTGGGGGCGATCCTGGTACCAGTTTATAGTCTGGCCAGCGAAAGCATCGCCAGCTAGATAAAAGTTGTTGACAATCTGTTAAGTAAGCATATAATAACCATTAGCATAATTAGCTAACAAATAGATAGAAAGGGTGCGGAAAATGAACATAAAACGTAATCAAAGAGGCTTCACGCTTATTGAAGTAGTCTTGGTGCTTGCAATTGGAGGTCTAATCTTCCTGCTTGCATTCCTGGCGTTCCAACAAGTTTCAGTAAATAGAAGAGACACGCAGCGTCGCTCTGATGCAGCTCGTGTACTCGCAGAACTAGAAAATTACTATGGCGATAAGAATGCATACCCAGCTGCTTCTGTTGCTGGTGCTGGCTGTAATGCGTCAGCTGCTGCCCCAACATTCAGCTACTTCTTGACTAAATACGTCTGTAAGGGTACTCCAGCTCCAGGTACCTTCTTTGGCCCTAAGAACACTGCATACGCCATTGCTGCTGGGTCTACTACTACGGCAATCTTGAACGGCGCCCTTGCGGAAGACGCCGTAAGGTTTAACGACACACTCAACTGTGACGGTACTGCTGGTAGAAGCGTACAAATTGGCCTTGAAAAGGGTGTTGCCTGTAGAGATACCAAGTAGTAATTACTAAGTTTCGTAATAAAAGAGTAGTCCTGTTGGGCTACTTTTTTATTACGAATGCGGCCACCTGTCAATGCATGCAGCTGCCTAACATTTACCTGAATTTAGATATTAGTTTCAGCAGTTGATTTATGCAAGAATCACGGTTATGCTTTAGAGATGAATGTAGCTTTATTGATGCTCATTGGGCTAGCGCTGGGTAGTTTTACTAATGCGCTCGTTTGGCGTGTACATGAACAATCAAAAAAGAAAAATGCAAAGAACAAAGATTTCTCAATTCTCAAGGGTCGATCTATGTGCCCTAGCTGTCATCATACTTTGAGTAGCTTGGATCTCGTGCCTGTTTTTAGCTGGCTTCTTCTTAAGGGGCATTGTAGGTATTGTAAAAAGAGGATTTCTTGGCAATATCCACTAGTTGAATTAGTAGGTGCTGCTTTATTTGTGGTTTCGTATATTTTTTGGCCATACGAGTTAGCTGGATTTGGGGCGCTGTCGGTCTTCGGTGTTTGGTTGGCTATTGTTATCACCGCGGTTGCGCTTGCAGTATACGACTTAAGATGGATGTTGTTACCGAATCGCCTTGTGTACTCACTTGCTGGTTTCGGTATTTTGTTTACACTTGTTAGTGTGCACTCACGTGATGCCGCTGTACTGCTTAGTTCGGTATTAGGGTGTATAGGTTATGGAGGATTCTTCTATATTCTTTATCAGATTTCGGGAGGTAAATGGATAGGTGGTGGAGACGTTCGATTAGGCTTTGTGCTTGGCATCATTCTTGGTTGGCAGAAATCTATACTTGGGCTAACTTTGGCAGCCTATCTGGGGACGCTGGTTATCGGTATCTTGTATCTCATGGGAAAATATCATCGTAAGATGAAGCTTCCGTTTGGGCCGTTTCTGCTTGCTGCAATGTTCTTGACGATGCTCTGGGGTCAACAACTAATCGACTGGTACCTGCGAATTAGTGGTCTATAACCGTAGTGCTTATGTTAAAATGAGTGCAAGGAGAACGGGCGTGAACAAAAAAGGTTTCACACTACTAGAAGTAACACTATTCTTGGCCATATCATCTGGTATGGCCGTGATTGCTCTTGTTGGTCTTGGACCTCGCTTACGAAATGTTCGGTTCACCCAGTCTGTTAGGGGTATTGAAAGTTCAATAGTTTCTGAGTTCGGGTCTTCTGCATCGGGCCAGAATGCCCGTCTAGACAATTTTGTTTGTACGGCAACTGGCGGTGCGGGATCATATCCGCTCATAGCAGTAGCAACTCCTGGCAACACAACAGTCCCCGGCGGATCTAAAGATTGCGTTATTAACGGTGTAATGATTCTTTTCAGAGATAGCGCATTCGAGTTCTATTCAATTGTTTCCTTGCGTGAACCCGTCAATACAGGCGTGGTGTGCGCTACCGCCTCTACGTTTGAAACAGTTCGGGACTGCTACAAGGCCCGTGTAGCGAGGGGTACAGTTCCATTTCAGAGTGTGTTAACTGAGCCGCCCGAACGGCGTGTATATTCATATCAGAACGGGGTAAAAGCTGAAAGTTCAATTCAGAATGATGGAAAACCATTTGCTTTTGGATCAATACAGAATCCAAATGGTACAGATAGATATCAGTTTTTTCATCTTGACGGCGCAAACGCTGGCTTCATGCAGCCCCAATTAAGTTCCAGCAACACGGCTGGGGTAGTTTCTAAGCCATATGTATGCGTGAAGTTGGCGGGAAGAAGTGCGAAGATCAGTTTTTCAGTAGATTCTACAAAACCTACTGTAACATATGAGAGTTGTACCATATGATCAGACTCTCTACTAAAGGTGACACTATAATTGAAGTCATGCTCTCCATGACGCTACTTTCTGCTATTTTATTTACTTCATGGGCTATTGTTAACCGATCTACTCAACTTAGTCTGGCGGCTCGTCAGCGCGTCGTCATGGTGAACCAGATAAAGGAGCAAGCTGAAATTATTAAGTCTATGTACAACAACGATGCTACACAAGTTATTTCAAAAAAATTTGGGGGCTCAACGGTATTCAATTCAGTTTCTTCGGCACCCGCCGCGGATGCGTGTGATAACTTAGGTGTGAATGGCGCTGTAGCCAATAGTTTTCACTTTGATGCGAATGTCGCCGCACAAGATGGCGTAAAACGGTTAAAAGTTAATGATAATAGCGCTGTGACATGGGTGCAGTTGCAAGAAGTATCGGAGCCAGCTTCTGCGGGGTACATGGATTTTTATATACGTTCATGTTGGACCTCGACGGGGGGTGTCCAAAAACAAGAAAATTCAACAGTTATTTTAAGGCTGAATAAATGAAAAGTATTTTAAGTGATGAACGGGGAACGACACTTATAGAGCTGCTGCTCGCAATGACACTGTTCACTTCTGTTATGGTAATAGCGACGGTCGGCTTTATCGGTATGAACCGAGTATTCACACGAGGTGTTATTAGAAAAGAGCTTTCCGAAAGCTCTCAGCGAACCACAGAAGAGATTACACGCAATATACGCAATAGTGGCTTGCAGACGGAAGTAATAAATTGTAGTGGTCTAATTGGTGATGGAAAGTGCCAGCAAGGACTTGGCGCTGTATGCATGGACGGAGTTAGGTATTATTGGAGCGTGTCTTCTCAGCCAAACCAAGATTCGGTATCAGGTGGTTTGTATAGAGATGCTGCGGCTTCATGTAAGGATTCACCCAACCCTTCTAACCGCACTGTTATTGTTGATGAGCGGTTCAAGGTTCGTACATTTTCTGTAGAAAAAGTAGACTCGCCGAGCGACCAAAGTACTAAGGGATTGTATCGAGTAGCTGGTGTTTTAACAGCTGGCGCGGCAGACGCGTTTAATGGTCTACAAGACAATCCATTTAACATTACGTGCAAAGGCTCGAGTCAGACTGTTGCGGTTCGCTCATGCTCCGTTGAATCTTTTCGATATGTAACAAGTAGTAGGAGGCTGTAAATGAAGAGAGCAAAAAAACTAAACCAATCTGGTGCAGTTTCACTTTTGAGTGTCGTTTTATTCTCAATTATTATCACCATTGTAGCTACTGTATATGTGCGTACGGTTGTTTCACAACAGAAAAACGCCATAAACTATGACCTTGGCAACAGGGCTTATTATGCTGCAGAGTCTGGGGTACAAGATGCTGTTCGAATACTAAAAAATGATCCTTCGAAGCGAGTGAACAAAAGTACATGCTCACCGCTTAATGATCTAGGTGTACTAGGTGCTTCGGGCACTGCGTACAGCCTAAGCTACACGTGCCAACTTATAACTGTAAATCCAAGGGCTCTCAATGGCTCGCTTGGTGAAAATTGGTCGAATAACGCAACTACTCGCATTCTGCCCGCCGATAGCACACAGCCCGGTCCATTCACAATCCGAATAAGTTGGTCAAAAAAGAAGCAAGATGGCTCAACCGATCCGGTTACCAGTGTTGCTCGCACTGGTGCTGTCGCTGAATTTCCTCCAAAATACAGATGGTTCGCTCTAAGTGGTTCTGTAATTGATAATAATCGTCCAATTCACCCCCTACTGAGGGCGACGCTAGTCAATAGACCGATTGCGAGCGCAAATAGCAGTCAGACGCAACAGCGGGTTACATTTCTTAACCCAACGGTTGTTGCTCACGGCGGTTCCCAAGTATTTACTACGTCTGAATCACTGGAGTCTCAGCAAGCAAAATTATTCACTAATGCTTCGTGCTACAACTCTGACTCTATCCCGGCAGGTTTTAAGGGAGGAGATTACTCGTGTTACCAAGATATAAATCTAGGGAGTGGGTACGACTTTAATGCGCAGGCCATTTACCTTCGTCTCAGTACATTTTATAGTGGCACAGATTTTAGTGTAAAACTCATCAGTGGTTCTGGAGCTAGCGAGCAAGAAGTATCGCTAAAGGATTCGTTAATAACAATTGACGTAACCGGCAAAGCGGGAGGGAATATTTTTCGACGCATTCAGCAAGACGTGAGTATTGGCGGTGAATTTGCTTATGATAGTACGCCAGACGCTTCAATAGTGGCTGGCGAGGGCATTTGTAAAAACTACTCCCTTGGCGTCAATCCACTTTCGTTTAAATCTAACTGCACTCCCTAGTCGGGTAGTTACTTTATGATGATATCTTGATGGAATTTTTTATGGACATCTTTGAGATGCTGGTCGGTGACGTGGGTGTATATTTGTGTAGTCGAGATGTCACTGTGGCCGAGCATAGTCTGAACACTTCGAATGTCAGCCCCGTTCATTAGTAGATCTGTAGCAAAGCTGTGACGGAGGGTGTGGGGTGAAACTTTTTTTGTGATTCCAGCCAGTTTTGCGTAGCGGGCGATTATTCTTTGAATACTTCTTGGGGTAAGACGAAGAAAGTCGCCAGTGGTGTCTTGTTCTTTAGCGCCCCCATAGCGAATAAATAAAGCAGGGGAGCTGTCACCTCGTTGTTCTAGGTAGGTATCTATCCAAATCGCTGCTGATTCACTCATGAATATTGGACGGTCTTTCTGACCTTTCCCGCGGACGGTGAACTCCCGTCTTTTTGTGCTCACATGGCCAATGTCTAACGCAACTAACTCGGAGACACGCAGGCCGCCACTAAAAAGGAGTTCCAGGATAGTTCTGTCACGGAGACCAATTTTTGTGTTCACTTCGGGCTGCGCAAAAAGTGCTTCAAGCTCTTCCTGATTCAAAAATGTTACTCGTTTTCGTTTTATTCGTGCGAGCTCTATTTTCTCAGGGGGTAATGTTGTGATTTCTCGTTTTGAACAAAATTTTAAAAAACTGCGAAGGGCAATAAGGTGGTAGTTCTGAGTTGTTATAGAGATCTCATCACCGTGAGAGTCGTGTAACCTGTTGAGCCAGAGTCGCCACTTTCTAACGGTTTCTATATTTATTGTGTTCACCGGCTCATCACCAGCAAATTCGACTAATCGCATGAGGTAATGGTGGTAGTTAGCTATAGTCTTTTGCGAGCGATTTTGTTCAATTTCAAGGTACTCAAGAAACTCGATAATGGTATCTGAAAGGTAATGGCTCATAACTATAGTCTAGTCAAACCATAAGCAAAACACCAGAGGTATTGACTAGTCTCTATGTTTTAGATGGCAATATGTGTTCAGAGATCTTTAATTTAGCCGATATCTATTCACATTAACTAGTGCAAGCGAGTACACTAATGTATATGAATATAATTACAATCATAGTATTGGGTGTCATTCAGGGTGTCACTGAATTCCTGCCGGTATCAAGCTCGGGACATGTTCTTATCGCGAGTCGAGTACTACAAAATCCAAGTTCTTTTGAATTCGACGTACTGGTGAGTTTCGGGACACTACTGGCGGTCTTAATCTATTACCGTAAAAGGATCCTAGAGATAGTTATGGATATAGTACGCCGTCGTGATCTCAGCCTGACGCTTAAGCTCGTAGTCGCCAGCATACCTGCGGTGATTGTTGGGTTTACGCTGCAAGATTTCATCCAGAAGTACTTACATAATACCGTCACAGCTGTTTTTATGCTGTTATTTATTGGAGCTCTTATGGTATTTTCTTCACGATGGAAACCCCAGGAAAAACTCGGAGTAAATTATGATCTTCATAAGATTAGCTACCGACAAGCTCTTTTTATCGGTCTGGCCCAGTGTGTTTCGTTAATATCTGGCTCATCTCGATCCGGCGTAACTATGTTGATGGCAACAAAACTAGGCTTTAAGACTAAAGTAGCTGCCGAGTGGAGTTTTTTAATGAGCATCCCTGTCATAGCCGGTGCCTCACTGAAGGTTCTGGTTAGTGATGAAGGTATGAATTTTGTTCAAACTCAAACTACGGCATTTGTTGTTGCTAACGTAATATCATTTGTTACAGGCGTAGCAGCAATACATATTCTTCTTAAGATCTTAGAGAAAAAAGGTCTTGTCTGGTTTGGTTGGTATCGAATTGCGCTTGCAGTAGTGTTGATTGCGCTCATATCTGTTAAAATAATCTAATATAATACTAAAGTTCATCACAAATAATTACATAGGAGATTCATGGAACGTACGCTTATCATTCTTAAGCCAGACACAATTCAAAGGGGTATTATTGGGGAAGTTATCTCTCGTTTCGAGAAGGCTGGATTAAAAATTGTTGCAATGAAGATGATCGCACCAGATGAACTTCACTTTCATAAGCATTACGAGGGCATCAGCGGCTTGATTAGTCGTTGGGGTGAAGACATCTATAACGTTACACTCAAGCAAATGACGGAAACGCCTGTGATAGTCTTTGTACTTGAAGGCGTCGAAGCTGTTTTTCATGTTCGAAAAATGGTTGGTACAACAGATCCTAAAGACTCTGCGCCAGGAACTATCAGGGGCGACTACACGCACATTACCCTTGAGTACACCAATCCTATAGGCGCAACCTTGCCTAATATCGTCCACGCCTCAGGGAACGCTGAAGAAGCCAAGCAAGAAATCAAGCTTTGGTTTAAAGATGACGAAGTATATGGTGATTACGATACTGCTCAGGGCCCAGTAGTCCGAGGCAGGGTTGTGGGCAAGCCTCGCCCAACTGCTTCTAAAAAATAATCAGCATCCTTTAGGCAAGTATGTCATTTGGACGGTGATATACTTGCATCATGCCCCTGTAGTTCAATGGATAGAACTACTCCGTCCTAAGGAGAAAATAGAGGTTCGATTCCTCTCGGGGGTACCAACAGATCTTACGCTTAAGTTAATACGCAAACGCACTTTTTTTGATATAGTTTATTCATGAAGAAAAAACATCTTCTTCTAGTTCTGCTTCTTGTGGCAACAATTTGTATTTTCATGTCACAGTATGGGACGGGGACTAAAGAGCAAAGAAGTGAGATTAAAAACTACAACCCAGATGGTATATGTGATGCACTACTCCCGGGTTGCGGATATTGCCCCGGTGAAATAATTGGTCGTAAATGTTTTGTTAAGAAATAGATTTAGTGAGGCTCTAAATTTTGGAAACACTATGTTAGAAAACGATACACATCAATCATCTGCTGAAACGCCAGGCAAGGTTCCAGAGACCTTGTTGGCTGGACCAGAAAACAAGCATGCAGTGCTCCGTGTTTTTGTGGGCACTGTATTAGTCTCCTTGATACCCGCGATCTGTGGTGGTATCTTCTTGGGGGGTGACCAGCGCGGTTGGATTAATTTTTCGAGCGTAATTTTTGTGGTCTTCATATTGCCAGTCGCATTGCTTGTATCACTGGTAATGCTGTATTTCATACTACGTCGCGGTGGGATACCAAGACCGTTACTGCTTTCGCTGAGTACTTTGGCAACGTTTGCCATCTTCTATATACTTTTTTCGAGAATTGGCGTTAGTACTATGTGGGCGCCCTGGCGTATTCCAGTTTTATTTGTATTGCCACTGGGTACTGGCCTGTTTGCGCTGCTACATTTTTTGTTTATAACCAAGTTGAGTAGATCCTTTTACTCTAAGCAATATATTGCGACGCTTGCAGAGGCTGGCATCATTACAGCACTAATCCTGGTAGCTATCTTATTTACGGGTGTTATCGCCAGTATTCAAACGCGAGAGTCCAAGCAGCAGTTGGCTCAGATGGAAGACCAGGCTCGAGCTGCCATTGATTTCACTATTTATAAGCCCACATACATTAAGAATGGATATAGCCAAGAACCATCAAGTCTAGATCTTTTTTCTCTCACGAAGGACGAGCTAGCCTATGAGTTTAGGTATAGCACTAAGTCTAACGAAACGCCCGGCCAGCGTGTGTCATCTTATGAAGTGTTAAGTTTTAAGATGCCCAAGTATTTTAAACCACCTACTAACTGTGGGATTGAGCGGCCACTGGGCGACCCTAGGGGTATCACGCAATCGTGTACGCAGATTGGAGCGACTTCTCGAGGTGAGCCGATATACATTGCCTACAATCGGCATTCGATCCGAACGATTGGATATGTACCTATTGGAGACACGCTGATAACTTTTAGTACACTTGAGCCCGTAAATAGCCGCACTGAGAACAGCGACGTAATAAGGGTTCTCTCCTCTCTCAAATCAGTACCTTTGTCAGAACCCTAGAGCCATGCCCAGTGATCCCCGCACTTAATAATCAGAGAGTTATTTTGTGTAAGTTTAATGTACTCGTGCCATAGATATTCTTTTCAGATGTTAAAATTATTTCAGGAGAATAGTATGTCAGCAACAATAGATAAGCAGTGGTTACAAGATAACGGTATTGAAGCGAATCAT
The DNA here is from genome assembly GCA_964397855.1 of uncultured Candidatus Saccharibacteria bacterium. Classification (GTDB taxonomy): domain Bacteria; phylum Patescibacteriota; class Saccharimonadia; order Saccharimonadales; family UBA7683; genus UBA7683. Next base: position 33,461 of record CAYNKQ010000002.1, on the reverse strand, counting down.
CCCGACGTTGAAAGTCTTGTAGAGGTGGTGAACACCGAATGGGAGATGCGTGTTGGGTATTCAATCGCGGAGCTTCTTTCTGAGGCTCAGATAGATGAGTTTGAAGCGATTGAAGCCGAAGATGCGCAAATAGAATGGCTTGAAAATGTATACCCCGAATATCCCGACACCGTTGCAGAGATATCTGAAGCACTAGCTGATGAGCTCAAAAATGCGGAGGATAAACCCGGGCTTATTTCTGTGTGGCAAAAACAACAAGCTGTATCATAAGCATATGCGAATATATCATTTGGTAGCGTATAATATGGGTATCGAACAAGTCGCTAAAACAGGAGTCAGCAGTGTCAAAGACAGAATTTAAGGGTCAGTTCCCTGACGAAGAAGTGCTATTTGTGTTTAAAAAACACCCTATAGTTATGCGAAAAGGCCTGATTATTCTTATGGTGGCTATCTTGGGGGGCGCACTCGTCGGTATGTTTATGAGCAGAAATGTGGTCACCATGGGTGACTTTTTCATTCAGTTCCTTTCACCTATAGGCTATGGTTTACTGATCGGGGGCATCGGGCTATTTTACTACTGGATTGGTTGGAATTACAGCGTCTGTATTGTGACTAACCAGCGATTCATTCAGTTTACCCAGAAAGGTGTATTTAAAAGTCGCAGCGTTAATGATATCTCACTTTCTCGCATCCTGAGTGTCAATTATGAAGTACACGGAATGATAGAAACCCTACTTGGATTTGGTACAATAATTATACAAACCTTGGTGGGGGATTTTTTACTGACAAAAGTACCGCACCCAGCTGAAACGCAGAGCAAGATCGTAATGGCAATAAAAGAAAGCGGAGTGGATCTAGATGAAGAAGCCCAAATTGTTGAGTAAGTTCAAAAAGCCTGTCTCAAGCGGGGCAGAGTCTACTGCTCAAGAATCTCGTGTGACTAATGATACCGTTTCGCACCATCGTGACCAGGTACTGAGCAAAGGTAGACAATTCAAATATCCATTTCATCGTTCAAAACACCGTGTTGCACTGACCTCTTTAGTTCTAGTGGCGCTTGCACTGATCTTACTAGGCGGAGTTTCTGGGCTGCAACTTTATAAGTGGCAGAGTACTAGCGACTTTACTCACAGTGTAACTAGCGTACTTCCATATCCGATAGCTAAAGTTAATGGAAACCATACTTCTTACGAAAGCTACCTTTTTGAACTTGGTTCGTCTGTGCATTGGCAAGAAAAATACGGAACCACGGATCTTAAGTCTCCTGATGGTAAACGCCAAATAGATTATCTAAAGCGTTCTGCGCTAGACAAGGCTATGACCAACACTATTGCTCACGCACTAGCGAAAGAGAATAAAGTCTCCGTTTCAAATGAAGAAATTGATACAGTCGTGGCACGTATAAAATTAAGTGGTGGTGATTTAAGTAAAATCCTTGGTGAAAGCTTCAACTTTACCGAACCAGAACTACGTCGTTATATTAAAGACAACATTCTTCGTCAGAAGGTTGCTCACCAACTAGATAAAGAAGCTCCAAAGCGGGCGGCCGCGGCACTTGGTGAAGTCATGGGCGGCAAGCCATTTGCTGAGGTAGCAAAAAGTAGCTCTGAAGATTTAGAGACCAAGCAGCTCGGTGGTGATATTGGTGTAGTAGAGAAAGGCCGAGCTAATTTACCGCAAGAAGTTTCAGACGCACTATTCAAGCTCCAGCCAGGACAGGTGAGTGGTGTGATTGCAACTTCAAGCGACTACTTTGTTGTTACCGTTTCGGAAAGAGTAGACGAAACGCGAGTGAAGGCTTCTGTTATTCGAATAAAGGTGAAAGACATGGGGCAGTACCTAAAAGAATACCGCTCACAAAATAAGGTGAGTGAATACATAAAACTGTCTAGTGACGGCGAAACGCAGCAGTAGTTTCATAGTAGTTGAATTAACTTCTACAGAGTTTTACGGTAAGCATCAGCATGATTATCCCACTGATAGCCCAGCCTCCTATATAAAGCCCCCCCTGCCTTAGTAGGTGAGACAATCACAGTCTCTTCGATCCCTTGGCTTCTGGCAAGCTCATGCACTGCACCCATAACAGCGGTCCCAATACCTGAACGCCGCTTATTACTAATGGTCGCCACATCAACAACCAACGCCCACTTTTGCTCTTCCAGGGTACTTCCGTTAGCCAGACCAGCTACTCCCACCATCTGGCCGTTGCTATCAAAGGCTCCGATTTGGAGTTGATCCATCCCAACAAGGCGTTTTTTGGCATATTCCACCGTTGCTGGTTTGGGTGTAGGGTTGTGCCAGAGTTCACTGACTATGAGCCTGGCTGCCATATCGACTTCGCGTGGGCCCCCGACAGTGTGAATATCTAATTGTTCAGCTTGATGAGACATTTTGTTTTAATTCTTTACATAAAAATACTACCATAAAAATGATAGTAAGTCAACTTGGCGGGCCCGACCGGACTTGAACCGGCGATCTCCTCCGTGACAGGGAGGCGTGATAACCACTACACTACGGGCCCTCGTCAGCAATTACTGAGAAAGACTAGAGTATAGTAGCAATTTTTCATCTGGAATGCAACGGTTCGACGTGCATAGTTGATCTGCTACAATTGTCTCAGCCCAATTCAAAAAAAGGAGTAGCACAGTTTTTGGATTGAGAACGAGGACCCAGCGTAAATCGAAGCTTTTCCCAAAAGGGAAGCGAGAGCTAGGTGGGGTTCTAACGGGCCGCCTTAGCTCAGTTGGCTAGAGCACCACTTTCGTAAAGTGGGGGTCCGGGGTTCGAATCCCCGAGGCGGCTCCATAACTTATGTTTTCAAGATAGAATTGCATAAATATAGAGTATAATCGTAGGTACAATAATGGAAAAAACTACTGAACCCGTACAATTTACAAAAGATAAACCTGTCACAGTGCTTATCGTCGCCAACGCAGCGGTATCATTTATTACTGTTGTAGCCACGTTTGTGCTGCTCAAAAGTCATGACTTCAAGGTACCAGTTCAGTACATAAAGAACGATGGCAGCGTGCTGCATACCTCTAGTTGGTACACATTGTATAGTTTATCGCTTTTTTCGCTACTTGGGCTTGGGGCAATGATTTTTATCGCTCACCGACTTCATAAAGGGAACCGCTTGTTTGCTATTGGTGCATTGGCTGTCTACGTGGTCGTATCTGTAGTGACGCTAATTACGACATTTGATCTACTTACGTTGGTGAGCAAGATCTAAATGGCTGGATTCTCCCAAGATCTAGAAATTCCAGTTGGTAAGCGAGCGCTAAAGTATCGTCTATTTGAAATACTGCCAGGTAGCCTTAGCTGGTTTATACTATCCCTACCTATTATATTGACCCTTATTGACACCACTTCTCGGGCGGCGGCGATATTCATACTGTTTTTCATGATGAGTTGGTTTTACCGTTCAGTCGCCATCGCCTTCAGAACACTTCAGGGCTACAACCGTATGCAGGAATCTGCAAAGTCACCATGGCAACTGTGGCTAGATGATCTTGACTCACCCAGTCAGGCAATAAAAAAACTATCTGATGCTAAGAAAACACTTAACCGCAGAGAAAAGGTCCACCTTGAAAATCTACTAGAGTATGTTTCAGATACAGAGCTTCATGATATTGCGCCAAAAGATCTCTTACATCTTGTAATTGTTCCAATGTGGAAGGAGTCGTATGAAGTGGTTGCGCCAACAATTCAGTCACTGATTGATTCTAAATATAATGCCAAGCAGCTGATGTTAGTAATTGCATATGAAGAGCGGGGTGGTGCGGTGCCTGAGGCCACAGCAAAGCGGCTTATTAAAGAATTTGGTAGTAAGTTTCAATATGCAACAACCACTAAACACACTGTACTCGAAAATGAAGTAGTAGGTAAGGGAGGAAATATCACCTGGGCTGCTCGTCAGATTCTACCGTACTTTAAAGAGCATGATATCGACTACAACAAGGTGCTGGTCACCACTCTCGATGCAGACAACCGACCGCATGCTGACTATTTTGCTCACCTGAGCTATTCATACGTTTTAACTAAAGATCGCAAACATCATTCTTACCAGCCACTTGCTCTATATACCAATAACATCTGGGACGTACCTGCGGCTATGCGTGTGCTCGCTGTAGGAAACTCTTTCTTTACCATTACACAGTCCGTTCGGCCGCATCTACTTCGAAACTTCTCGAGTCACGCCCAAAGTCTTGACGCATTGGTGGAGACTGACTGGTGGAGCGTGCGAACAGTAGTGGAAGACGGTCACCAATTCTGGCGGAGCTATTTTACGTTTGGCGGAAATCACCATGTTATACCTATCTATTCGCCAACTTACCAAGATGCGGTTCTCTCTGATACGTACAAAGAAACCTTTAAAGACCAGTTTGTACAGGTGAGCCGATGGGCCTACGGTACTTCTGATATTCCGTATATAGCTAATCTTGGTTTCAGACGTAAAAAAAATCGGATTGTTCCGCTCAGAATGTTTATACCAAAGTTTTTCAGGCTACTAGATACACATGTAAGCTGGGCTACTGCTTCGTTACTCCTATTGCTGGCAGCCCGCATCCCGTTATTAATAGGTCCACAGTCAAACAAGAGTATAGTTGCTCACCAGTTACCCGTGATTGCAAGTTATGCGCAAACTTTGGCTCTGTTAGGTCTTATGATTGCAGTATTCCTTTCTATGAAGCTTTTACCTCCACGCCCAGAGAGATACAAGCGGCACAGAAGCATCTTAATGCTGGTGCAGTGGGTCTTGTTGCCATTTACTAGCATTATCTACGGTTCGTTTGCGGGTCTATATTCTCAGACACGGCTCATGTTCGGGAAATACCTTGATAAATTTGCGTTGACGCACAAGGGCGTGCGATCCAAGCCAAAGACACCAAAAGAACTTGCTTCCTAAGCCCTTCTAGGCGTCCAAGAGGGCTTTCACGAGTTCTTTAGGAGGTTTGCTGCGATAAATCTGATTAATGTATTGTAGGGCCAGGTTTGAGTCGTAGCGCGCAATAACCGTAGTAGACAGGGCGGTAATACTAGCCGCTTGCTGGACTTCAGGGGTAAAAAAGAAATTTCTCTGGAGCTCCGCCTCGACTGAATCTGTTAGATCTGTTATCGCTCCAGCTGGTAGGTCTAACTCAGCTGCTGCCCGCGCGATACTTAGAAGTAGCCTGTCTCTGCTATAAGGGGTGACACCGTCGTTGGACTGGATCTGCACCCGGCCGGTCCAATCGATCTTTTCTCGGGTGGTAAATGATTTCATGCAGTCAGTGCACCGATGTCGGCGCCAGGTCTGGGTTCCGTTCTGGGTGCTTCGGGAGTTATAGATCTTGGTATTGTTGTAACAGAATGGGCATATCATATGACTATATATTGTCATACCTCTGAGTAAAATGCTAGTGGATAAACATATGTGGTTCTGGGGATAGAGCAACCTCCATCTGTTATTTGGTAAAAATAAAAAGCCGCAAATGAATGCAGCTTTTTTTATGTTCTACTTTTACGCTTAGGGTGTAGTTTACACTACAGCTTTGTTGCGGCGAAGTCTTTTACCCATAGGGTTTGCAGCTGGGATTTCTTCAAAAAATAGTTTGAATTTTTCGAGCTGCGACTTCTGGTGTTTCATGGGTTTGTTACTCATGTACTCCAATATTAGCATAAGCTAATTGATTTGTCAATATGGACAAGTTTCGACCTATATTACGTTAATTCTTGCCCGACAGTGATCAAGCATATCACAGGCTGCATTTTTATTGCAAATCATTTGTGGATAAGTTAGCGATAGTAGAGGATAAGTACAATCTTTACATCTGTTAAGAGTGTGACAATGGAGTGGCCACTTTTCCTATCTCGTTGTTTGCTGAGGCGAAGTCAGTCTAAACAATCAGCCCCTACTCCACAGCTTTAGCAAAGCAGTGTCATCCTGACCGCAGTGGAAAGATCCAGTCATCAACACATCAACTTCCTGTCTTAGCACCCCAAGCTTCTCCAACCCTCCATCTCTTCCAGCCAGCTTCTTCTCACCTCTTTCCTCTTATTCCTTTTGCACAAAAGGAATACAAAACCCTCACCCATAACACCCAAGCCTCGATACCCCTCCAGGCCCTGTGTGACGCGTCGTGACGATGCAAGCATCCCTCATATATTCTTTAGTTACTGATTCGGGCAAGTCACTCCTTGACTCGTCACACAGAGCCTTCCAGGGTTCGGGTTTGGTTGAATGGGTGGATTAGTTGTCTCGCTAGGCGAGGGTTATGATTAACAGAACTAAGAACTAAGAACTAAGAACTAAGAACTAAGAACTAAGAACTAAGAACTAACCCCGCCTCTGCTATAATCTACCCAGATGTATGTAGAGAAAAAGAAGATAGGCGAGTATTCACGTACTGGCGAACTAACTGTCCGCGGTAAGAATATTATTACCCCGACGTTTATGCCCGATGGTACTCGGGGTGCGGTTAAGTCGTTGACACCCGAGATGGTGAAATCTACTGGCGTACAGGTTGTACTTGCGAATACGTATCACTTACATATGCAACCGGGTGAAGGTGTCGTAGCATCGTTGGGTGGTCTCCACACTTTTACCGGTCAAGATTTACCCATGCTTACGGACTCAGGTGGTTTTCAAGTATTCTCGCTGGCCCACATTAATAAGATCGCTGAAGAGGGTGTCACATTTAAAGATCCACGGTCTGGTGACATTGTATTCCTTTCTCCTGAAATTTCGATTCAAATACAAATGAAGCTTGGCGCGGATATGATTGTCGCTTTTGACGATGTTGTTTCGCTGGAACAAGCGGCCCGCGGTAGAACTCAAGAGGCATTCGAAAGAACTCATCGCTGGTTAGAACGTAGTATCGCTGAGTATAATCGACTCACTCAGGATATGACAGACGAAGAGAAGCCGCTGCTTTTTGGTGTTGTGCAAGGTGGGTTAGACAAAGAACTTAGAAGAAAAAGCTTAGAGATTGTCCAGGGTCTACCTGTTGGTGGCATAGCAATTGGCGGGCTTTCGGTTGGAGAGACTAGGGAAGAGATGCATGAAATGTTTGAATTTCTTGCCCCGCTATTTGATGATTCTAATCGACCACGATTCTTACTTGGGGTGGGTGATCCGCGAGATCTTAGAAAGGCTATTGAGTGCGGTTTTGACATGCTTGACTGTGTTATTCCAACCAGGAACGCTCGGCATGGTAGCGTGTGGTCATCTGGTGATGAACGTCTTAATCTCAAATCTGAGATACATAAGCTAAGTACGAACGTCATAGATGATATATGTGACTGCTATACTTGCGTGAACAAATTCTCACGTGGATTCTTGCGACACCAGTTTAAAGTAGGGGAGCCGCTAGCTGGGACTCTGGCTTCAATACATAATATTCGTTATCTCCAGCGGATTTGCGAGGAGTACACTTCTTGAGTGCTGCGCACGAGGCTGCCGAATACCCAGGTGATAGCTTTGTAAAAATTGGGTCTGGAAAAGGGTTTCAGGCATATCGTGATGTTGATGAGCCTCGAGTAGTGAAGGTCTCCCACGATACTTTTAGTCGTAGCGAAGCAAGACGGTTTAGGGATATTTTACGACAAGAGCTAGAGTTGATAGAGACCCACTTGGGTGGTATTGCTATAAGTACCGAGATTGACATGCTCTCAATTGGAAGCGGGCTATGGGTGGTCGAGCAGCAGCAGCCATTCATGGAGGGTGTGAGCGTGGAATGCTATCTAGCTTCCGCTGAGGTAGATGATACTGTGATAGATGAGATTACTGAAGTGTATCAACGGAGCAGGCAAATGAGGCGTGAAACGGGGCACATGCCCGATTTATGGGGGAGGCCTGGTGGCCTACCTAGGCCAGCGGCTTCACACAACTTGTTAGTTGGCACCCTGCCTGGTCAAGTTACAGATGCTCCTGTTTTGGTTGATGTAAATTTTGGATCAAAGCAGCGGTGTATTGCAACGAGATCTTTAGTTAACGTGCCTCAGTCACTTTGGCTTGGGAGTGTCGTTAGGAGGCTCTCTTGAATAATGCTACAAATCGCTTGGGTTATTGCACTTTACCCCTGTTTTTAGTACTATAATTACGTTCACTTGGTACTAGGGCGATTAGCTCATTTGGCTAGAGCGCCTCATTGACGTTGAGGAGGTGGGAGGTTCAAATCCTCCATCGCCCACCATTCGACAAACTCATGGTTAATCAAAATGAATGATTCTGAGTAAGTCGAAGAACCAAAGTGGTACAATAAGATTAAGCATAGAAGCAGTGTAACGAACTGTGGAGCTCCAGGGGCAAGACCAGAACACCTGTAACTAGTGCTGGTAAGAGTGAAAGATTTCGGTGGAACAGCCTGGTAACGGGCCCGAAACACGCTAACAGATGAAAATAATTCGTCTAGTAGCGTGTTTTTGTAATTATTAAGCCAGAAAGGAACAGTATGGCAGATCAACAAACCGACCAACTTCATGCAATGCGCCACAGTTTAGCGCACATTATGGCAACTGCCGTAACGACCTTATGGCCAGAGGCAAAGCTCGGTGTCGGCCCTGTAGTGGAAAATGGTTTTTACTACGATATCGACATTCCAAATGTAACTATCTCAACAGAAGACTTTAAAAAAATTGAAGAGCAGATGCGTAAAGTTGTAAATCAAAAGCAGGAATTTGAACGTTCAGAAAAATCTATCGATGATGCACTCGAGTGGGCTCAGGCATCGAAACAGCCCTATAAAGAAGAGCTACTAAATGATCTTAAGCGTGCTGGTACTACGATTGCAAAAGACCTAGACGCTGGTGAGCTGGGCACTATTACCGAAGGTGATGCTGCCGTCGAAAATGTATCTTTTTACAGTAACGGCGAGTTCACCGATCTTTGTCGTGGTCCACATGTTGAAAATACTGGCAAAACGGGGGCATTTAAATTAATGCGCGTAGCTGGCGCATATTGGCGTGGCAAAGAAGGTAATCCTCAGATGCAGCGTCTCTATGGGGTGGCGTTTGAGACTAAGGAAGAGTTGCACACCTACTTGCAAATGCTCGAAGAGGCTAAGAAGCGCGATCACCGAAAACTTGGCCAAGAGCTTGATCTGTTTGTGTTCTCTGAACTGGTTGGGTCCGGTTTACCGCTATTCACCCCGAGGGGCACAATCCTCAGAGAAGAAATCGGCAAATTTTCCCAGGAACTTCAAGCCAATGCTGGTTACGAAAGGGTCTCAATACCTCACATTGCCAAGATCGCGCTGTACCAGAAATCTGGACACTACGACAAATACCCAGAACGCTTTAGTGTTACAAGTACTGAATCGAGTGATGAGTTTATGATGAAGCCGATGAACTGCCCTCACCACACCCAAATATATGCCGCAAAACCACGTAGTTATCGTGACCTCCCGATTCGATACATGGAAAATACGATTGTGTATCGCGACGAAAAGGCCGGAGAGCTTCATGGTCTTTCAAGGGTTCGTGGTGCTACGCAAGACGATGCTCACGTATTTTGTAGAGTTGATCAAATCGAAGAAGAATTCACATCAATTATGGGAATGATCAAAGAAATGTATTCAAAGTTCCAGCTGGAGTGGCGTGCGGTACTGAGTTTTAGGGATGAGACTGATAAGTATCTTGGGGACAAAAAACTTTGGGAAAGTGCTCAGTCTACAATTGAAGATGTAGCCAAAAAACTGGAGCTCGATTATACAGTTGAAGAAGGCGAAGCTGCCTTTTACGGTCCTAAGATCGATATCATGGCAAAAGATGCACTGGGTAGAGAATGGCAACTTGCTACCGAGCAGTTGGACTTTTTGCAGCCCGAACGATTTGAACTTGAATATATTGCTGACGATGGCACAAAGCGGCGTCCGGTCATGATCCATAAAGCGTTGCTTGGTTCTTTTGAAAGGTTTCTCAGTGTCTACATAGAGCATACTGCCGGAAGGTTCCCGGTTTGGCTTGCGCCAGAACAGCTACGAATCATTCAAGTAAAGGACTCTCCTGAACTTGATAGTTTCGTTGATGAAATTGCAACATTTGCAAAAGAGAATGGTATCAGATGTCAGATTGATCGTTCCAATGAATCCGTCGGTAAAAAGATCCGCAATTCTGAGCTGATGAAGATTCCTTATACTGTTGTAATTGGCGAGAAAGAACTTGAAACCAAAGAGCTTTCACCTCGTGTTCGAGGAGATCTGGCTGTAGATGGTCGCAAAGAAAAAGCGTATCCGCTCGAAAACTTTATGCAGAGCATTGTTCACGAAACTAAAGGGCGTGTTCAGAAATCATCCCTATAGAGTTTATGAACGAAGTCGATAACAACTTTAAAGACCGGGTATATGCGCTTGTTGCACAGATACCCAAAGGAAGAGTTATGACCTATGGGCAACTTGCTGCACTAACTGGTAACGCAAGAGCCGCTCGTATAGTGGGTGGTATCGCTCACTTTGGCGATCCTGATTTGCCCTGGCAGCGAGTTGTCAACAAAAAGGGTGGCCTTGCGGCCGGGTACCCTGGCGGAAGAAGGGCTCATAAGCAGCACCTAGAGTCAGAAGGCGTCGAAGTCTTAGGCGAAGACGGCGAATACTATGTAAGAGTAGGCGAACTGTTATGGAATCCAAACCAGCCCAGACTCCTTTAGTCGTTATTGTAGGGGAAACTGCTAGTGGCAAGACTGCGGCCGCTATTCAAGTAGCAAAAAAGGTAGACGGTGAAATTATTTGTGCAGATTCACGCACTGTATACAAAAAAATGGATATAGGTACGGCTAAGCCAAGCTTGCAGGAGCAGCAGAATATTCCGCATCACTTAATAAACATTGTCGAACCTGATGAAACTTTCAGCGTCGCTCGCTTTCAGGAGCTTGCAAACAAATGTATTCAAGAAGTTGCCAATAGGGGAAGAACCCCGATTGTTGTGGGTGGGACCGGCCTATATATTGATGCACTGTTGTATAATTTTCAATTCTTAGGTAGAGTTGATACAACAACTAGGCTATCCCTAGAACAGATGACTGATGATGAATTAACAACGATTTTGAACACAAAAAATATCAACACTGATTTCTTGAACACAAAAAATCGTCGGCATGTTATTCGAGCTATTGAGCGTAACGGTGCCCCTAAGTTTAAGCAAGAACTTCGAGATAGAACAGTCGTCCTAGGAATTACTCTTGACCGAGACGAGCTTAGATCCCGAGTGACCAAGCGAGTTGAGTTGATGTTCGACAATGGATTTCTAGAAGAAGCCTGTCAACTACTCGAAGTATACGGACCAGTTGAGTCTCTAAAGACCCCTGGCTACAGTGCTGTAACTCGGTATCTAAATGATGAAATTAGTGAAAGTGAACTCAGAAGTGCGTTCGTGCAAGCAGATATGAAACTTGCAAAGCGCCAGAGAACTTGGTTTAAGCGAAGTGACGATATAGATTGGTTTGCTGATTCATCAGAGCTTGTTGAGGCCGCGGTTGAGTTTGTGAAGCAAGGAGGAGATCTAGTATAGTAGGTGGTAATGTATCGAAGATTTCTCGTATTTATATGTAAAGTGTTGATTAAGGTTTTGCGACTTGCTGGCAAGAATGGTTCGGCATTGCCCGGGTTGGTTATCGAGCGACTGTATCCAAGTTTTTTAACTAAAAGCCTAGCTTCGGTAGAAAAACAAATAATCTTAGTGACCGGAACAAACGGGAAGACCACAACTACAAAAATGCTTGTAGATGGGCTTCGTGGGTCTGGCGCACGAGTTGTCACAAATACAACTGGCAGTAATATGACCAGGGGTTTGATATCAGCACTCATAGAGGATATGACGTATTTAGGCTCAATTAAGCCTACCGATTGGTTCGTATTCGAAATGGACGAGGCCTATGCGCCACGCTTTACGGAAAATATATCGCCACGTCTACTAATTGGTTTAAACGTGTTGCGTGATCAACTTGACAGATATGGCGAGATTGATATCACCGCAAATTTTATTAAGCAAGCTGCCATGAACTGTGATCTGTTCGTTTATAATAGTCTCGATCCATTGATGGTTAACACTGCCGACGAGCTGCGTGCGAAAGGTGGTCAGGTTACTTCTTTTGGAGCAGTCCAGCATTTGCTCGAGAAGGTGTCGAACGAACAGTCTACTCAGGGCGTTGGCCTTGAGGTAGAACCCGTAAGACCGGACGTGGTGCTCCTAGACGTCGGGGTCTCCGGCAATAACCAATCTCTTACGATTGAATGGGGTGGGGGTGGAGAAGATGATAGGTATCAATTCACAATTCCTGTTCAGGGTTTCCATAATGCGCTCAATGTTACTGCCGCTGCGGCTGCAATGATCTCACTTGATTCAGATAACGTAGCGCGGCAACTTGATGCAATAGGCAAGATGCCAATCCCATTTGGTCGAGGTGAACAACTGCACTTTGGGGGTAAGGTTATAACAGTTGCCTTGGTAAAGAATCCAAGTGGATTTACTACAAATCTCGACACTTTCGTGAGTCGGTCAAAGCCGGACGCGGTGCTTTTTGTCGTAAACGATAAGCTTGCAGACGGTAGGGACGTGTCTTGGCTCTGGGATGTTGACTTCACTTCCAAGATCACGGATGACATGAAATTGTTCACGAGTGGCGTACGTGCTTATGATATGGCCTTAAGATTGAAACAAGATGGATTTGCGACTGAGACTGATAGTTCGGTGCCAGCTATGATTCAAATGTTGATGAAGAGCGATTACAATAATGTTGTAATAATACCTACATATACCGCTTTATTTGAGGTCAGGTCAGCACTGTCAAAGTACGGAGAGGTTCCTCGCATATGGTAAAGCAAAAGATTACAATCGGACATCTGTATCCAAAACAGATGAATGTGTACGGAGACATGGGTAATTTTATTACGCTGCGCTACCGACTTGAACAGCGTGGGTACACAGTTGCCTATGTGCCTATAGACAGTTTGAAGTCGATTACAGACACAGCTGTTGATATTATGATTGGCGGTGGTGGTCAAGATTCTAACCAAACACTCGTACAGGCTGATTTACAGAAGTACGCTAATGAGCTGCGGGCTCAGTGTTCTGACGGACTCGTTTCACTTATGATCTGCGGGATGTACCAGCTATTTGGTAATCGGTTTATCTTAAGTGACGAAAGCGAAATTGCTGGTATCGGGATTATTAACCTCGAAACAAAAGCGAGCGAGGAGCGTTTGATCGGAAATACTCTCATTAAAAGTGAGTTCGGCAGCCTTGTAGGATTTGAAAATCATTCCGGACGTACATTCTTAGGTTCTGGGGTGAAATCTCTGGGGGAGGTAGTGAAAGGTGCGGGCAATAATGGTATATCAGGTGAAGAAGGCGCTGTGGTCGATAATGTGTTCGCAACGTACCTGCATGGTCCAGTGCTTGCAAAGAATCCTATTTTTGCAGACGAACTCATACGCAGAGCACTCCTGAGAAAGTATGGCTTGAACACAGAATTAAAGCCTCTGGACGATTTTCTAGAGTTGCAGGCTGCTGCAGTTGCCGCAAAACGCCCCCGTTAGACGAATCTACTAATTGAATATACTGAACAATCTAGTAGTGCATACCAAGTTCTGATACAATAGCCCTACAATGATTGAGCAGTTATTTGGTTCGAAAACGAGGGTGAAGCTACTCCAACTTTTCCTGGCTAACCCAGGTAGATCTTTTTACGTTCGTGAGCTTACTCGTAAAATCGACGAACAAATTAACTCGGTTCGTCGAGAGCTATCCAACCTAATGGGTATCGGTATTATTAAGTCCGATAGCGCAAACAATAAGTTGTACTACGAGGTTAATCAGGGGTACAAACACTTCAAGGCGCTGCAATCAATATTTTCAGTAGAAGTTCCTCAGCAAGACGTTTCTACTGCTTCGCAAGGAGATCTCCTTAAGCGGCTCCAGGCCGTGGGTGCTTTCGATGTAATAATTGCGTGCGGGGCACTTGTGGGCCAGCAGGGTACAGAGATAGATCTCATATTAGTAGGTTCAAGTAACAAACAGAAGCTTGAGAAACTTATGAAGACGGTTGAGCTTGAAGAGGGCAATGCTGTTCGGTACACTATTATGCCAGAGAGCGAGTTCAAGTATCGCCTTGATATCAAGGATCGGTTTATTATTACTGCACTTACGACCAAACATTCAGTGCTCACGGACAACAGTGGGCTTGTTAAAAAATTTCTAGAGACTAAATAGGAGACACACCAATGGAACTACAGTATTACGGTGCAAATAGCATTAAAATTACAACAAAGAAGTCATCAATATTGATTGACCCGGTTAGTGATATTACAAATATTAAAGCTGATCTTAAGAAAGTTAGCACAGTTCTTGCTACACAGCCTGCATTTATTCCCAAAGGCACAGAGGCTGTATTTGTTGTAGATGGTCCTGGTGAATATGAATTTGAAGACTACTCGGTTAAGGGTATCTCTGCTCAGCCGCACATGGGCGCGACAGGTGATAAGAGCGCTACTGTGTACAGAGTCACCTCTAACGATATCACCATGTTATTTACTGGTCACATAGCCCCTAAGCTAACCGAGGAACAGCTTGAGGCAATCGGTATGATTGACGTAGTTATTGTGCCGGTAGGTGGTTCGGGTTACACGCTTGATGCCGTAGGCGCTGCTTTAGTAGTGCGTGACATTGAACCCAAGTTAGTCATACCCGTTCACGCTGCTGATGATGGTTTGACATATGAAGTACCCCAGCAAGAGATTGAACTGTTTGTTAAAGAGCTCAGTGCTCCGGTTGCCGAAGAGCAATTGGATAAGTACAAATTTAAGGCACTTCCTGACCAACTCACTGTCCAGGTACTCAAACGGCAGTAACGCGATTATCAATATTAAAAAAACGAGCTACTTGCTCGTTTTTTTAATATTGGCGCTCTGTTCTAGAGGATGCCGTTTTTCTTCAGTGTACGAATAGCTTGAGTACTAATTTTCATAGTTACTTTTTTGCCATCAAGCATGAATGTCTTCTTCTGAAGGTTTGGTTTCCATACCTTTTTGGTGTGACGCATTGAAAAGCTGACATTGCTGCCGTACTGCTTTCCTTTGCCCGTTAATTCACATATTTGTGACATATTATTACCTTATACATTTGTTAATGGTTTCAATGATACATACTACTGTTTTTTTGGCTGCAGGTCAAGGGGTGATAGTCTGTGGATGCCTGATATAATGGAAGTACCTTCGGATGTATGTAGCTGATTTACTGAATACATTTTGAATGGGAGCTTAATATGACTGCTACCCGTGGGTTGCAGTTGAGAGTGCCCACCTGGTATTACATCAGGTCAAATCAGCTACATCGTCGAGGGTGTTTAATGGCTGTACCCAAGCTGAAAAGGGAAAACTGGATCAAACAGATGTACATAGGAGCTAACGGGGTGTGGCGCAGCTGGTAGCGCGCACGGCTGGGGGCCGTGAGGTCGCAGGTTCAAGTCCTGTCATCCCGACCACCGGATTGTTGCATAGTTTATGTAGAGAATTTACAATATATACTGTAGTAGGTCAGCGGAGAACTATTCTCGTCCATTGCGGTTGCTACACAAAGTCAAATTGCTAGATTTGGAAGCTTTGTGTACAGCCGCTTTTTATATACTTAAAGTTTCCTGAAGAAGGAGGCATACGGGCAACTTTAATAGGTTGAGTAGTACGGCCTTGCGTCAGGAACTGACGGGCAACACGCTACTCTTGGTTATTGAGAATATGGCAAGGGAAATACATATGAATCAACTTTACGGGGGTGAGAATTATGTGGACGCACATCTTATACCCGTGGCTCAGATTGTAGCTGCAATGGGGCACGGCGAGCTTTACCAGGCGACGGCTCTGCTTCACGACGGCCCAGAAGACAATAAAGAACTCACCCGCGACCACTTAGTTGGTAGGGGTACACCCCCAGAGGTGGCTGAGGCTGCGTTTATTTTAGACAAATCCCAGTGTAGCTGTCTCGAAGATTACAGGCTCACAGTTGGGGCAAATCCGCTAGCTGTCGTTGCAAAAATGGGCGGTTCACTCTTTAATCTCACGAATATACTGCAAGGACAGCACCATTTTAGCCAGGATAAGGCTTTCTCCAAGATCGGTGAATACTGTGAGAACTGGCATATCTTCTGCCTCGGTTACCGAACCGCAGCGTGGCCTAGGTGTATCATACTTTAGTGTAGTAGACTTTAAGCATGAGTGAGTTGAATCGACAGGCGGTTTTCGTTAACGCCGTTATCCATAATGGCAAGGGTCAGGTGCTATTAATGCGTCGTTCGCAATCCGACAGTTACTTACCGGGGTATCTTGAGCTACCGGGTGGCAAGGTTGCGGAAGGCTTGAATCTTGAGGATAGTCTGATTCGTAAGCTGTCTGAGGAGCTTTCGTTAAAAAGAGTGATTCCTATGTACTATGCAAGCTTTGCATCAAAAAATAGGCAGGGTCGATATCTGCGCATTGTATTCGAACTGTCATACGACGAGACAAAGTCTGTAGAACTCGCCCCATCGCATAGCGACTATCAGTGGGTAGATTTATTATCAGATATGGATGACGTTGTATTACCTGATGCCAGGATAATTTTAGACCAATATCTCGGCCAAAGCAGATCGTATTCGATTGAAGAGAAAAACACAACGTTTACTATACATTCTGATGGAGGCTCCAGGGGCAATCCGGGTCCATCGGCTTCGGGCTATGTTATTTACAACAGTTTCAACGAAATAGTCGAATCAGGCGGCTCGTACATAGGTATTACGAGTAATAATCAGGCTGAATACAGGGGTTTATTGTTGGCGCTAGAGGCTGTTACAAAATTTGCTGGCTCGAGTGACACAATTTTGTGTAATATTGATAGTCTGATGGTCGTTAACCAGATGAATGGGTTGTACAAGATAAAGAATCGAGACTTGTGGCCGCTAAATCAGCAGATACGAGAATTAACCCAGCGCTTTAAGCAGGTTCGTTTCAATCATATCCCGAGAGAGCTGAATGTTGTTGCAGATTCAAAAGTGAATGAAATTCTTGATGCGCATGTTCCTGTCAACTGATCTGGTATACTGAGTGTGTCAGATCATTGGATGATCGCCCCCAATTTATTGGGAGAGGAAAGTCCGGGCAGCACAGGACGAGACAGTTGCTAACGGCAACCGGGGGTGACCCTAGGGAAAGTGCCACAGAAACGAAACTACCCTGAACTTGTTGAAGGGAAAAGGTGAAACGAGTGGGGTAAAAGCCCACAGTCGGCCATGGTGACATGGAAGAGAGGTAAACCCTGTCTGCTGCAAGGAGGCGTGGTCACAATAGGCGGTCCGCCGTGATCGTGCCGCAAGAACCGCTTGAACTTATTGGCAACAACAAGTCTAGATAGATGATTATCCTCGACAGAACCCGGCTTACAGATGATCTGACACTAAAAAATCTCCGTTTCGCGGAGATTTTTTAGTGCTTGGGTGCAGACACAGATGTTACTTTGTAAGTTTCACAAGTTCAGTGATTGCAGTTGGGTGGTTTACCGCAAGTTCGCTGAGGATTTTACGGTCTATTTGCACGTCATTTTTCTTAAGATTGTTCATGAAAACGCTATAGCTAACACCGTGTTCACGAACTGCTGCGTTAATTCTTGTTATCCAAAGACCACGAAAGTCTCGTTTCTTGTTGCGGCGGTCTCGGTATGCATATTGTAGCGCCCGAATAACACCCTGGCGAGCCATCTTGATAGAGGTTCGACGATTATGCTGCATACCTTTGGCAGCTTTGATAACTTTCTTGTGTCTGTGGTGGCTTGTAACACCTCGTTTAACTCGCATAGTTTACTCCTTAATTCCTAAATTTCAGATGCTCTTATATTCCAAGAGCTCTTTTTACACTTTTAGTATCACCAGCACTAACACTCTGGGCGCCTGTGTTATTTCGCTTTCGGCTAGCTGATTTGCCTGAAAGTAGGTGATTCTTAAACGCTCGTTCACGAATAAGTTTACCCGTGGCAGACTTTTTCACACGTTTGGCTGTCCCTTTATGGGTTTTAAGTTTTGGCATTGGTAGCTCTCCTGTAAGTAATGGTTAAATTTCTCCCGTTGAGTTGAGCTGGTTGATCCACTGCCGCAACGTCTTCGAGTTTTTGAGTGATTCGCTCAAATAAAGTGAATCCAAGCTCTTTATGAGCATTTTCTCTACCCCTATAGAGTAACATAACTTTAACCTTATGGCCAGCCTCTAGGAACTTGCGAGCACGATTAAGTTTGATCTCAAGATCATTGTCACCGATTCTCATGCCGAGTCGTATCTGTTTTAGATCAACACTTTTTGTTAGTTTCTTTTGTTTTTGGGCCGCTTTGGTCTTTTGATAGTTGTATTTACCCCAGTCAACGATACGTGCAACGGGAGGGTTGGCATTGGGCGAAACTTCTACAAGATCTAATCCAGCAAGTTCTGCTCGTTGCATTGCCTCGCTGCGTGTCATTACGCCAGCTTGGTCGCCGTTCTCGTCAATGATTCTAAGTTCTGGTGCTCGAATTGCGTGATTCAGGCGTGTTTGGGGTTGTCTAGCGATAGCTATGCTCCGTTATGTTGTTATGGTTAACTAATATCTTTTAATATGATTCAAGTGTAGCATATGGTTTCACAGGGGTCAACGGGGGCGATATTGCAAGGCTTCGCTCATGTGAATTTTTTCGATTTTTTGACTCGCTTCAAGATCGGCGATAGTCCTGGACACTCGAATAACTTTCATGTAACTACGAGCTGACAGTGAAAGCTTTGTGGCTGCAATTTCCAGAAGCTCCCGAGCCTCTTCTGTTAGCTGAGCTTTGGTCGTTATATCACGATTGCTCATGTGTGCATTTGTCTTCTCGGTATTCTTGAAGCGTTCGGCCTGCATCTTTCTGGCTAACATGACCTGCCTGAGTATCTGTTTGCTCTGAGTGGCGGTGTTTACACTCGGCAAGAGGTGCTTATGTGCAACTTTTTGGACGGGTACGACCAAGTCGATCCGGTCAAGTAGTGGCCCAGATATTTTTTTACCATACTGACTAATCTGGTTGGCCGTACAGCTGCAATCATGGTCTTGATCCATATAATAGCCACATGGACAGGGGTTTTGGGTTGCCACTAACATAAAGTCGGCAGGGAATGTGACGGTACTTTCAGCTCTGGCGACCGTCACGGTCCTGTCTTCCAGGGGCTGCCTTAAGGCCTCTAGGCAGGATCTTGTGTACTCTGGAAACTCGTCCAGGAACAGCACGCCCTTGTTGGCTAGACTAATCTCACCTGGTTTCGGGCTTTTGCCGCCACCAATAAGCGCAACGCTGCTTGATGTATGATGAGGCGTACGAAAGGGACGGTTTGTAACAATATCGTTAACTACTTCACCGGCTAGGCTATGTAGCTTGGTGATTGCGATTATCTCCTGAGTGGAGGGGAGGGGCATAATCGACAGAAGTGCGCGTGCCATCATAGTTTTTCCCGCTCCCGGGGAACCTGAAAGCAGTATATTGTGGTGTCCGGCTGCAGCAATCTCAAGTGCACGCTTGGCGTGCTGCTGTCCGTAGATGTCACCGAAGTCAACAGAGCCCTTTGCTGGAGTTGCTGTAATGTTTGTTTTTGGATGAAGGGTAAAGGGCTTCGACTTGTTTAGGTATTCGCAAAGTTCGTGCAGCGTTTTGATCGGCACCACGCTAATCTCGTTCACAAGCGCTGCTTGATCCGCGTTTTTGGCGGGAACAAATATCCGCTTGAAGCCGCTTGCTCTTGCAACTTCTGCGTACGACACAGCTCCTTTTACTGGCCGAAGGCTTCCGTCCAACGATAACTCTCCTACAAACAATGAGTCCGCCAAAAAGTCTGGGCGTATTTGTTGACTCGCAGCCAATATTGCCACGGCCATGGGGAGGTCGTAGCACGATCCATCTTTCGGTATGTCGGCAGGAGCTAAGTTCAAAGTTACACGCTTTCGTGGAGTACTGAGACGGCTATTCTTGATACTGCTGCGCATACGTTCTTTTGCTTCGTCGATAGCTTTGTTAGCCAGCCCGACTATAATTATTCCAGGTAGTCCATTGCTTGTGTCGCACTCAATCTCGATTAGTCTGCCATCGAAACCTATATGTGCGGCAGAGTATACTTTTGCTGTTGTCATAGAGAAGACCTCCTTGTATTTGACGGTATTAACAGATTGGTAAATGTAAAACAAAAGAAAACAACGGCCTGCGAGTAGCCGTTGTTTCAAGGGTTTATCTTTTTGTTTTGAGCACTTTTTTTATTCAAGTGCCACTATCATAATAGGCGCTCTAAAAGCTTATGTCAACATATAATAAGCACAAAATGTAATGAAGTTATCCACAGCATGACATGATACTGATAGGCTACAAAATTGATGACTATTTATTGACATCAACATAGTCACAGTCGAATGCTTTATTAGGAAGTTGGCCTACTGGCATTCTGCTAGAACGCTGGAACGCGATGTGCTTTTCTCCTGCATTTTAATTTGTATTCAGTTAATTATTTTTGTGCTCAGCCGTAGGTCGGAGAAGACTGCCTTAGTCCATGGTGGAGTCTAGTCTAGGCCGCATGTTTGCCGCTTCAGCTGCACGTTGATGGCTGTGTTGTCTGCGCCCCGGGATCAATTAATTGGTAGTGTTAATATAACTCAAATTCTATTTCTATTTTCTAAGGTAAAGTTGGAGGGATTGTGTTCGATCCGTGTTCTTGAATTTTTTTAAGTCGGTCGGCAATTAATTTGATTGCGTGTGTACGTGACATTTTTGGGGAATGTTTAGTTGGTTATCGAGTTGGCCGTGAAGGCTGATTGCTGGATATTTTGTGTTCAGTCCTCAACTCATCGTTAATCGGGTCATAAAAACTACAGGAATTTAGACATCAGTCTGTGCTTGGCTCAGAGATTTTAAGAAGGGTTTATGCGCTAAAAGAGGGCCTAGGTACAGATTAAATTAAGGCAAATAGCATTATTTACAACAACATTACTTCACCTGTAATAGATGTACATTGTTATTATTACAATAATAAAATGCTTGTGTTAATGAAGATCCAGTGCTATGATTCTATCAGCTCGAAAGAGCAGCACCTTTCACCACAGTATAGCCATCAGTTGATGGCGCTAGCGCTCTCTTTATTGAGAGCGGTCAGTCACTGCTAGAGTATTCAAGCGCTACAAAAGTAATTAAGTTGGCGGATTTGTTACTCTAGCTTTTTTGTTTTTAAGAAATTTGGTTCAATGGAGTTATGGAAAAAGATATAGAAATACTAAAAGAATCAGAATCTACAACTGTTACAAAGCTACTGGCGGCTTCAGTTGTCGGCTCGATCATGGGATTGTTGATCATTATTACGACAAAAAGCCCAGGTCAAGGTGGGCCGATAGTTGTCATGTTGTTTCTTTTGTTTATTTTTATGTGCACACTGTCGTTTACGGTGTCAATGCTGCGATTTATTGGTCGCAAGCTCGGGATGTCGGGTGTAAGAATTCTCTACACATCTGTAGCGATAGCAGCTGGCGCAGTATTCCTGGTGGGGTTGCAGACGCTGAGGCAACTTCAGGTAGTTGATCTGGTGTTAATTTTAGTCTTTGAGTTGCTACTCAATTTTTATTTGCTTCGGCGTTTTTAGACTGCCAAAGCCACCTGTTTTTTGCTATACTTCTAAGCAGATATGGAACCAATTTTACCTGAGCCAATTGCTCAAGAGGGCAGTCAGAATTTTCAAGAGCAGCAAACTGCTGCTAACTTGATGCCGATATCTCCTGAGACCGCCCCCAGCACAAGTCAAGAGCGGTCATTTGAGACTCCTTCGGCTCCGGGTTCACCGACTATTCAGCCAGTGCTGGCGGTTCAGCCAACCAGCCCGCCCGCCAACCCTGCGCCCCAAGTTGTTAGCCAGGTGTCTCCGGTGGCTGACCCGATGATGGCTGACGACGTTGATGTTATTGAAAAAGAGTGGGTAGATAAAGCAAAACATATTGTTAACTCTACCAAGACTGATCCGTATCAACAGGAGCAAGAAGTCAGCAAACTGCAGGCTGACTACTTGCAGAAACGGTATAATAAAACAATAAAGCTAGCCGAGTAGGCGACGATCATGCAAGCATTAATCATTCTAAGTGTCATGGCGGGCGTAGGTATAATTGCTGGGTTTGTTATATTTGCGTATTACCGAAAAGTACTGCGTGAAGCCAAAAACTATGAACGTGGTCTTAAAATGGTCCCACTTTTGATTCATCTTCCACCTATTAGTGATGATATTGAGACTGGCAGCAGGGATGCAAGAGATATCACCGAAGAAACAATTTCTAAGGCACAGGTTTTGTACAACATTCTAGCGAGTACTGCTACTCCGAAAGGTTTTAAGAACAAATTTTATGGTCAGCGTCACATTGCATTTGAAGTTGTGGCCGCAAAGGGGAGGATTAATTATTACACTGCAGTTCCAGTTGCGTTGGTCTCTGTGGTTGAGCAAGCTATCACAAGCGCGTATCCAACTGCTCGTCTCGAAGAAGTTGAAGAGCATAACATCTTTAGTTCTGTCGGCAAGATTAGCGGAACCATTGGTGGAGAGCTTGTTCTGAAAAAGGGATTTGCCAATCCAATCGCCACATACCAGGATTCTAAGCGTGATGCAATGCAGTCACTACTCAATTCAATGTCAACGCTTACCAAAGACGATGGTGCCGGTATCCAGATATTGCTACGTCCTGCAAACCCTGATTGGGTTAAAAAATCAAAGCAAACCACCGTTAAGTTTAAAAAAGATCGTTATAAAAAAGGTCTTGGTGGGCACGTCTGGAAGGATGTCGGGAGTGCACTATGGAAGCCCCCTGAAGGTGAGATTAAGCAGGAAGAAAAGCAACTCTCTTCATTGGAGCAGGCTGAGTTGGATGCAATTGAAGAGAAAACTCGTTATCCGGGTTACGAAGTTCTGATACGTGTTGCTGCGTCGTCTAATACGGCTGCACGTTCGCAAACAATACTTAGTAACATTGTAGCTTCGTTCTCGCTTTTTGATTCTCCTGGCAGAAATGGTTTCAAATTTGTTCCTGCCAAGGTGATAGAAAATTTTGTCACAGCATTTATTTTTCGATTTTTCCCCCAAGAGGTAAATCAAAGTATTCTTAACAGTGTTGAACTTGCTTCGATCTTTCACTTTCCCGATCAAAAGAATACACCGACGTCGCAATTACAACGACAGGCCTCAAAGCAGGTTGACGGACCAAATAATGTACCCGAAAAAGGCTTATTGTTAGGTTACAACGTGTTTAGGGGCACAAAGAAAGAGATTCGTCTAACTGATAGCGACAGAAGAAGGCACATGTACATCATCGGACAAACCGGTACAGGTAAGTCGGTACTATTAGAGAACCTGGCGCTACAAGATATGTTAGACGGTAAAGGGTTTGCCTTTATTGACCCGCATGGTGACACCGCCGAAACGCTTATGAGTATGGTACCCAAAGAGAGAACTGAGGACGTGATCTACTTTGCCCCTGGCGATATGGATAATCCCGTTGGTCTTAACCTTTTCGAGTTTCAATATAAAGAACAACAAGATTTCCTTATTCAAGAGGCCATAAACATGCTTTACAGGTTGTATGATCCACAACGACAAGGAATCATTGGGCCAAGATATGAAAATATATTCCGTAACGCTGCGCTGGTTGTTATGGCTGGACCAGATGGGGGAACGTTTATTGATATCCCAAAGTTGTTTAACGACAAGGCATACCTAAATCAAAAACTTAAATATGTAACAGATCAGCCTGTGCTCGACTTCTGGCTTAAAGAAATGCCAGCATCTGAGCGGTCTAATGAATTTGGAGAGGTGAAGGGTTGGTTTGTAAGTAAATTCGGCGCGTTCCTGTCGAATCAGATGATGCGCAATATTATTGGGCAAACAAAAAGTGGTTTTGATATTCGTCAGGTGATGGATGAGGGCAAAATTCTTCTGGTCAACCTCAGTAAAGGAAAGACGGGTGAACTCAACGCTAAGCTTCTGGGCATGATATTTGTTATGAAGTTCTACGCTGCTGCAATGGGCCGTGCAAACATTCACGAATCAGAGCGTAGGGATTTTGCGTTATACGTTGATGAATTTCAAAACTTCTCAACTGAAACGTTCTCAGATATCCTCTCTGAAGCCCGTAAGTATAGGTTAAGTCTGATCGTGGCGAATCAGTTTGTAGGCCAGCTTACTGATGAAATTCGTGACGCGGTGTTCGGAAACGTGGGGACCGTAGTTGGCTCACGTACTGGTGCCAACGATGCGGACTTTTTGGTTAAATACTTTTCTCCAACATTTGATGCGGAAGACATTACTAAGATGCCAAACTACAACTGGGCGGTTCAGATGCTCATGAATGGGGTTCCGACACAACCGTTTAGCATGGAAACAGTTCCACCTCTAGGTAGTCCTAACTCAGAACTAGGGGATGCGCTGAAACGACTTTCTGCAGCTAAGTATGGCCGTCCAAAGGCAGTTATTGAGAAAGAAATATTTGCAAGGCTTAAAACACAAGAAGCTCCGCGACCTGCGTTTGGAGCTGGTGCTCGGCCAGGGCTTGGTGCAACGAATCCTGTAGCGGGATCGACTTCCGCCCAGCCATCGGCTGTACCAAAGCCTGGAAGCTCTTCGTTCCTTGACGAGTGGCTCGCTAAGCGGAAACAAGAGATGGCTACAAAGCCAGTCGCTAGCCCGGGTCTTGGGACTTCTTCACCACAGGCACTTCAGAAGCCAGAGTTTGGCAGCTTGAGTCAGGCGAATACACACACAGCTACGCCCATTCCGCAGTCGCTTCAGCAGCCACAAGCGCGCCCTGTACAGTCTTTTACTCCACCAGTAAACTTACAGACGGATCCCAGCCAGAAGCCGGTTGAAGAGCTTGTAGTGCAGAGAGATGGCAACAATCAGCAAGTCACGAGCGGGGAGCAGTCAGCGGCGGTTAACAATGCTATACAGGAAGGTGATTTGGGTGCAGGTGAGATTGCCATAGACAGGCAGGGCCTGATTCATCATTCAAAAGATGATGAAGTCTAAGACTTGCGTTGCCTCTGTTTTTTAGGGGTGTTTTCATCCATGTCCTATTGGACGATATTCGGGTGATCAGCGAAATTAGTTCTTATTTGGGCTAAATAGTACGCGCACTGACTTAAATACCCATTCCGCAACTAGACCAATCAGAAAGCCTCCTGCAAGTAGTAGTGGCATCTCTGATCCCGAAAGTTCAAATCCCGCAAACTTGGCGACACCGTATACTGAAAGGAGGCCAACAAAGGCTGCGATTGCTGCACCGGCTATCCCTGAAGGTCTTGCAATGGTCTTACCAGCAACTTCACTTGTTCTTTCGATTACAGGCCTATGTATAAATGAGCTAAACGCACGTTCGGGCTTAGACATATTCTGGTGAACATGGTGCATAACAGTATCGAAAACATGATCTTTTTCTTTCTTGGTAGTAGGGGCTTTTTGTTGCTTGCCTTCTGAAGCGGGCTTTCGGTATTCTGCACCTGAGATTGCTTTTTCTTTTATTTCGTGACGGATAGTCTCTTTTTCGTGACCACTTTTATGAGCCTTTTTTTCAGCTTTCTCGTGGAGTTCATTGAGGCGTTCTTGGTGCTTCTCGATTTCTTTATTTGGAATTTGTTCACCAGCATTTTCGCTACTTTTTAAGTGTTCACCCATGACTATAGTCCTGCCCCGTAGTTAAATTGTTGTCGCACTAGTCCAAGTTCTTTTACCATTGTTCTACTCCTGAAGTAGAAGTACGTGACAACCATAATAAGTATGGTGCTAATTACCACATTTGCGCCAAGACCTGTACTCGGAAGAGAAGTAATAGTTTGTTCGGCGACTTTTACTGGATTCTGAGGTAGATCTATCGTTACACTGTCTCCGTATACATTGAACATTTTCATGTCGTACGATGACGAGTCTGAGGTAGATGCTGGGGTCGTTGGAATGGTGCTTTTAATCTTAACGAGTACGGTACGATTTATTGTTTCGTTCGGCTTTATATCTACCGGTTTCCAGGTGAGCATTTTAACTGGATTTGTTGCATATGTAGCGCCACTTGCGTCAATTACGTCTGCATACTCCATCACGTCGCCGATAGCTTCTTCCACAACAAAAGCGTTTCGAGTTTCTTTGCTCTTGTTTGTTACTGAAAGGGTGTATTCGATAGTGTCACCTGCATTTGCCTTGGTTCCGTTGGCATTTTCAATTTGCTGGGTAATATTGCGAGCTTTTTTATGAAGTTCTAGGCAGCTGAGATCTTTGCCGTCTTGACTCTGTTTAGATTCTTCGCACGGCTTGCAGCCTGGGTCGCCGGCTGGAAGGTTCTGCTTACCTTCAATAGGGCAGGGTTGCTGGCATTTTGTGTCGTCTTTTGGCAGCGTAGGGTTTGTGGGACAGGTTTCTTTTATGACGATCGTCTCGTCGTCACAGCCGCCAGCCGTAGTTTCGGCTCCAGTCGAGAGTACACACGCGGTGTTCTTGACGGCTTCACTACTATTTTTTATAACTTTAGCTTTTAAAACTATCGTGACTGTCGCACCTTTTTTGATAGGGAATAGCGTGCTTACATAGTCCCTCGGGTTGGTAACTTTTTTAAATACCGTTGAGCCAACTTCTTTTACCTCAAGAAACTCAAGTTGTTCGGGTGCCAGGTCTCTTACAACCGCCTTCGGCAGGTTGACATCACCTTTGTTTGTAACTTTTAAAGTATATTCGAAGGTATCGCCCAGTTTTAAGTTCTTTTTGTCAGCTGTTTTGGTGATAACAAGGTTTGGGTTTGTCTTGCAGCTTGGATCGTCCTTAGGGAGCTCTTCCTTTCCAGGGATAGGGCAGCCGTTCGGCACTGTTACTGTTGCGGTATCGCAGTTGTCATAGATATTCACGTCGAAGAAGTCAACACAGGCTCGGTTTATGAGAGTGACCGGACCCCATCTAGTAATTACTGCCTTTAGTGCATAGGTAAAGCTTTGGCCTGGTGCGAGGTTGAATCGAGGAGTCTCCCAACGTCGAGGGCTCTTTATGTGATGTTTCGCATCAAGACCATCATTCACGAGATCCATTCCTACTGGCGCATCGTCGTACACGTATGCATTAGTGGCTACGCCGTTACCAATATTAGTAACTTTGATCTTGAAGGTAACTTTTTCACCTTTTTTGGCATTCGGCTTATCAACTGACTTCTCAAGTTTTAGGTTGGGATTTTTTGGTTTTTCTGGAGTTGGGCCTCCGGTGACAATATTTCCGCACTCTAGTAAGATCCAACGTACTCCCTGATCAGTTTGGATTTCAAGTGCTTGCCATCTCTTGCCGCTCGCGCCTGGCCATTCGTGGAGTCCGCGTGAGTAAATAGGCGAAACGACAGGTACCGGTATCTTGCTTTCTACCCCATATCCGCGTTTTTCTCTACCAATGGACATGTAATTGTTTGCGGTTGTGGATCGAATCTCTACTACTTTGCTGGAGTTAAGGTTGGCGGCTGTGATGTGGTAGTAGTTAAATATCGCACGTATATCAGTGTGACCAAAGTTATCTCTGTTATTCGCGTACGCTTGCACGATACCCGCTTTTGTTTTTCCGTTACCTCCGTACACAATGTCATTGTCACTCGCTTTGACCGATGCCTGTGTAGGCATCGCGACAGTCATCGTCTGAGTCAGTATTGCAAGTATCATAAAGATAAAGCCGAGTTTACGGGTGAACTGTTCTTTCTTGAGGCGATTAGTATAAAATCCGAGCTGATTTATCAGTGATGGGCTGAACGGAAGGTTTGAAACGAGTTTTCGAAACATTTTTGACCTTTTTTGTTTTTTAATACTAACTTGTTAACTCTGATTGAACCACAAGCATATTTAAAGTGCAAGTGGTTGAATACATTTTTTAATGTTGGTATAATATATGATGAAGTAAAAATCGTGGGAGAGAGGGTATAAAAGCGTGAGCAAACAAAAAGAGCAGGCATATGATGCCAGTCAAATTCAAGTGCTCGAGGGACTCGAGCCGGTTCGTAAGCGACCAGGTATGTATATTGGTAGTACCGGTTACGACGGAGTACACCACTTAATCAAAGAGATCGCAGACAACTGTATAGATGAAGCAATTGCTGGGCACGCTACATTTGTAGATGTGAAGATTCTTGCCGATGGTGGCATTACTATTACAGATGATGGACGAGGTATCCCAGTTGATAAGCACGCCAAAACTGGCAAGAGTACACTAGAAACCGTCCTTACCGTTCTTCACGCTGGTGGTAAGTTTGGTGGCGGTGGTTATAAGGTTTCATCTGGTCTGCACGGCGTGGGATCAAGTGTGGTAAATGCTCTTTCGACCCGTCTTATTGCTGAAGTCGTAAAAGATGGTAAGTTATATAGTCTTGAATTTGAGCGTGGTGTTCCAAAAGGTGCGCTCAAGAAGCTGGGTGAAACGGAGAGGGCTAAGGGTACAAGTATTACGTTTTACCCAGATCCCGAGATTTTTAAAGAAACAGTCACGTTCGACTATAAATGGGTGCTCGAATACTTACGTCACCAGTGTTACCTCACAAAAGGCGTGCGCGCAACGTTATCTGATGAACGAACTGGTGACAGATACGCCTTCTATTTTGAAGGTGGCATCAAGTCTTATGTTCATAACCTGAACTTTGGCAAAGAAGCCGTAGGCGATGACATTTTCTATGTAGAACGACAAGTAGAAGACAGCATGGTTGAAGTTGCGCTGCAATATACTGAAAGTTACGTTGAAACGATTAAGGCATTTGCCAATAACGTACTTAACCCAGATGGCGGAACACACCTTACCGGATTTAGGGCGGCACTGACTCGAGTCATTAACGACTATGCTCGTAAAAACAGCCTACTTAAAGAAAAGGAAGAAAATCTTTCTGGGGAAGACTGTCGTGAAGGTATCACCGCGGTGATTTTGGTAAAGCTTCCAGATCCACAGTTTGAGGGTCAGACCAAGAACAAGCTTGGTAATCCCGAGGTTCGTGGATATGTAGAGCAGGTTATGAACGAGTGGTTGTCTTATTACTTTGAAGAAAATCCAAATGTTGCCAAGAAGATTGTTGGTAAGGCGATTCTTTCAGCTCGAGCTCGAGCAGCGGCACGGGCGGCACGAGACAACGTTATTCGTAAGGGTGTTCTAGAGAGCACATCGCTCCCGGGCAAGCTTGCTGACTGTTCAAGTAAGGATCCTAAAGATTCAGAACTCTATATTGTTGAGGGAGACTCAGCTGGTGGTTCGGCTAAAATGGGCCGCGACAGTAAAACTCAGGCTATTTTACCGCTACGAGGCAAGGTACTTAACGTTGAGCGTGCTCGGCTCGATAAGATGTATGCTAATAATGAAATCAAAAACTTGATTACTGCAATTGGAGTTGGTATTGGTGAACAATTCGATATTTCTCGACTTCGTTATCACCGTATTGTAATTATGACCGATGCCGATGTAGATGGATCACACATTAGCACATTGCTGATGACATTCTTTTTCCGTCATATGCGCGATGTTATAGAAGGCGGGCATATCTTTATGGCTATGCCTCCATTGTACGCAATCACATCTGGTAAAACTAAGCATTATGCATACACCGACGAAGATAAAGAACAGGTGTTAACTCAGATTGCTGCAACCAAGGCAGAAAAAGCGAAAGCTAAGGCTGACGCAGATAGGGCATCTGGAGTTGTGGTAGTTGCCACTTCGGGTGAAGACGAAAACGAAGATCAGCAGCGAGCCAAGCAGCTAGGTGTGAGCATTCAGCGTTACAAGGGTCTGGGTGAGATGGATGCTGATCAGCTATGGGAAACAACGATGAATCCTGATAACCGAGTGCTCGTTCGGGTTAAGGTTGAGGATGCTGAAAAAGCCGATGCAATCTTTAATAAACTCATGGGTACAGAAGTTGAACTGCGCAAAAACTTTATTCAATCACGTGCTAAGTTTGCTAATACTGAAGATCTGGATATTTAAGGGGTAGATGTATGGATACTGAACATAACGATGAAAATTTAACAACATCAGAGACCGGAGAAATAGAGATTACTCAGCCGGTATTTAATGATACTCACTCTAAATCTGTTGTTGTACGCAGTGTCGAGGATGAGATGGAGACTAAGTATCTCCAGTACTCTATGAGTGTGATTATCGCTCGCGCCCTACCTGATGTACGGGATGGTCTCAAGCCTGTCCACCGACGAATCCTTTATTCGATGGAAAAGAACGGCTGGCGTCCTGGGTCAAAGTTTGTAAAAAGCGCGCGTATCACTGGTGATGTAATGGGTAAGTATCACCCGCATGGCGATACTGCCATTTATGACTCAATGGCTCGTTTAGCTCAAGATTGGTCGATGCGTTATACCTTGGTTGATGGTCAAGGTAACTTTGGCTCAATGGATGGTGACCCACCAGCCGCCGCACGTTACACAGAAGCAAGAATGGACAAGATAGGCTCCGAGCTGCTGGCTGACCTTGAAAAGAACACGGTTGACTACCGAGACAATTACGATGGATCCGAGCGTGAGCCATCTGTTTTGCCTGCAAAGCTGCCAAACTTATTGCTCAACGGTCAGATGGGTATAGCCGTAGGTATGGCGACGAATATTCCGCCACATAACCTAGGTGAGCTTGTGGATGCGACAGTTCATATCATTGAAAATCCAGATGCGACTACCGACGATCTTCTTGAATTTGTGAAAGGTCCAGACTTCCCAACTGGAGCCATAGTGTATGGCAAAGAATCACTCAGGGCTGCCTATGCAGGTGGTCGTGGGGGCGTGGTCGTTCGTGCAGTTGCTTCAATTGAGGAAAACAATAAAGGTCGTCACCAGATCGTGATTACCGAGATCCCATATGCTGTCAATAAAGCAACGTTAATTGAGAAAATTGCCGATCTAGTGAAGGACAAAAAGCTGGTTGGTATTTCTGATCTCCGTGATGAAAGTGCCCGTGGTGTTGTAAAGATTGTGATTGATCTCAAGAAAGATGCGTATCCTAAAAAAGTCTTAAACCAGCTTTACAAGCACACTCCACTCCAGACTATGTTCCACTACAATATGCTGGCGTTGATTGACGGTATTCAGCCAAAAGTGCTCGGACTTCACGATATGCTAAGTGAATATCTGAAGCATCGTCAGTCTGTGGTGCGAAGACGAACTCAGTTTGAGCTTAAAAAGGCGCAGGACAGAGCGCATATCTTGGAAGGACTTTCGATTGCGCTTGACCATATCGATGAAGTAATCGCGGTCATCCGGGGTAGTGCGACTACGGAAGAGGCCCAACTAAACCTAATGGATAAGTTTAAGCTTTCTGAGATCCAGGCCAGGGCTATTCTAGCTATGCAGCTTCGTAGTCTTGCTGGTCTTGAACGTAAGAAGATCGAAGAAGAGCTTGCTGAACTACGTAAACTAATTGCCAAACTAGAGGCTATTTTGGCTGACGAAAAAGAGATCCTTAAGATTATCAAAGCTGAACTAGTAGAGATGAAGGAAAAATACGGTGATCCACGGAGAACACAGATTATTCCTCAGGAACTAGGCAAGTTCAGTGACGAGCAACTTATTCCTGAAGAACAGGTCGTTGTAACAATCACTTCAGAAAACTACATTAAGCGTAGTTTGGCATCTGAATATCGAAAACAGCACAGAGGCGGTAAAGGCAAGCGAGGCATGGCAACAAAAGAGGCCGATGTTATCGAACATGTAGTACTTGCCAGTACTCACGAATACCTGTTGTTCTTTACGAACAAGGGTAGGGTCTTCCGCCTTAAGACCTATGAAGTACCTGCCACCGGTCTTAACGCCAAAGGGGTTGCGGTGGTTAATCTTCTTCAACTTCACCCTGAGGAAGTGGTTACTGCAGTAATCAAGCACGATGTTAAAGAGAAGAAGGGTTACTTCTTCATGACCACCAAGCAGGGCACGGTTAAGAAGACTAAACTTGAGGACTACAACAACATACGAACCAGTGGATTGATTGCTATCAAGATTGATGAAGGCGATGAACTAAAATGGATTCGTCCCACTACTGGTGATAATGAAGTTGTTATTTCAACATCACTTGGTCAGGCGATTCGATTCCATGAAAACGACGTTCGTCCCATGGGTAGGACTGCTCGTGGCGTGCGTGGTATGCGGCTTCGGCCAAACGACGTAGTGGTTGGTATGGATATAGTAGAAGAAGATTCCAATATATTTGTTATTAGCGAACAAGGTTACGGAAAACGAACTAAAATTTCACAGTTCTCTCCGCACAAGCGTGGTGGCGTAGGAATACGTTCAGCGGTTGTGAATGCCAAGACCGGAAATCTCATCTCTGTTAAATCCCTAACCGATGAAACACCTGAAGTGATAATTATCTCCAATAATGGGCAAACCATCCGACTGGGGCTCAAGGATATACCTGCTCTTGGTAGAACTACGCAGGGTGTACGAATCATGCGCCTAGGCGACAACGACAGCGTAGCTTCGGTCGCTCTAGTTAGTAAAGAACAGGCAGTAGATGAAGATGACCCTGTAGGAGGAGCTAGTGATGCGCCAGTGGCTGAGTAGCTACGCCTACTTTGTCATCCCTATCTTCTCCTGGATCATGGCTCAGGTTGCCAAGATATTTATTAAAGGATTCACGGAAAATGACTGGGACTGGAAGTATATCTACCGTTCCGGCGGTATGCCGAGTGCACATACGACAGTAATTGTGTCGTTATGCACAGTTCTGGCTTATCGGCTTGGTACAAAGAGTCCTGAGTTCGGAATCGCTTGTATTATGGCATCAATAATCATGTACGATGCGATGAATGTCCGGCATGCAGTGGGTGAGCACGCTATAGCCATTCGTGCAATTATTCCAAAAGTGTTTAAAAGTGCGACACCGGACCTCACGATCCACCAGTCTAGCGGACACACTCCCTTAGAGGTGCTTGCGGGCATTATTATAGGGGTCGCGGTGCCAATGTTTGTGTTTGTCGTTACATAAATTACAACAAAACGCATTTTCATCTTGACATAGGGTGGTTCGTTTCATACAATTGATCCCAGTCTGTCTGATCTTTTTATGCGAGAGAGCAATATAAACAGCTAGAAGATACTTAAAAATTGAGTAGTGCAACGTCAACGTTAGATTTTTTTGATGTTTGAATATTTTTTGAGATGTTAGTATTTCATTGAAGTTAGAATTGAACACCATTTTTATGGAGAGTTTGATCCTGGCTCAGGATGAACGCTGGCGGCATGCCTAAAACATGCAAGTCGAGCGGTAAGGCTTTACACTTAGTGTTTGATCGTGGCAATTTATTGCTAGATTGGTCTGATTTGAACCTTGGCGGGGGAGATGAAGAACAGGAAGATCGAATAACAAGTGTAGAGTACACGAGCGGCGGACGGGTGAGTAACACGTGGGAACCTACCCCAGATTGAGGGATAAGCACCGGAAACGGTGTCTAATACCGCATATGGTCTTCGGATTAAA
>CAYNKQ010000001.1:0-160635 GCA_964397855.1 uncultured Candidatus Saccharibacteria bacterium | reverse complement strand
TGGTCCCTGGTTCAAGTCCAGGCGCCCCCACCAGTTTGGAATGACGGTAACGCAACTAATGACGCAACTGGCTCTTTAAAGGAGTAATGCGTCATTTTTTGTTGGTCAAAATAGAGTTTCAAAAACAAATTACTGACAATGATGTCCTTTTGAACCACATCGGCAGCTTTGAGCTTTTGAGCCATTTCTTTTAGGGTAGCCTTAAACTCATCTTTATCAATGGCAGGCAAGGTGCTGCGCTCAATACTCCTCTGATATTTCTCAATAAGTTGCTCTTGCTGTTGTACGATTTGCGATGCCTCGCCAATCTGCTCGGTGATGGTTTGCAGGGCGCGTTCGTCTTTTATGATTGATAGGCTTGGCGACAACTCTGCTATTTTCTTTTCATAACCAGCTTTAGTTGTCCTTGCTCTACTAAGGTCAGAGCGCAACTTTGTTTTGGCTGTATCGCTATAAGATTTAATCTCTTTGAGGTACTCATCGTATGCGCTATCAGGCAAGCTGAGCAGTTTCTCTTTTATTACTCTATCAATCTCGCTAAACACCAGCTTGCCGCGAATGCTCTTGTAGCCCCTTTCTCTCGGACAATCCTTATTTAGGCAAGCATAGTTGAGGCGATGAACTTTATCCCTGCCTCGCGTGCGTCCGACTTGCATCGGTTTATCAAACTTACATACATCGCAATAAACCATATAGCGAAGTGGCAAGATTGGCTTACGGTTTTTCTTGCTAGCACGCCGCCTAGTTCTGCTAAGCTCTTGGACCATAAAGAATGTATCTCGGTCAATCATTGGCTCAAATGGTACTGGCGCTGTTATTAAGTCAATGGTCTGACCAGCTTGGTTTAGCTCACCATAATAAAAGGTGTCTTTGAATAAGTTGCTCAGCGTACTGTCAGCCATCGTAAATGTAGTATGACCGCCGCGTTTGGCTATGAACTTTTGATAGCCCTGAGAGTTTATGTAGTCGCAAATCTCTTGCTGGTTTACGCCCTTAGCCCGCATCTGCCACGCCGTCTGTATGATGGTGAAGTTATCGCCGTCTTTGCGGTAGATGCCCTCAGTGTCGCGTATATAGCCGTGTTTTGGCGTGCCACCTGATTTATAGTCGCGCAAGTTACCCCTTACCCCGCGCGTAACCTTGCTAGATAAGTCATCGGAATAGTGCTTGCTAAATACAAACAGCATACCCAAAAGCATTTTGCCGTTTGCATCGTTTGAAAACTGATGCGAAACAAAACGAATATCTTTAATAACATCCGTATCAAGCATATGAATAATTTTGCCCGCCTCAACCATATTTCTGGCAAGTCGGTCGGGATGCCAAGCAATAATGCCATCAAACTCTTTAGCCCTGATGCGCTTTAGCATATTGGTAAACTCAGGGCGGTTGTTTGGTTTCTTTGCCGATTTTTGCTCAGATATGGTGTCAACGATAGTTAGCCCTAAGCGTTTAGCTAAGTCTCTACAATCCTGCTCTTGGTCTTTAATAGACCTAATCTGCCTGCCCTCATCCTCAGTGGACTTACGCAGGTACAGCACATATTTAAGCGTTCTTAGGTCTAGCTCCTGCTCATCGTACATACAGCCAATTCTACCATTGACTATAAGATGATGCGTCCACCGTTATTATCGTCTATGGACTGCTCGTTAATTTTGGCTTTTGGACTTGATGTATCTATTTCTTGCAAAACTTTAATTAGCTCTACAAAACTGCCTACTTCTTGCTCTTGTTGAGAAACGGTACTCACGGCTTGAAACTCCCAAGCCATAAACACTAGGTAGTGTCATATGGCGCGTTAGCCCACAGATAAGTCCGTTTTTTGCCGAGCCGTCCTCGTATTCTTACATTTTATGCGTTATTGCTGCCCGTTTTTTGCGCGGTCCGTTCCGCTATACAGCTACATAAAAGGTGGAGTTGTTAATATGTAATCTTAGTATAACGCACTGAGCGATTAACTTAGCGACTGGTATTTTTCTACCTTGAGTAGTTCTGCAATCTCTTGTTTTATTGCCGATACATCATCTTGATTTAGTTTTTCAAAGTCATCATAAAACCCTGTATCCCGAAAAGGTAGCTTCACTGCCTCACCATACTTTTGCGTTCTTGCGTTTTTAGCTCGTCCAAATATATGCATATGCAGTGTTATGCCCTCGGGTTTAAACACGCTCCAGTTTCCCATCTCCTGCCAGTTAACATTACCAATATCAATGCCTCGTTTAGTCATCGCAAGCTCAAGAGCTTTTCCGACAACCTCTGAGAGTAAGGCGTACTCTACGGTCTGCTCGGCATTAAGCTCAGTTCTATCTTTAACCTTTATATTAGACATAATCCTTAAATGCCCACCATCCTCACGGTCTACAAAAGGTTTCTCTGGTACTTCTACGGAAAAGGTCTTGGTTTCTAAAATTACTTCATTCATATGGCAATTATAGCTTAGTATTTGCTAAAAAGTTGGTCATTTGAGACAGAGAGACAAAAATTCGGTACTCCCTATTTTTGCCAAAAAAACGATGGCAGAATTACGCCCGAAAATTAGGTATTTAGACAGCGGAGTGCCAATTTAACAGAGGTGGAGGGACATACCCCCCGCTTTGTTTGTGTAGATTATGAGCTTATTGGAAAGCGTATCATTAACGATTTATTAAACATTAACTCTAGCTTTATCGTGGCTATTTGGTCATATTTATATCGCGTAAGCCACGGCGTAATATCAGTACAGTTGTCTAATCCCACGGCTTTTGTATCCTTATCCGCAGAATAATAGAACGCTACCAGCTCACTCTCAATCCCTGCATAAACCTGACTGAAATGCCTGCCACCTACATTCTTTAATGCGGCAACCGTACCATAAAAGGCACTATTACCTAGGTGTAGGCTCATATATAAAGCAAAGTTATCGGTGTTTGGTTGGTAGTCTTTATCTAAGATAGCCTTCCTTATCTCTGTCTGCCGGTCTGTAAGCCCAGCGTGTTCAATAGTACAAAAGGACACCAGCATACGCTTGGCGATATTAAACGGCTTAATATCTTTCAGTACTATTGTTGCAACTTTTTTATCAAGATATTCATCTATGTTTACGCCTTTAGGGATTTCGGTTGACGAGGTTATCACATAGTGAATGCGCTTATAAAACTCGGCGAAATCTTTATCGTATAGAATGCCTGATAGCTCATTGCACTCCTTGCATAAGGAATAGTCAGAAAGTCCATTTTGTTTAATTTTGCCGCGCGGTTTATAGTCATTACCGTCCTCATCTTTGTGCAGTGTCTTGATTAGCTCATCGCCACTATAAAGCGTCCTCTTTGTACCACCACCAGCTGCGCGGGGTATGTAGTGTTCTTGGGTGAGTTGCTTTTCCTCACCGCAAATCCTACATTTTCCATATACTTTTTTCTTAGCCATAAACCCATTATATGTTCAAACACCTGAGAACCAGTAAATGATTGCTCGTACTCTTATTACGCCTGTTGGCGACACGCTAGCTATTTCCGATGTAACTTCGTAGTTGCATCGTGATATTCGCCAACTACGCGGTCAGTTGCCTCTGCATTCATTCCAGCTATAAACGCTTTGCGTTTCGTGCTGATTTCGGAACTAATACCTGCAAGAATAGTGCTAATTA
Source organism: uncultured Candidatus Saccharibacteria bacterium (assembly GCA_964397855.1). GTDB lineage: Bacteria > Patescibacteriota > Saccharimonadia > Saccharimonadales > UBA7683 > UBA7683. The sequence goes on along the minus strand of CAYNKQ010000001.1, from coordinate 157,010 downwards.
CTGTACTTATTATAATGGTGATATATACAGCATCGTGGCTGTTAGCACCTCCCCACGATTTAACCAGATAGTTTACTGGTAGATACAGGATTAGGTTTACTAGCAAAGCGAGAATAGCATATACAAAAGCCATCGCGGTGATACGAATATAAGCCTCAGTTCCGTTATCGTTATCAAAGTGTCGCCCAGTTTCTTTGTAATATTCTTGCGCAGCTTTATCACCACTAATTCTTATGCGGCGTTCTGTCCTTGCTGCAACAAATATTTCTTTATGCTTGTCGGACAGATTTGTACCCGCAAACTCACCAGATGCATAATCTGATGCGCCTGCTAGTATCTCATCTGCCTCTTTTGTCGTATGTTTTACTTCTGTCATTTAAGTAGAATTATACCATTTTTCTATCTTTTAGATGGCGCTAACCACCATACTGTTTCAAACGCTTTCGTCTTATACTCCTAGCCACCTTAGAGTACATAGCTAACCTCAGTAAATGCACTAGCTCTGACCCTACCCATGCAACGGCGTGTACTATCCCAGCCCTCGGCTATGTCTGCTAGAATATCCTCTAGTGGGCGAGTTTCAAATAAGGTTAGCCAATCTCCACCACACAATCTAGCTCAAAATATAAATACTGCCTCAGCTGGCAGTATTTTTACTTAGTATCAAGCTTAGGCAGCATGGTCTTTGTGGCGCGGCTTGCCCACTCTGTCATCATCGGGATCGGGGAAGTCTAAATCAGGTACATCGTGAATGCCCTTAACTTCTCCATCTTCATCTAAAACTGATATAGGGCGCCCTAGGTGATCTATAATCAGTATCCGCGGATCAATTATGTCTGGCTGGTCTTCAACATCGTAATGAACTTCAAGGATACTGGCAGGCAACTCCGCTTCAACCGCAGCTATGCCGTTTGCTTTTTCGTACAAGTCCGCGAACAGCTTTATGGTAACGGGGTCAAGGTTTCCAATAGCGCTCAGGAGATCTCTTTCTACTGGCCTCTGACCCTGTGCCTCCATAAAGCGAGTAATGTAGGCTTGCGTAACTTCGGCATCAACCCTGGCTAATCCAGCAAAGCCGTTACGTTCTATAAATTTACTTATGCTGTTGTCAAACCTATCCCATGCAGCTTGTGCCGTTTTGGTTAAGTTACCGTCGGCGTCGCGTTCTTCATTGCTTCGAGCATAATCGAGGTGAACATTCAAAAAAGCAGTCGTTCGAGCAGGAAGTTTGGCTTCAGCCTCTGCCGAGTTGGATTGCTGTTCGGGCGAATCTTGTGCACCTGAGACAGTCTCGGCAGGAGGAAGTAACGGCTGGGCCCCAACAGTTGCAGCAACCGCAGCCGAGGAGATCATTTTAGTAGCTGGTGAAGATGACTTAGTTGTCGTGTCATCGACCTCTATTGACCTAGGAATGTAGTCGAGGTCACTCTCCCGATCTTCACGGCGTGCTTGCGCCAGTTCGTCAGGCCCCATACTGGCTATTTGCTCTTCCCGCGAGACAGGATTAGGCAGTACTTCTTGGGGTACCTTGCTTCGAGGATCAATACCAGATTCTGGATGACTACTCATAGCTATATTATATCACGCAATGTCAAATTATGCAAGCATAACATATTTTTGAAGGCCTGCAAGTTTATGGTTATACTACACACCTCACTGTGCTCCTCCTGGGCGCACCAACTAAAAACGCACCTTGCGGTGCGTTTTTATAGAAAATTGTGTGATTACACTTTCTTCTTAAGTACGAGGAAACCGTTTCGTGGGTTTTCTTCAACTTTTCGATCATCTGGAAGATCACAAGGTTCGCCCTTAGCGTTTGTATCAGACTTGCTAAAGTAGTAAATTCGCTGTTCTTTGCCACCACGAAGTTTTGTGACTGAAGTGAACAAGTAGTATGTTACACCTTTTGAGTTTGTGTGCGAATATTGTGCCATAAGTTAATCCTCCTTAGTTAGTTCGCGTACCCCCAGACTAGATCAGGTCTCATCTGTTGTCAACACTATTGTATCTAGAAGGTATTTCGGAGTCGGTGGCGAACTATCAATCTGACCAAGATATATTCCAGTAGTCTCAGGGTGATCCAAGTCAAAACTACTACTGTTATAATTAATGATATTCCAGCTGCATCCGGCGTCCATAGTGGGGTGGCGAAGGTATGGGTAAAAAGGTTCTTGTTCGGTAAGTTTATTTTTTGTGAACCTACCCCTGGGTTGTTGATAGTGGCATAGTCAGCCGCACACTGCGCGATACTTACAAGTGGCACACCTCTGCGTTCGCATGCTGCTGTTGCTTCGGCATATACATCTCTGCCCGACGTTTTATTGGCATCTTCGATAGCTACCTTGGCCGCCCGATTATACGATTCTACCAGTTCTACCGGGCGCACTATCTGTGTATTCATATGGTTAAAGACGTGATGATTTAGCCGTACAAGCGCACCGGATACATCAACGCCCGACTGATCTGCTTTAATGACTTCGTTGCGCAGCTGGTCCATCTTAAGATTATTCTGGCGCAAAAGATAAACACTGAGCACAACGCATATTACAAGCAAAAGTACTATATACCCGTTCTTGATGTGTTTTTTACGCCAATGACGCAAAAACCTGTGTTGTTGCCACCCATTCATTAGTACTATTGTAGCAAATATTTAACGGATCGCTTTAAAGCGTTCAAGACGGATGAGCATTGAGGCAGCCGCGGCTATACAGAAGCCAACCGCACAGGTTACAAACGGCGTAAAGAAGAGACTTGCCACTACTAAAGTCAGCCAAAAAAATGCTCGTGCTGCATCAGCCACTATCTCGTGAGCTGTAATGTAGCTAATTCGATAGCCAGGATGGTCATCTGCAGCGTCATAATATCCTTTTAGATATGCCATCTTATACACGAGAGTCACTGGCTCATTGACTCCGGCGACAGCAATCGCCCCCGTGACACCAGTAACAGACAGGCGACTAAGATGAATAATTGCGTTCACTGCGGTGCCGTACCGAATCATCAGATGGCCTCGTTGGTTATCCAGAAGTTTTCCTAGGGGTACCGCAACCACAACTGCCACCAATACCGACAGCGAGGCAACTCCACCTATTTTTACGTATGCCCCACCCGCAAAGACTACAGCGGCCAAGTATACCGGCCAAAGTGAAATTGTTGCGGTACCATCAACACAAATCGCTGCAAATGAAGTGTAGTCACGCCATTCTTTACTCAGTTTTAGCCCGTGAAAACGGAGTTTCTGATGTGTTTGCACGGGTTCGGGAGTTAACATTAAAATGATAGTTGCAAAAAACATTGCTGCTGCGGCAGCCCAAAAAGCAGCTTGCGGCGCCACAAAGGTAGCTAGAAGCCCCCCACCTATTGGACCAATTATTGATGCAATGCGTTCCATTACCTGTAAAAAGCCGAGTTCTTTACCGCCATGTTCTGTATGTTTTATTTTTGAAAAATCAACATGATATGGCATAAAGTACATGGTTGAAGCAAGTGATGCTATCACAGCCAAGATAGGTACCGCGAATGGAATGCTCTGCAAGTTTGCCAGAAGGAGCGAAAATACGACCTGCAGTAAGAAGCTAACCCGCATGACATGCTTGGGGCCAAACCGGGCAATTAAGTGGGCAACAGCGATGTCGTAGCACATCCCAAATATATAAAAGAGGGCGTAGAAACCAAGCACATCGGTAAAATTATAGCCATTTTTAAGCAGATACAAGGGTACAAAAACCCCGACCATAGTGAGGGCTACGGTTCGTAAAAATACCGCTAGGTACATTTCACTCAGCTCAGTAAACGTAACCTTACGCCATGGGTGACGCGGTGCCATAATACTGTGTAACACTTTTCTTATCATTTTTGTTTAAACCTTTGAACTTAGTATATCACCAATTTGATATTTAGATCTCAATACCAGATAATACTGCTATGCATGTATACTTCTCAGGGATTGGCGGTGTTGGGATTGGCCCACTCGCTATGTTGGCGCTTGATTGCGGCTACGAAGTTAGCGGATCTGATCTAAAAAATACCGAGATGACAGCACTGCTTGAAGTACGTGGTGCCAATATACACATTGGCCAAGACGAATCGGAAATTGCAAGGGTACATGAAGACAGTGCTATCGACTGGTTTGTACACTCCTCTGCGCTCCCTCTCGACCATCCTGAACTAACTTTCATCGACAAGCACAAAATTAAACGTAGTAAACGATCTGAATTTCTTAACCACATTATGAGAGAAAACGATTTAAAGCTTGTTGCTGTGTCTGGAACACACGGCAAGACAACTACAACTGGCATGCTAGTCTGGTTATTCAAAAAACTTGATATCCCTGTTAGCTACTCAATTGGAACAAGTATCAGCTTTGGGCCACCAGCACAGCACCAGCCAGGTTCACAGTATTTCATATATGAATGTGATGAATTTGACAGAAACTTTCTTGATTTCAAACCACATCTCAGCATCTTTCCATCTGTTGACTATGACCACCCAGATACCTACCCAACTCAAGACGACTACATAGATGCTTTTAAGCAGTTTACCAAACAGAGTGAACACAACATCTTATGGAATCAGGCTTTTCAATACCTTGAGCTGGCGGAGGATGAATCGATAACCGTACTTGGTGAACAAAGCGGTGGACAATCTGTTATTACCCTACCAGGTGAACACGTGCGAAAAAATGCATGGCTTGCAGTACAGGCTATGGGAATGATTGCACCAGGTGCCTTAACGGAATCAGTTATCGCACAGATTAACAGGTTCCCCGGAACCAATCGAAGATTCGAAAAACTTGACGAGAACGTCTACACAGACTACGCACATCATCCCATTGAAATTGCTGCGACTATTGAGCTAGCCAGAGAACTGAACCCCAAGGTTGTCGTAGTCTATCAGCCACACCAAAATATACGTCAGCACGAAATAATGAGCGAGGGTGGCTATAAGAACTGTTTTGAAGATGCCAGAAAAGTCTACTGGTTACCAACCTATCTTAGCCGAGAATATCAAGACCTCGACACACTAGAGCCCGACGAACTTATTGCATCTACTACAAACAGCACAGCAATACAGATCACGGAACTAAACCAGAGTTTGCTGGAAAAGCTCAAACAACACCAACTTGAGGGAGACCTTATTGTTGGCATGTCAGCCGGGAACCTCGATGATTGGTTAAGAGCGGGGTTCTAGCTATTACTTAGTACCTAGAGCTTTACACTTGCATAGGTAGCGCAGCAACAAACTCAGTGCCAACATCTTTTTTAGATGTAACCGTTATATCACCGCCAAGACGCTCTGCCGCCTGTTTACTTGCGTAGAGCCCTAAGCCAATACCTGAATGATCAAATGTAAGCACGTCACCAACTTTTGCGAACGGGTGAAATAGTTCTTCAACTTGCCTGTGAGTCATACCCACGCCGTTATCTCGAACTGTGATGCGCAGTTGATTTTTGAACTCAGCGACCTCCAGCACAACTTCCCCTTTGTCTTTGCTATATGCGAAAGCGTTACTTACAAGATTCTCCATGATAAAGCTAAGGTCATTAGTATGAGTCGCAACCGAGCCTTCAATATTATATTGAATATTAGATGTAATAGATCGATTGTCAGCTTCAGCTTGGTATTTATTGACTGCCGACTGCATAAGATCACGGACGTTGACCTCTTGAACGTCTGGGCTTAACCACCCTGTTGCGGCACGAGTTTTAGTACTAACATCTGCAAGGGCCAAGACCCCTCCAGCAATATATTTAGCAGACTTCTCACCAGCAAGACCCTCTAGGCCTTGCTTAAACCTCGTAACAAGCGAATGAAGTGACTGGCTCAATTCAAGCAACACAAGCTCGCGTTTTTTATTAAGCTCGGCGATACTATTGGCAAGCACGTTGAGCATTTTTTTGTGCGTACGCCCCAGTGTAAACATTCTAGCCGCGTTAACGAAAATAAGGATTGACATAATGGCGACCGCTACTTGATATATAGCAGCGTGAGCTGGCTGTACCGTATTGGTATGCACCAGTAGATAGTTGATGCCAAGTCCTAGCAAAAGCGCAACAATTATGGGAATAAAGCAGTACCACTTGCCCAGTATACTACCCAGGCCTGGGGGTGACGTGTCGGCCTGTTGAGTTGAAGAAGTTTCGAGTGCAGCATCGGCCTGCGCCTGCTGCCCAACAGCCGTGAGCTCCAGGGCTGCCGCGTGTAGCGGCTGCAAGACGGCGGAATCAACTGTACTGGTTGAAGTCATCAACTCTAGTCCTCCTTTAATAGCAGTCAGTGGCGTATTTAAGTAATGGGATACCAGCCTTAAAAAGTTTTTACGCTCGTGAATTACTGCCTCTAGTGATTCGACTTGTTTTATCAGCTTGGTTACTCTGTGTCTATCTATATACGCCTGGATCAACAAGATGATTGCCAATATGAGGAGGAGTATCCAAAGATAATACGGCAAGAGTGTTTGATTGCTGGGAGACAGACGAGAAAATATCCGCGCGAACCAGTGGGCGGGAGCGCCCTTCTGTACTACCCTTGGTGAATCTTCTGTGATCTTTGGTTCTGATTGAGCAGATTGTGGCGTGGTTTCATTTGGAGTGACCACAGGAGGCTTTTCTTTTATTATCGGATCTTCTGGACAGGCCTCGCCATACGCACAGGCACCGTAAGCATCGCTGCCATACTGGGCTCTTACAGGCTGCCAGAGACTTAGAAATCCTAGTATCAATACGGCTATCAAGATGTAGCGCGTTCTTTTGAGATGGCTGTAGATCAATTGCATATAGATGTATTTTTGGTTATGCTTTAAGTATAACTTATACGAGGCAATTGACAGCTTAACGAGTCATAATCCACAGGTAACACTATAATATGCCCTATATTCCAACTGTTTTCTACCCAACCAATACTCCGCCAGACAGCGGTGGAACTCTTTATACAGTACCATCAGGAAAAAGTATTATCGTTAAAAATATTGTTATGACAAATACAACCAATAACGAGGCTACTATCACTCTTAATGTTATACCGCCAAGTGGTGTCGCGCAGCCTTCTAACCGCATCGTGTCTCAACTCGGGATACCGCCCCATGGTATGAGTACACTTGATTGCAGCATTGTGCTGCCAACTGGTGCACAGCTATATGGTAGGAACAGTACGGCTGCCGCAGTGACCGTGACTGTTTCGGGAGTGGAAGTAAGTTAATGGCACTTTCTACCAACATAAATGCGGTTGACCCCAGGCCAATTGTTCGTCGTTTGACGGCCTCTACTAATGGCCTTTCTACCAGTGGTGCAAGCTACACACCAAATAACCAACTGGGTGGGCAAATTGAATTTACGAATGCCACCCGTGCAACAAGTGGATTTTCTACCATTACTTCGGCAACTTTGGTTGATAACGCCAATATTATAGGTGCGACTGATCTCTACTTGTTCTCACAACCAGTAACACCAGCAACCGACAAAACAGCCGCCAACTTTTCAGATAGCGATATGCAGCACTACGTAGGTACGGTTTCTTTTCCAGGACCAACCACACTGGTAAATAACCGCGCGACAAGTCTTTCTGCGATCGGCCTTACATACACCACCAACTCTACTTCGTTATACGGCTACCTAGTTACCCTTACTCAGCATGGAACATTTAATGCGGCGACCGATGTACATCTGAGCCTTACTGTGTACCAGTATTAAGATATGCCTACCCGACTTACCCCGCCAACTATGCCGTTGCGGCTCGCTGATGAAAAATCACGTTTTCTAGCAAACGGCCTCGTGCTTGCGTACCCACTGCTTGAAGGTGGTACAACACTGCGAAATCACGGCTCATGGGGAAGTGCTGGCGACCTTACACTACAAAACACTACTCACACGAGACAAGCAGGCCTTGCTACGCTTCATTTTGGACCAGGTGCCAGTGCTCAAAGTGGCAGCATTAACAAAACGCTACCAGGTCAGTGGTCTTTTGTATACTGGGTCAAGCTTGACGCAGCCCCGTCTGGCACCGAAAAAAGCATTTTAACCTTGCAAGGTCCAAGCGAAGCTCATACAAGAGCTTGGGCAGATAATCAGGGAATATGGAGCTGGCAAAAGTATAATACCGCTGACGCCTATTCGATTCTCCCAACCTCAGATTTTCCTACCAGCAACCTCATGATGGTCGTTGCCGTATATGAAGGTTCCGATCTTCCGCCCGCACAACTTCGAACTAACCAAGGATTCACGTCTGCGCCAGATCAGCCTGTCTCATACACCGCACACAACAGCGGAATCGGCACACAGGCGACTACCGTTAATAGGATATATCTCGGTAATACCGCCGGTGGAAACACGCCCCTTGGCGGCACCCTTGGACCCCTCTACGTGTGGGAGCGGCCCATATCAACATCTGAAATTTGGCAGCTCTGGCAAGATCCCTATGCCCCATTTAGACGCAGTCGCGAACAACTACTGGCACCAAGCACTATGGTTTCGTTTTCTAACCACAGCCTAGAAGGAACTGGAAAATCTACCAGCCTAAAGCCTATTATTCAGGATGATTCTGCCCTTACCATTAGCGTGCAAGATTACGCGCCCTACGCTATACCCCCACTTGATAGCCTTCTTAGTGAGGCTTTTGATCCAGCAGTTATTACCGTAAATGACACTTATAACTATGCGGCTATTCCTGCGGATATACTCGAAGCCGACGCACCGTTTTCTCTCTACACCATCACAATTAACGATACCTACAGCTATGCGACTATTCCCGTGGATAGCACCAACGATTCGGGAACTAACTCGGTGCCAATTATCACCGTAAATGACACTTATAATTATGCGGCCACCCCTACTGACACCATTCTTGGTGACAGCACCGCACCCACCACTATTACAATCAACGATTCGCATCAGTACGACAGCATTCCAACAGATACCGTGACAACATAAGCTTGATGGACTATACTAGATTGTAATGTTGGAGGAAAATTTAAACACCAGTCAGGCTGTTGATAACATCAAAGGTACAGTCACCGTTGAACTTTTTGACGCTAAAACTGGCAAGCTTGTTGAAAAACAAGAAAACCACAACTTTATAGCTAACCACGGTAAAGAATATTTGCGATACTTACAGCGGACTAATTTTAAAAACCAAATCAGTACACTGAACGCAGCTTCTGATACCGACTACGCAGTCCCAAGTGTTTTTACCAATATCCTCCTCACTGATTCCGTTCAAGCAGAAGATCCTGCCACTGAGTGGTCATTTCCCGGTAAAATCACCGGGTATGCCACCAAAGAAACTTACTCGGGTGCCAACACACTGCGTGGAACACCTAACGCTGGGCTGTCTGAAACCACTCAGACCCACACAAAGTGGGTGTTTGACTGGCCAACACACGCGGCCAATGGCACTATCGGTTCGGTATCGTGGAATAGTAACCCTGATATTACAGAATCTCGCTTATACTTCCCGACCGACATACGTAAAAGTACTACTGCAACCAGTATTAAACAAGTGCCACTAACCAATCGGCCCATCGCTTATGTTAATGATAATTTACTGTTTGCCGGAACCAATACAACTGTTACAAAATATGATGCCAACATGGATCAACAAGCTAGCTTCACGACTATATCGATCCGCGGGATTGCGTGGGATAGTAGTAACAACAAGTTGTGGGTTATTAGCAATAATCAAATCGCATCATATAGCGAAAACGGCACACTTATTGATGCCCCTGTTTCCGTCACCGATAGGCAATATCGCGGGCTCACTTTTGATGGCACCACACTTTGGACAACCGTAAGTGTATCCAATACTGACTGGCATGTGCACAGATTGAATACGTCCGGTGGTGACGTGTCAGAATTTAACGCGTATCCGGGCGCAATCTCTCCGGGAACCGCAAACGTATGTGACATCGCCTACGACATAGAACGAAGCCTCCTCTACATTTTGGGACGGGGTGTCTACGACGGTTCTGGCCAACTAGCGTGTAGTGTGTTTAACCTGTCGGGACAAAGCACTGGCACATTTATATCAATGCAGCCATTCTACCAAGGTAATCGAGGGTACTACTATCAAGGGGATATATCGACATCTTATTTTGACTACAGCGGAAACAGCACCCTCAGACTTATAACTACTCACGGCTCAAACACTAACGTTCCTTACTATCCATATCCAACGGGCACCATGGTGCAAACGCTGCGAATCGATGGAATGGGCTCAAGAGCCCTGCTGCCAAGTCCAATCACAAAAACCGACCAACAGTCGCTACGAATAACGTATCGAATGGATTATAGCTAGGAGCACTATGAAGCAGCCTTATACCAGTACTATCACTCTAGAACTTCGCAACGCACACACTGGGGAACTACAAAAATGTGTGACTCACAACTTTGCTGCAAATCAAACAATAGCTAATGGTGCCTGGCAACAACGTAATGCATTTAAGACGGGGCTCGGTGCGCTCGGAGGGGTGGATACTGATTATCAGCCACACTGGGCAGCAAATGCCGTTGTATTAACCGATTCAACCCTGCCAGAAGACCCCGCAAATGAATCGTTTATGTATGGCAAGACCGTAGGATACGCTCTTAAGAGTACCTATGCAGGAACCGACATATGGCGCGGTACTGCTGCCCCCACCCAAATTGAGGCCACGCCAGATCACGTTAAATGGGTGTTTGACTGGCCAACACACGCGGCTAATGGCACTATTGGTTCGGTAGGCTGGATAGACTCACAACAACGAGTTGAGTCAGCTACTATGCCCGTTTTCACCCAAACAATGACACAACAGAAAACAAATGCAACACCCGCATGGTGGACACGGTTTACGCAGGCGAACCCTACACAGGCTTTTGGCAATACTGGTAATACAATAATCTACGTGCTTGATGCAACAACGTACGCCCAAACAACAACGTTTAATGTAAATGGGCAGTTCAGCGCGATTCGTGGCATAGCGTGGGATGGCACAAATAGTTTTTTATGGGTAATAGGTGACAACGGCTCGGATCGTCGCATCGCAGCCTACAATGCTAGCGGGGTGCTTCAAACTGGTCCGTTTACACCAACAAGCCGTGCCTACAGTTTTCTTGCTCACGATGGCAGCAATTTATGGTCAATTACTGATAATGGCAGCAATAATTACACCGCTTGGAAACTAAGCCCTACTGATGGCACAGATGTCAGCAACTTTTCCTTTAGCACACCGCCCTCAAATGGTGTGTCTGGTATAGCTTGGGATAAATATAAAAACTTGCTTTGGGTAAGACGCTTCGTCAACAGTGTGACAACATCTGGCATACAAGCGTGGGATTCAACTGGTAAGCCATCGGGCGTTGAGGTGTCTATGCATGCCTACGTGCCCAGCAGCGCCAATTACACTACAAATCTTGGATACAGTTATTGGAACGGTGGTAGTGGAGATTTTGATATGGTTTCGTCCAGCCAGTTCGTGTTCTGCTTAAGAGACGGTGACGGCTCTAGCTACAGTATGTCGACGTGCCAGCTTGATGGAATGGGGACAAGGGCGCTTTTGCCAACCCCCGTGGTAAAAAATAACACCCAAACCCTCAAATTAATCTACACTATAAACTACACATAAGCATGTTGACAGTACCCCAGCAGCCTATTATACTGACCAATAGGTACTAAAAATACAAAAACGGAAAACAAAATGTTAGAGTTGCAGAAATTTCAAACCCTGCTAGAAACCGAAATGACACGTCGGCAATTTTTAATGCATATTGGTATGGCTTTACTGGCTGTTGTAGGCATCCCTTTTATATTCAAAGCTCTTAATGGCGCGACTACGTCCTTACCTCAGAAGACCTCACAGCCTGGACCTCAACTTGGTGCTTACGGATGGAGCGGCTATTCTGGTATTCCCCCAAAGAACCCCCTCATCAGTGCAAAGGTGATCCAGTAAAATGGCGCGACTTCCACAACCTGGCCAAGACGTTGGTACGTGGGGAGCTGTTCTTAACGATTTTTTGCACGTTGCCCACAACCCAGACGGAACCCTTAAGACAAGTCCACAGCCGACAGTGGCTGATGCCACTACAAACACAAAAGGTGTGGTGAAACTTAGTGGTGATCTCAGTGGTACCGCAGAGGCACCAATCGTGACTTCAGTTTCGTTAGCAAACGCATTACCAATTGCCCAGGGTGGCACAGGACAGACGACGGCCGCCAACGCGCTGCAGGCACTCTTGCCCGATCAGACAGGACACAGCGGAGAAATACTACAAACAGATGGTACTAGTGCCGTATGGGCTGCACCTGCTGCTACAGACACCAGTGATCTCTATGCGCTTCATTGGATGGAAGTGTAGACGATAATTTACTAGTTATCCCTGAACGACACTGCAAAAATTAATAGAAAAACCTTCTGCCATAAACTTTTTTTCATAGTAGGTCATTATTTTGTAGTCTTCCGAAAGGTCGGATTCATGAAGATCAAATGTAAGCTCTTCAAATCGCCACTTTTCGGCCACAAGTTGCTCTAGACTCCATAAAAACAGGTCACGGTTATCGGTTTTGAATTTTAGTTTCCCCGTCTTACTTAATAATTTGAGATACTGTCGCAAAAACAATGGATGACTTAACCGCCTTCGAATACTACGTTTGCGCATAAACGGATCTGGAAACGTTAACCAAAGTGTTTCAACTGAATTTTCCGGAAACACATTTTCGACTTCATTGATACTCATCCGTACAAACGCGATGTTCTCTACGCCCTCTTCAAGAGCCTGCTTAGCGCTCGTATATAAACGATCTGACTTAATATCAGCAGCAACGAAGTTTACTTCAGGGTATTTTTTCGCGAGCTGAAGACTGAACTGAGCATTACCTGCAGCGATTTCTAACACCAGCTGTCTCTTTCCGTCTTCTAAGTTTGGAAGATAAGAAAGCAAGTTTTCGTATGTTCTTTGGCCGTCGTCCTTACGAGCATGCGAGAAGCAGTTCGGGTAGCTGTCGAAGTGTGCAAACTTCCACAGTTTACGTTTGCGGGTGATGAATAAGCCAGTGGTATCTATTTCGTTGTTTACTTTCACTCTTTATCCTCTCTGGTTACACCAACTCTGTCGTCCGCTAAAGTAGCCGCCACCTCTGGCGTAAATGAGTCATATGTTTTCATACTTCAATAATAACAGATGGGCGGCTACATACTAACCATGAGAAATTTGCTATACTCACTACATGAACTTCGACACAGTACTTACAGCGAGCCAGAGCTGGTTCTCGGATCATGGCTGGAAGATCCTTTTGATAGTTATCATTGCTGGCTTAGTACAAAGATTTGGTGCTAAGTTTTTCGGACGCATTGTTACGAGCGGTGTTGAGTCTTCTGGGCGTTTTGAAAATGCCCGAGACCGTAAGTTACGAGCCGACACGCTAACGAGCCTTGTGGGTTCAATCATTAAGTTTGTAACCTGGACAGCCGCCTTAGTAACGGTGCTCTCTGAGCTTGGAATAATTGCGTATTTAGCCCCTCTCTTTGGTAGTGCAGTGGCAATTAGCCTTGTGCTTGGTTTTGGAATTCAAGCCTTTGTAAAAGATTTTATAAGCGGTATGTTTATTGTAGCCGATAACCAGTATCGAGTTGGTGACTTTGCTTCTATAACAACACTTGTAGGGGGCGACGTTGAAGGCACGGTAGTCCGTATTACACTCAGGACAACGGTACTCAGGGATAACGACGGAGCAATTCACTTCATACCAAATGGGAATATAGCAAGAGCTGCCAATCAAACACTCGACTACGCTAAAATTAATGTTGAACTTACGCTACCGCTGACTGCAGATTTTGATACTGCAGAGAAGATGATCAATGCACTCGGCGCCACCATGAATAAGGAAGAGGTCTGGCACAAAAACCTGATTCAAGCACCTTACTTCCACGGAGTGCAGACTCTTGAAAATGACCATGTGACTATTGAGGTCCGCGCAAAAACGATACCAAACGAACAGTGGAGAGTCTCTTCTGAGCTAAGAAAGAGGCTTGCGGTGCTCATAAGTACACACGGCAACTTCGACCACAAACAGAAAAAGTAAAACACCTAGAGCGACGGTTGGTCTGATGGAACTAGCTGAATACTTTGATCACTTAGATCATCGGCATTGAACCTGTTGAGACTGTTGAGTGCAGTAAGTTCTTTAGTGAGATATTCTATTTTATTCTGAGCAGCAGCTGGTGTAACTGGACTCGTTGTGTCGGCTTCTTCGTCTTCAACTGCAAGTGCCTGGTTGGCTTTTTCGCCACCTCGTGCAATATCATATTTGCGGTTAGAATCGTTCCAGTACATCGCATAAGCGACCGCCACAATACAACAAGCAACAAAAATGGCGATGGCAATTGCCGCAGTAAGATTAAGTTGCGGCTTCCACCGAGTCTGCTTTGGCTCGGGCACTACTGTGGCAGGTTGATCACTCACTGAGTACTCCAGTCTTGCCAGTTGCCAAAAGCCCTTGGTAAAGCGTGGCCAGCTGGCCTTTTACCGTTGGACTTAATATACCTTCAATCGCCACAACACTGTCATTTACGGCTTGGCGCTTGGTGCGAGTGTCTTCCAGCTTTGTTTGAAACGAGGTTATGTTATTTCTACAGTTTTGTACTTTTGTAAGACTCTCTCTAGCTGCATCATACTGCTCATAGCTGATCTTGAATTGCTCTATATTTTTACTAAAATCATCAAGGCTTGCGCGCAAGTTTTCGGCTTCTGGCTGCTTGTTACGTTCAAGGCGTTTTGTGAACATGTCGAGTCGCTGGTAGATGTATCTGTAGGCTTGCAGGCGATCAACTCGGGCCCGAAGGTCACGCGGCTTCTGAATATCTTTTATGTAGTTCTGTGTGAGCTGACAGCGCTGAGCAATGAACTCCTGAGTAGTCTGTGGTGCAGATTCTTGAGCAGAAACATTTGCTACCGTAAAAACGGAGACAAGGGCAATAACCAGTAATATAACGCGGAATTTCACATCTGTCATTGTATCACTTTCCTAGTACATACGTAGTGTCAGACAAGCTAATTAATTCTTCTTTTAGGAGGTCAGCTAGAACTGAATCAAGTCGCTCGTCTATAATTTCAAGCTTGAGCGCCTCAAGAGTCAGGGGCTCTTCAAGTAATAACTTAAGCACCTGCCCCCTAACCTGGCGGCGGGAACCAGCAAACGAACTCTGAACAGTGTGATGCTTGCTACGGCGACTCGGATTGGGCAGGGTGGCTTTTAGATGACTACCGTAGTCCATCAACGCCCAATACCACTGCCTTGGGTCAGCAACGTCCAACGTTGCCTCAACAAGCTCTAGGATCTGAGAATCTATAATTTGATCAACTTCAGCAAAAAAATGATGGATGAATACTGCGCGAATATTAGTTTCAATAAAAACCACCGGTTCATTAAAACTATAAGCAACAATGGCAGCAGCAGTGTTTGGTCCTATACCGGGTAGTTCGACGAGTTCTTTGGTGGTACGCGGTACATGACCATTGTAGCGACGTACGATCTCCTGCGCAGATGCATGAAGAAATTTAGCCCTCCGATTATACCCAAGCCCCGACCACAGAATCAGCACCCGTGAAAGTGGCGCTTGAGATAAGGATGTAATGGTTGGAAATACAGATAAGAATTCATGGAATTTGGATTCAACCCTCTTAACCTGTGTCTGTTGTAACATTAGTTCAGAGACCAAAACGTGATACGGATCAATCTCACCAGCTTTGGCGGGAGAGCGCCACGGCAGCGAATCTCTTCCGTGATCTCTGTAATATCGCCAAACTATATTTTGAAAATCAGTCAGCTGCTCGCTGGTTGGGAGTTCTGTCAACATACCCTTGAAGATACCGTAATTATTCAGTGACTACAAGCCAGGCTGACGAAGTATTCCGATATTTGAGACGTCTACGATTTTAGCAATCTTACCAGAGTTGGTGTTAACAACATAGTCTGCAGTTTCTTCACTTGTTGCTATGCGAACAACGGCTAGTGTATCTGTTACGTAACGAACGGGCGCGGTCAGTCCCCCGGCCTTGAGCACCACTTTTTCATCGTTAGCTTTTAGGTTTTTCACAAGTAGCGCCCCTTGACCGTCGCGACGATCACTCCAAATAACATTCTGGCCACTTGGATTTGCCGCAAACGAAAGCTGCGCGCCCGGGCGTCTATCAATGGCCCTGGTGCTACCGCTACCAACCTGTAGTTCGAAGTTAGCACCACCGCTATCTTGCAATTCAATCGTATTGTAACTTACTCTAACACCGTACCCAATTTGCCGATCGGTGAGATATGTCTTTTTTACACCGTTGCCAAGATCGATACTGGTAAGACTGGCATTATCGATCGATCGATATGCATCTGCAGGCATAAAGAATAGTTTGTTCTGCGCCACGATACTAAGCGGGAAATAATTTGATTGAGCAATCTGAGCTAACTTTGACGTGGCAATGTTGTAGCTCACGATACGGCTCAGAGCAGGATCATCATAATTGAGTGCTGCTTCAGTTTTTGTATACGCAAGAGTGCTCTCGCTCCAGTCAAGCAACTGAACATCGCTGCCCTCATCAATCTTTTTGATTGCTGACTTTTCTAGATCAATCAGATAGACACCAGCCACCACCTTACCGCCCTGAATTTTACCGTCACGATTAGAAACCAGTATTGCCTGCTTGTTGTTCTTGTTGATTGTGAACTGAAGTAAAGATTCTTCCTCCTTACCAGTCGCTTCAACTATTTTTTGCTGAGCCGTACCATCAAGGTTGCTGGAAAATATATCAAACTTTCCGTCTCGCTTACTGATAAAATAGTTCTTCTGCGCTGACACAAGCGAAACCTCGCGACTCTCTACATTAGTCTCCGTGCTAATAGTCTTGGCGATATAACCCGGTGCAGAAAGCTCTACGTCTACCTTTGGAATGTCTGTTGGCGGAATAACCAAACTTACCCTCCCTGTCTTATCACTGGTTGCCGTGGCTTTACCGTAAGTTGCCGTGGCACCGGAAACGGCGTCACCTGAAAGCCAGTCTTTAATATCAAAATCTATTTTTATTCCAATCGACTTTAGTAAAGCTGCTCCTTGAGTTGTGCCGACGCCATTGGTAAACGTTACTCGTTTCTCACCATAACCAGTCTTCTGTATCACCACCTCCTGCTTGCCCAACTTGGCGTCAACAAATGCGACTCTTCCATATGTGTCGGTGGTTAACTGAGTGCCGTCAGACAGTCTTACGTATGCGCCAAAGACTGGTTTTTTTGAACTATCCTCAGAAATAGTAACCACTAGTTTACCCCTAAACCCGATAACATTAAGTATCGGCCAACGAGTAAGCGGGATGGCTAACAAAACAAATATCAGAATAATAGCCAGCCCAGTGCCAATCAATGCCTTTTTGATACGAAGTTTCTTTTTTTCTTCAGGTGTGCGTATCTTCTTGGCGGTTTTTTTGGCTTCTTTGCGTGCTGCCGCCATCTTCTTGTCGTCTTCTTCTAGACTTGAGTCTGAAATTTCAACATCTTCTAGATCGGCTTCGTCAAAATCAAGCTCAACATCCGTGTGATGTTCGAGCGGTTCTTCTGTTTCGCGTAGCTCACTTATTGTCTGATTCTGCTGCTTCATCCCATCCCTTTACCAACATTATGCATGAACGATTACTTTTGTCCCCATTGGAGCCCAGTCAAATATCCATTTAGCATCTGCGTTTGTCATATTCACACAGCCATGACTAGCTGGCGCGCCAAACTTTTCACGCCACCAGGCCCCATGAAGTGCATAGTCTTTGTAAAAATAACTCACCCATTCTACGTTAGGAATACTGTAGTAGTCTCCCGACGCCTTTGATCCACCCTGCATCGTCTGCGAACGGACTTTGTGCCAAATAGCAAACTCACCAAGTACGGTCTCGTGGCCCTTAGTGCCTGATGCAATTAAGAAGTTGTTTACTGGAGTAGCGCGCTCGTAGGCAGTTGTACGCTGCTCACTGATGTCAACTTCTATCCACTTCTCATATGCGTTCATGTTGATTGTTTGGTATGCGGCAGTCGTGATATTCATTGTCTGAGTGGTATCTTGGCCTGATTTTAGGGCTTCAGTAACAGCGCGTGAGAGTGCCTGCTTATCTTCAAGCTCGGTGCCATCTCTTCCCTGTTGAATAACGACTTCCGCACCAGTCGCTTCATCACGAAGCACTTTTTTGTCTACTGGAGCGTTGGCGATACGTTTGCTAATTGAATCTACGTAGCTTTGAACTTTTGAGTTATCTATTGCTAGCTTAATTGTGCCATCTTCTTGTGGGGTCGGAGTAAGCCATCCGGCGATTTCCGAGGGTTTTGCCTGATAGGTGTAACCAAGACCAGTGAGTACAACCTTCCTGCCGATAATTGCATTTGCGGGCTTGAGTAGCGGAGTAAGTTTCGCTTCTGTAATTGCAGGACCTTTTTTGGTTACTCCTACATTGAATGTTCGGGAGGTGAGATTACTTGAAACTGCATAGAGTTCTTGCTTAATCTTATTCAAGTCGGCGCTCTGACCATCAGCTTGCGACGTAACTACAAACAGACCTTGCTCAGTATCAAACTTAAGTTGGGCGTCTTGTGGAACTTTGCTGAGATTTGGAGTATTTGCCTCTATATACTGACTAAAGAGCGTGTCGTTGATGGCAACTGAGGCCGGAACTGAAGATTCTCGCCAAAAGGCAATCTTTGTAAATAAACCTTGCTCTCGTTTAGCACGCAGTGCTGCCTCTACGGTTTTATCAACGTCAATCTGAAAACCGATTTCTTCAAATTTTGGCTCAAACGTTTTGTCTTCATTTTTAAATGAAAACTTTAGCTGCTGCTTTTGTTGACTAAGCTGATTCTTCAGCTGTTCGGAGCTCTTGGCACTACTTTTAACGCCTGCAACGTAGACATTTGGGAGTGTTTTGTTTTTGTAGTACTGGCTTGCACCGCCACTGATAGCGAGGGCCGTGACTGCGAATACGCCAACAACCAGGCCTGTAATCTTGACCCAGCGTTTCTGCACTTTAATAACTGGCAGTTTGGGGTTCTTGCTTCTGGGCTTTGCGCTGGAATGAGTTACAGCCGCAACTGAACTAGCAGCAACCTGCGGCTCGACTGCTTCAACTTGGGCCGGTTCTTGTGCTTTGGCGTTCACAACCGCCCCAGCTTGCGCGGATAACTCTTGAGCAGCTTGTTGCGGAGCTTCAGGGCTCTCAAGTACAGTCTGATTTACTGTCTCAGGTTCAGTGGGGTTTTTTGAATGTTTATGTGTCTCTCTCGTCATGAGCAAACCTGCATTTTGCCTTCACTTCAGTTTAACTAACAACAATTATACGACATAAGCATAAGAATTCAGAATTTTTACTCAGAAGATAAAATTTGATCAAGTAAAGCCATGCGGACAAACATACCGTTACCGGCTTGTTCAAAATAAATCGCTCTTGGATCTTGGTCAACTTCAACGGTAATTTCATCCACGCGTGGTAACGGGTGCATAACAATTGCCTTCTTTGGCAGGTAGCCCATAGCCTTGGCGTCGATTCTGAACGTTTGCGTTATTTGAATACCTTCTGGCAGCCTCTCTTTTTGAAGACGAGTCCAGTACACAACATCAGCACCCGTGAAGGCCTTCTTCATGTCACTTTGTTCTTCAAACGTAACTCCATGGTCTGTTAAGTATTCTTTAATATCATCCGCCATTTGTAGAGCTGGTATGGAATTAAAAATAATATGGTTACCTTCAAAACAAGCGAGGGTCTTGGCGAGTGAGCGCGCAGTCCTACCGTGCAATAGATCCCCGCCTATAACTACTTTGAGTCCGGTAAGCTTTTTGTGATGACGCCAGATCGTATATACGTCGAGAAGTGACTGCGTTGGATGCTCACCTTTACCGTCTCCAGCATTGATAATTGGTACCGCAGATACTTTTGAGGCCTTTTCTACTTCACCAGTTTCGTGGTGTCGAATAATGACCACGTCTGGGTGATACTGCGAGAGTACTCGAGATGTATCTTCGATTGTTTCGCCCTTAGCAGCCGAAGAAAATTCTCGAGCATTTTCCGTAGACATTGTTTGCATACCAAGATGAGCTGCTGCAGCAGCAAAAGAAAGCCGAGTACGAGTTGAAGGTTCATAGAAAAGGAGAGCAGCGAGCTTCCCGCTATGAAGATTTCGAACAGCCGCTCTGTCGGATTGGAATAAATCTCGAATTTGTTCAGTTCGAGCAAAAAGCGCCTCGAGTTGCTGTTTCGTGAATTGATCTGCTGAGAGTATATGCACTGCGTAATATGGTACCGCAGTTTGTGCGATCTATGCAATTGTTCATTCGCAGTGCTTTAGCCCAAGCTACTAAGAATATCTTGGGCTATCTTAATGAGGAGTGCCTGTGCCTCGACCTCACTATGCACAGAAGTGTCTATAATGATCACATCCTCTCTTTCGAGAATGTCGCTACTATCGTCCGAGAGTCTCTTCTGCCTCTCATGCTCCAACATGTCTGGTGACCTTAGTGCTAGGCGTTCATATCTAGTCTCTAAAGGCGCGTGGACAACTACGATCTGTGCCGTTGCAAGTACGTCTTTGACTGTTTCATCGCTACTTCGTATAAACGCGTTATTTGCTGAGAATACAGTCAGCTTCGCGCCCTGACTGATCGGCTCAAAGCCATACCATTCTTCTTTTTCTCCACCAAGATCACGGCTCCAAGATGGCCAAACGGCTCCACTCTTTCTACCACTATGAAATTCATCTATGTCTATATGAGTGTTTTCTGTTAAATCATCGTTGTGCCTCTTTGGTCGTGTAATAAATCTCTTCGGGATCACAACATCTATTAGATTTGCGCTCCTAAGACCATTGACGGTTGTTGTCTTACCGCTACCCGACGTGCCGACAACTACGATACTTTTGTGCTTCATCCTCCAATTATAGCAATGGCTTTCAATATTCTTGCTATTGGGACATAATGTTGTTATGAGTGAGAGAAGACTACATAGCAATGAATCTGCAGTGTTTACGGGTAGGATCGGTGAAGTCATACACACCGAGCAGCCCGACGGGAGAATATTTGAGAGATACAGAAGGCCACCGGGAACAAGACTTATAATTGTCTCCCCTGAAGGCAAGATACTCCTCACTAAAGAGCATCGCCAAGAAACGGACAATGTTGATCTTCGCGTACCCGGAGGAAAGGTGCGAGACTCGCTTGAGGAATACCACCAGCTGCTTGATAGCGGGGCGGACATGCTCGCAGCGGCAAGTGAAGCGGCTATAGCTGAAGGCGTTCAAGAGACGGGTCACATAGTACGAGACCCTACTCTAGTGACAGTTGCTGGTGCAGGCGCTACTGTTGAATGGGATCTTTACTACTTTCTAGCTGACGACTACGAAGAAAATCCCAGCGGACAAGAACTCGAACTTGGTGAAGACATCGAACTAGCTTGGCTCAGTACAACCGAAATACGCGAAGCCATCTCGAGGGGCGAGATGCAAGAAATGAGAAGCGTTGGCGTCCTGCTAGGAATGGTAATCCCTCAGATAGAAGCTCGTTTTCAAAACTTAGCTAGTTAGTGCAGACATATTATTTTGATTATTTGTGGAGTACGTTGATTGGTTGGCCTCCAAGGTACGCTTCAACATTTTGAACCATAATCTCAAGACCATTTGCGGCAGCTTGCCTAGTGACTCCAGCTACGTGCGGAGTTACTAGAATTTTTTCGTTAGCCAGACATCTTTTATAGAACTCATTGCTTACGTCAAAAAGCGGCTCAGGATCACAATCGATGGCTGCGCCCGCCAACTGGCCTTTACCCAGCGCATCGGACAAACCATCTATATCATAGGTAAATGGCCGAGCAAACGTAATGTAATATGAACCTTTCTTCATGTTCATAAAGAATTCAGCATCAAGAAGATTCTTACTTGAGCTATTGCAGTTAAGTGAGTTCACAACCACATCAGCATCGGCAACTTTTGCCTTAAGGTCCTCGCCACGCTCATAATACTCAACCAACATACCAAATGCTTTGTAACGCTCACCCACCTCACTTCCGATTGTGCCATGACCAATAATTACCGCCTTCTTGCCTTCAAGACTCTCCGTTGAAGTAAACGGATGCTGTGTGGTTATGCGCAAAAAAGTTGGGAATTGCCTGAATAATGAAATGGTCATAAAGATTGTCCATTCAACTATAGACTTACGATTTCCACCTTGGGCATTTGCGACATAGACGCCGTTTTCAGCTAACTTCTTTGAATCAAATTCTCCAATTTCTGTGTATGGATAAGTAACGAGCATGTTTTCCAGCTCATACAATGCTTCTGGCAGGTACTCTCCCCAGTTACAAAGCACGTCGTAATCTTTGCTTTTTTCAATTAATTCTTCTTTTGAAGAGATTTCTGTGTCAATATCGACTTCCGCGATGTCTTGAAGTCGTGCGTTTTGGTCCTCGCTTAAAGCAAACTTGCCTGCTAATAGTATTTTGTTCATAACGGGCTCCTTGTAATTAGTTTATCTTATTAGGAAACTCACCCTGCACTGCTTTAACCATGTTATCCACCCACTTTGTCATTGCGTTGTCCATAGATCCGTCCGTGACCCACGCATAAGCTGGAGCCGCCCAAACATTACCTTCATATTTTTCAAAAGCTGAAGGCTTGGCCTCAAAGGCGTAACCAAATAGTTTGCCCGCTTTAATCATACTAAGAATCGTAGCTTTGTTGTCGTCTAGTTCGATAATGTCGATGATCATAGCAGAGGGCTTGACGCTCTTGAGTACCGCGTCATTGATAAGTGCATTAGCTTCGTCGCTTTTTGCAAAAGCTGGGAATATAACATCCGAGGTCTCGAACAACTCAGCAAGCTCTACCCGTTTATATCTATCATTCTTTGATGAACGTGACCAATAGACAACATCCATACCAAGCCCTGCACAACGCTCTGCAATTGCAGTACCATTATTGCCTAGCCCAATAATTCCAGCCGTCTTGCCGTGAAGCTCAATACCTCGGTACTTCATAAAATCTTTATCGAAGTCTAACGGAAAATCATCTTTAATAATTCTTGGGACCTGCCTAGCGACATTAAACATCATAGTCATCGCCCACTCGGCAACGGCCTGTGTTGAAAAGTTTCTGATATTACAAACGGGTATATTATTCTTGTCAGCATAGGCTGTATCAATCCAAGAAAAAGATGTCGCTGCACCGAAAATACCCTTTAGTTCAGGTACACCTTTATAGTCGTCTGACGATAAGTTCCATCCAACATAGTCAGGGTTAATACACAGAATTCTCTCTTCAGAGCCTTCGAAAAGCGCCGCCATATCACTAATAGGTGCGATATCTTTTGTAACAATCGCCTCAACTCCAGCCTCCTGAAGTTTGCTCCGCAAGTCACTAGTGACCAATTCATCCCATAATGGATCAAATATAAATGCTTTCATGATCTGTATTTTATCACGCCCGCTGGATTAACAGCAGGAAGTCATTCTTTTAAGAGCTCTCGCTCACAATCAGATCAAGCTCATGCTTACGGTTCAGAACCTTGTTAGCAAGCTCAGGAGGAAGCGCCGCAACTCGTAAGAATGTCATAGCGTGTGTTGCGACAGCATCACCATCACCTACATCGATGTCACCACACGCAACCCCAATGTAACCATTAGATAAAAGTGCCGACACAGCTTTATTATATACATCGTCAACTTCATCACTTTGCTCGGTGGGCAGTGAAACAACATCGGCTTTTTGAGCAACTCTGTCTAAAACATCTTGTGGCTGAATGATACCCTGAATGCTTCGTTCTAACATTTTGTGGTCGGTATCAAGATCATTAAAAGGATTGCCCAGTTCAAAATCATGTAACATTGCCACCCTGTCATCTTCTGGTGCCGACCCGTAATATTGAGGTGCATCAGAAATTAGAATATACCCCTTGGCCAGCATAGAACGCACACTTGCAACATTCTTTTGTCTTACCGACGCCGAAGAGGCCTCTTTACCAGCCTCAATTGCAACAGCTTCTCGTGCAGCAAGCAATTGTTTTTGCAAACCGCGTCCTCTGTATTCAGTGTCCACTGCTGCCCCGTCACAATAAGCAAGCCATTGCGGCAGTTCTCTCTCGAGAGAACATTCACCGTCCTCAACAGCGTTCAATATAATACTAGCCTCACTAATCAGTGCGCCACTCTCGTTGATATGCCCCAGTACTGCTCCCCCCGATTCTAAAATTTCTCTGAATGCCTCCGGCGGTAATGATTTGTGCTCACCAAAAAGTCTCGCATCAAGGGCTGCGACTTCCTCAATACGTGGACTATGCGGGTCGGAAATTACTTCAATTTTAAATTCATGTGAGACCTGATTAACTGTTTCCTGCATTGATCTTTTGCCATTAGCAACTTCTTCTGCAGTGGTGCTCATGGCTATAATCCTAATTCCTTAAGTTGTGCTCTATCTACTGCTGATGGTGAGTTCATCATAACATCCACTCCTGAACCATTCTTCGGGAAGGCCACGATTTCGCGTATATTTTCTTCGTTCATGAGTACCATGAAAATGCGGTCAATACCGAATGCACAGCCGGCGTGTGGGGGTGCACCGAACTTGAAGGCGTTAATCATGGCGCCAAACTTTGCGTCTACATATTCTGTGTCGTAGCCAAGCCCGCCGAACATTTGATACATGATATCTGGGTTATGGTTTCGTACTGCCCCTGAGCAGATTTCGTAGCCGTTCATAACCATGTCGTACTGATCAGCAACTATACTAAGTTTGTCTTCTGCCTCAAGCACCTCGGCACCACCCTTCGGCATAGAAAACGGGTTGTGTCCAAAGTCGAGTTTTTTGGCTTTTTCGTCCCATTCATAGAATGGAAAATCGACAACCCAAGCAAGTGCAACTACATTTGGATCTTTAAGCTCAAAGTGATCGGCAAACTCTGAACGGAGTCGGCCAAGTACTTTATTGGCTACTTCGCGTTTATCAACACCAAAAAATACGGCGTCCCCACTCTGTGCTTCAGTTTCAACCTTGATAGCTTCAAGCTCATCTTCCGAAAGGAACTTAGCTATTGGCGATTTTACTTCATCACCATCATACGTCAGGTACGCTAAACCGCCAGCGCCTTCTTGCTTGGCGATCTCTGTAAACTTGTCAATCTGTGAACGACTTAAGCTAGCTGCACCTTCAACACGAATTGCTTTGACTACCCCACCACTTGTAAGCGTGTTTTTAAAAACACCAAACTCAGTAGTGGCAAGCGCCTCGGAAAGATCAACTAATTCCATTTTAAAACGAAGATCAGGCTTATCTGAACCGTAGCGATCCATGGATTCTTGATATGTGATTCGCGGTACGTCTGGCGTGAGCAGCTTCTTGCCACCAAACTCGGTTACCAGATTTTTGACAAGTGGCTCCATGAGCGTTCGGACTTCTTCGCCATCTTCGACAAATGACATTTCAACATCAAGCTGGTAAAAATCACCGTAGAGCCTGTCGGCGCGAGGATCTTCGTCTCTAAAGCAAGTAGCGATCTGATAGTAACGCGGAACCCCACCAACCATTAAGAGTTGTTTAAATTGTTGCGGGGCTTGTGGCAGGGCGTAGAACTTGCCTTCGTGCACACGCGATGGTACCAGAAAATCTCGAGCACCTTCTGGACTTGAGTTGGCAAGAATTGGCGTCGCGATTTCGGTGAATTCAAGCGATTCCATATAGTCACGCATGTACTTGTAGTACGCAGCGCGTTTTTTGAGCATGTTCTGCATCTTCTCACGGCGGAGATCTAGGTACCGGTGCTTGAGTCGGGTATCTTCGTTCGCAATCTGGTCGCTGTGCACTTGAATTGGCAGCGGCTCAGAACGGTTGAGAATCGTAAGCTGAGCGACAACTATTTCTACATCACCACTGGCGATGTTCTTGTTTTTAAGTTCGTCAGTTCGTTCTTTGACTAGACCAGTAGCAGAGATTACGAATTCATCTCGAAGCTGCTCGGCAGTTGCAAATGCCTCCTGCTGTTCTGGCTGGATAATAAGCTGCGTGACACCGTTGTGATCGCGAACATCTATAAAAATGAGGCCGCCGTGATCGCGTCGAGAATTAACCCATCCTTTTAGTGTGACTTCTTCGTTTATCTTTCCTGACACTTCGTTGCTGAGTGTTCGCTTCATAGTATGGTTTCCTTTTAGGTTATCTGGCTTCAGGCTTGTGCAGGGGCTGAGGCGGCATAAATCCAAGCGATTTTATACGCCGGCCCGTGAATTCATATTGTTATTTACCAAATAGATCATCTTGGAGCTTATTATAACAGATGTAAGTTGGAAAGGAAGGTGGCCCTTCGAACCGGGCTATTCTTTAACGATTCCCACCAAGTGTTTCATGAGATCGGCAATGGTCACCACGCCACTTAGCTCACCTTCTTGGTTGCGAACAAACACCAAATACTGTTTTTCTTGTAAGAACGACTGGGTCAACCCAGAAAGCGAGCTGACTTCTTCTACCCAAACAACATGTGCTGACATGAAATCTCGTACAAGTGGTCGCTGTTTTGCGAGCTGCAGATCTGATACGTCGCTTAGTGTTAGTACACCCTCGGGTTCACCCTTCTTGGTGGCCACAGGAAAGTAACCGTGTCCACTCTTTTGCAAATCGCTCAGAACGATTGGACCAAGCGTAGCTGAAGGCTCAACCATAATCACGCGTTTTTTTGGTGTCATGATATCTTTAACTTCCTTGGTGTCACTCTCTAGCAATGTCTCGAGGCGCTGTCGTTGGACCGGACTAACTACGGTGCTTGGTAGTCTCCGGAGTTGATCTGTAAATTCTGCTAGCGAATGTGGCTGCAAAAGTTCTCGTCTTTTCGGTACACCCGTGAGTACCCACAGCGGCTGAAGCAGCTCAGTGACTTTTAGCAGTAACTCAAGTGAATACTCGAACAATCTTGTCGCTTGATTCTGTATAAACAAGATTCGGCTGAGCATTATGATAACAAGACAGCTCAGTAGTGTGTACACCAAGCCGAGCACGGGCTGGTTAAGGTGACTAAAAAGAACAGCAGATGTAATCAGCAGTACCGTTATCTTAGTCAGCTGTAGCAGACGAACCTTTGGAAGGAGTCGATGAAGCGCCCTATGAAGCTTTGCCTGATGACCACTTTGATGTGTTAGAGCTTCTTTAAATGCAAACTCGCTCATCTCAAATTGATTCAGTTTTACGGCACCAATAAGTAGTAGGCCAAGTTGATTACACGCGAGTACTATCCAAAGGAATGTTCTCATAATGTACTTATAGTAACCCACTCCCGTTATAGACGCTAGCTTTAATACATCCGACTACTGCTATGGTATTATTAGTCTACCTAACAGGAGAAATACGTGAATCGATTTTGGATTATTTTAGCGGTTGTTATTGTTGGACTCGGGGCTTTGTTTGTTATCACAAAGCCAAAGGAAAACACTGCCGCAAACTTTACTGGAGATGCCAAGCAAGTTCAGGCTGATGACCATGTCAGGAATGGCCGAGATAAGAAGGTTACTCTTATTGAATATGGCGACTTCCAGTGCCCAAGCTGTGGGGCGTACTATCCAATAGTCAAATCGCTTGAAGAACAATTTGGCGAACAAGTTACTTTCGTATTCAGACACTACCCAATTATTAGCATTCACCCGAACGCGTTTTCTGCAGCACGTGCCGCAGAAGCTGCCGGTAACCAAGGTAAGTTCTTTGAAATGCACGACAAGCTCTACGAATCACAGAATTACTGGGGTCAAGCTTCGGCAAACCAACAGGCTCTTTTTGAAGACTACGCAAAAGCGCTTGGTCTCGATATGGTCAAATTTAAAGCTGATTATGTTAGCGAGTCTGTAGCTGATCGTATTAACCGTGATGTTTCAAGCGCCAAGCAGTTTAATATTACTGGCACACCAACTTTTATTCTTAATGGCAACAAGATTGAAAACCCTGCCAACCTCGAAGCGTTTACAAAGGTTCTTAACGAAGCCATTACGAAAGCTGGTGGAACTCCTCCCGCAGCAAAGGCTGAATAGGCGCCTTCTTTCTGGTCTCATCCTGGACTTGACCTGCCCGTCCTGTCGGCCAGACAGGCGGGTACGGGATCCAGCCATTCAATAATCAATCTCCTGCCTCTGTCATCCTCAACTTGACTGAGGATCCAGTCGTTAAGTATTCGGGTGAGTAGTGAATGGGTGGATTAGCTGTCTCGCGTTGCGAGAATTATTAAATTTGCAGCGGCGAAGGAATGGTCTTTGCTTTTTGTTTACCTTACTAACTACTCCACTGTGGACAAACATAAGTAGTTTGTGTCATAATTTACCTTAAATTAAGAGGAAACAAACATGCATGGATTAGATTTTTTTACGCAACTGAGCCTTGTAGTAGGGCTTGGTGCTGGTATTGCAATCATCATGCGCACGCTTAAGCAGCCGCTGATTATTGGACATATCATCACTGGCGTACTGGCGGGACCAGCATTGTTTAATATTATTCGTGATGAAAGTGGCTTTGAGGTGCTCAGCACGCTTGGTGTTGCCCTGTTGCTATTTATTGTTGGCTTAGAACTCAGCCTCAAAATTGTTTCACGTCTCGGTAAGGTCGTGTTTACAACAACTTTAGCGCAAGTTGGATTTATGACAGCAGTTGGCGCTATTGCTGCACAGCTACTTAATTTCGGACGACTAGAATCGCTAATTATCGGCCTGTGTTTAGCGCTGAGTAGCACAATTATTATTGTTACGCTCGTGCATGATAAAAAAGAAACCGGCAGATTGTATGCTCAGATCGCAATTGGCGTCCTACTACTACAAGACGTAGTGGCAACCGTAGGAAAGATCGTACTGTCTGGCAAAGCAGAGGGCGGCTCTTTAATAAGTCTTGGCCTATTAGTTGGACGGGGGCTACTCGTAACCGTGCTACTCTACCTCATCAGTAGATATATATTACCCCGCTTAGCTAGAATACTTCAATCTTCTAAAGAACTGCTGCTTGTTGTTTCTATTGGCTGGGCGCTTGGAATCGCAACATTGTTTGCCAAAATAGGTTTTTCAATTGAAGTTGGTGCATTGTTTGCAGGAATTAGCCTTGCTGGACTACCCGTAAGTCACGAGATAACAACCCGCCTCAAGCCACTTCGTGACTTCTTTATTATTATCTTCTTTATCACTCTCGGGCACACACTCGCTCCCCACCAGCTCAGAGGAACGATTGTTGCCGCGGTGATATTTTCGTTACTCGTTTTTATTGTAAAGCCGCTGATAACTCTTATCACTCTTGGCATTTTAGGTTATACAAAACGGGCGAGCTTTAAGGCGGCAATTGCTATGAGTCAGATCAGCGAGTTCTCTTTGGTGTTTGTAGTCGCTGCACTACACGGAAACTTTGTCGGTAAACCAGTTCAAGCAGTAATCAGCCTAACTGCTTTAATCACTTTTGCTGGTTCAGCCTATCTCATAAAGTATGACGACGAACTATATACCTTGCTAGAAAAACGCCTTCGCTTGTTTGAGCGTAAAGTCACAAAGCTTGAACAGAAAACTGCGCTTCAACGCTACCCGATTGTGCTCTTTGGCTATCGTAAAGGCGGGGCAGAATTTATACGCACTTTTCGTTCTATGAAGAAACGCTTTGTAGTCGTTGATTATGATCCAGACGCTGTTGAACTTATTGAACGACAGCACGTTAATTTCATGTATGGTGACGCAACAGATGCTGAGCTGATAGAAGAACTAAATCTTGACACAAGCAAACTGGTTGTATCAACAATTAGTGACTTTGCGACAAACGAATTTCTAGCAAGTTGGCTCAAGGCTAACAACCCGGGTGCAGTTTTTGTAGGATCCGCAGACACCGCCCGACAAGCTGCACACCTGTACTCAAATGGCGCAGCTTACGTTATGATGCCACACTTTATTGGCTCGGAAAAAATCAGTACTTTCATGAAACGATCTGGGCTTAAGAAATCTGAGTTCAACAAGTTCCGCGAAAAACATTTGCACTACCTTGAAACTCACTACTCCGAAGAATCCGCTTAGGACTTTTAGCTTTCTATTTACGACCAAAGTACGTAACACCAATAACCATCCAAAACGCACAGATTCCAGCAGCAATTGCAGTGAACATGGGCAAGCCTATAGCAATAATTGCTGGCATTGAAAGTGCAGTTACAATGCCACCACCAACGAACGGCTCAAACATCAGCTGCTTAAAACCAAAGCTTTCTGCTGAGTTAGTCTTGTCATCTGGATCTACCATATGCAAGAACAGCAGGCCCGTAGCCGTCATCCCCATACTCTGGGCTGCATTAACAATTCCATTTTGGAACCAGTGCTTTTTAAACATATGACGTGCAAGCACCGTAAAGCCAAATAGTATCCAAACTATGCCAGTCACTGCAAGCACCAAGAATATTCCAATATTATGACCAATCGCATTAATCGACATCGTTGCAACCGCGGTTGCAATAAGAATACTCAGCGCAATACTGCTTAGGAGCTCTACTAGTGGCCGAGAAGTAGAGAGCCCAAGCTTAGACCAAATAATCTGTGCGATCATTCCCCCAAACATACAAAACGGGAAGAACGGCACGTAACGTAGTGCTGTTACGTTATGCTTGCCCCAAGTATTTACTTCAACAAGCAACAAGCCTTGGTAAATAAACCAGCCAATCAGAACACTCAAGCCAATCAGAACAACGTGACTAAACACCCACTTGGGTGTTAGATGCTCGCGGAGCTTGACTCCCTTTTTGTTAAGTTCATGGATGATTCTCCGGTGATATATTCGCTCCCGAAGATTCGTCTTGTAGACCGCTTTAATATGACCTCGACGTCGCCCCCAGCCTACAAGCAACACTCCACTAACTAGCGCCGTGCAGAGACTGAGCGTTGCCAAGCCCAGCGCAACTTCTTGACCATCTTGGAAACCAAGGTTATTAAAAACTGGTGCCATGCCAGAAACAGTACCGTGACCACCCTCAAAACTAACTTCGATTAATGCAGCTGTAATATCCCTAGCCTTGAAGAATGGAATTAGTATCAACAGCGTTACTATTCCACCGAGTGCATACTGACCCCAAGCCAACATCTGCCCAAAGGCCACTTGCGGCCCTGCCATGCTCCACATCTTTTTCATTGGAAAAAGTGGCCTAGCCAGAAAGAGACTGGCGAAGACAATGTTAATCAGCTGTTTGGGCAGCATCCGCCAGAATTCATAAAAGTGTGCGTTGAGTTGCCAATCCGGAAAGTACTGACCAGCAATTTGCGGACTAACAAGCAGTAGCAGGGCACCAGCAATAAGCGAACCAGGTAGATAGGCTCGACTCAGCAACGGTAAGCGTACGACTAAGTAGCCTACTATTAAAAATGCCCCGACAACGAGGAGTGAATATGTTTGTATTGCAAGCACAGAGTTAGTATATCATAAGCATTTTACTCAGATGCTACGCAACTAAATATAGAGTTTGTGGGCCTGCATATAACTAGCGACGGCTGGTGAAATGTCAGAAACAATCCCGCCATTTTGTACCTGAGTACGAACCTTGCTTGAACTTATTGATCCGTACATGTTAGGCACTACTTTATACTGAACGTGCATACCGATATCTTTGAGAGTCTTGATCTTTGATTCAAGCCATTCCATAGTCTGTTCGTCCCTCAGAGCAACCACGAAACCACCATAGACATGGGTTGCAGCAACATCACGCCACTTATGCATATGTTCAAATGTATCTGCACCTACCAAAAACCAAAATTCATGCTCATTACCGTAATGTTTTTGAGCAACATTCAGAAAATCTATCATGGTGTGTTTGTGGGCTAACTGATTTGAAAACTCGTAATCATGGTCGGCAAATGTGTCGGATTCAGTAGCATGCTCAATCATTGATTGGCGATGATCCCATTGGGCATGTGGCTTTTTACGGTAAGGGTTCTTTTCAGCAACTATAACAACTTTATCGAGCTCAGCTTCTTGTACGGCCTTTTGTGCAAACGCAAGATGCCCATTATGGATTGGATCGAAAGTTCCGGCGAATAGTCCTATCTTCATGCAGCCTTTATTGTCTCACGTTTTTGGATTTTTTGGGTATGCTTAGATTGTTTTACTTTTGAAAAATCAAAAAGTTTAAACGTTGGTTCTTTTTTTGGTTTTTTAACAGAGCCAAACAACGTCCAAGCTTTCTTAGCCACCTTTGCAGCACGTTTTCGAAATCGAGCGTTACGCAGAGTCCTACCCGTACACACGTCAACACAGGCATTACAGGTTCCGCAAGTGATGGTTCCGTGTTCAACAACAGCCTCTACCCCTTTTGTGTCACACTTAGGACAGTTAGTTTGAATAACTTTGCGACCAAATATCGTGGAGGCAATTTCCGATTGATTCATATCAAAAATACTTTTTGTTTCACTACTCGGCGCACTATCTCCAGGGCAGCCGTATTCTACGCGACCTGAACTTCTGCTTGATTCAAGATTGCTAAGCCCACCAATTGCAACACCTGAATCGCCGCCGTTAAATTCCATTTGCTGCTTGCCACCTTGCTGATGATAGAGCTGATCAATGGTGGCCCAAAGCCCTGAACAAGCGGCAGTGTGCACCACTTGATATGCAATCATAGACTCCTCTATGGTTGTGGCATTGTTTAGCAGCTTTGTGACTGCTCTGCGTTTTTCACCTTCAAGCTCAAAGCTGCCATTGGCTTTTTTTATGGTTAGTATTTTTTGCAAGTAATTATTTGGGATAACAGAACGTTCACCGGTGATACTCATTGCGACGCTTTCCAGAATGTTCTCAGTTGCCTGAAGCATTTTGATAAATTGTTTATCGCTAGTAAGATCCTCGGAACTAACTGCCGCTGAAGTCCCGCGTTCCACGCTTGTTAAGCCGTGAAATGTTTCTTGGCCCCTAAGTGTTGTTAGAACTTGGTCAAATGTTTCAATAATTGTATTCTCAAGTTGGTCGGCAGAGCCTTCAACCACTGTTCTGCTCCAAGGCGTGCGCTCACGAGAGTCAACAGCAACTGGCCGAGAGGTCGCGGTAGCAATCGTTTGGGCAAGAATTTCAGGATTCGCATGGAATAGATTTATGGTTTTAAACGTGACGCCTGTCTCATTTTTTGTAACTATCCAAACCATAGCCTGATCAAGCTCTGGTTGATAGTGGGCATCTTCCAAAACTTGTATAGGTATCTGGAGGTCGTTAGCATCTGGGCAGGCAGACGCCACTACAA
Source organism: uncultured Candidatus Saccharibacteria bacterium (assembly GCA_964397855.1). Lineage (GTDB taxonomy): Bacteria > Patescibacteriota > Saccharimonadia > Saccharimonadales > UBA7683 > UBA7683. The sequence continues at coordinate 123,793 of CAYNKQ010000001.1, read as the reverse complement.
CACTACTTCCAACTGGTAATTTGTTTTCAATAAAATCAAGTAACGCAATATCTGCTCTACGTCGCTCTACCATAAATGCCAGCCTTGGGTCTTTCGACTGTTCTTCAATAGCCCTGCTGAGACCACGTTCATTAAGGCTTCGAAGGGTTTCGCCGTTTTCTGCAACCAATCCGTTGAGGCTATTTTTATACTCTAGTTCAACACAAAATGGCTTGCCAAGTTTTTCAATCGCCACACCAACAAGCTCGTTAGAAACACGCTGCCTTGTTTCTGGTCGGACCGAACCATGCATCAGAATATCGTTCGCAAAGTAGGCAGTTTGAGCAAGGTTAGCTTGAAGCAATTGTTCGCAGGCTGCACCAATGGCGCCAAAGTCTTCTGGCCCAACCTGAAATTCAGCAGTCTCAAGTTGAGACCGTTGGCCCACCCAACTTCCTTCAATTACCTTCCTCATTAAAAAACTCCTGCTTTTGGTATTATCCAGGCAGAAGTTTCAAAAAAGACAAACCCTTTAATTTTTGATCTTTTTATTTCCTCCTGCTCGGGAGACCTACTAGTCGCTACAAACGTATCGGACTTTCCCCTGCTGCATAAAGCTTGAGAGGATTCACCGTTGCGGCACAGTGTTGGAATTCGCGCCCTTCGCAGCTTTTAACGAAGAACAGGTCACCAACTTCCGTTGTAACATAGGTCGAATTGTTAACACCACTTATTGTACGCTCTTGATAGCGTAAGTGCAATGATAAACTACACCATAGGTAGTAAAATATTGTAAGAATTATTATGCTTATGCTACAGTACTACTATGGCCACAAACAAGAAAACCCCTACTAAGAAATTTACACAAAGAGTACATAAAGTCGTTCAGAGCGATATCTTCAAGAGCATCGCTGTTGCTTCAGTTTTACTTAACATATTGTTCTTTGTAACGATCGTAGTGCTGACTAGCACAGATTCGTTCGATCGAAGCTTCTACTCTGCTTCTAGAGATCGTTACTGTCAGAATGTCGCTGGTGCCCGCGAACGAGCAAAGGTGCTTGGCAGCGAAGAGGCCGCTCTCAACGAACTTCAAATTGACTGCGTAGGACCAAAGTTTCAGCCATTCTACAAAGAAGCTATTGAAAAGTTTAAAGCCCAGTCGAATCAATAATATCTAACCTAAACTATTTATTTTTCTTGTCTTGGATCTTTTGGTGAATCTTACGAAATTGTTCCTGCAGCACATCTATCTCAGCATCGCTCAGATCCTCAACATCAACAAACTCGTTACGGGCCCCGGTTGTTTTACTGATGAGCTCGTCAAGCTTGAGCTGCATGGCTTTGCCGTCTCTGTTCTGCGTATTTTGAATAACGAACACCATGAGAAATGTAATTATAGTTGTGCCAGTGTTTATAACCAACTGCCACGTATCAGAAAAATTAAATAGTGGACCACTTACCACCCAGGCAAGTATCACTATAACCGCCAAGTAAAATGCCGTTGAGCTACCTAGTTTATTGGCTATTTTCACCGATAATTTATGAAAGCCATCTGATTTAACCTTTGGCTTCACATCATTAACAGGGCTGCTACTGCGTCTGACAACCTGCACTTTAAGATTTTGGAATGGCGTTTGCATGATTCTATTATGCCACAGCCAGACATAAGGACATACTGATATCAAATTTGCTATACTATAAGGTGTAAACTAGTTGATATAAACATGAAACAATTCGTACACAAAATATTAGTGCTCTGTATGATCGCAGTGCTTGGCGGCGGGATCTACTTTGCTGATGCCCAGAGTTCCGTACAGGCCGCAAGCGGTGGCCGAATATACATCACTCCTTCGTCCGCGGGCTACACAGTTGGCCAAGAATTTAACGCACTCGTTAGAGTAAGCAGCCCGAGCCCTATCAACGCTGCTTTTGTGAACCTTTACTACAACGGCAGGGGACTGCAAGTTTTGAGCATTCAGCGAGGCGCAGATTTTCCTAATCAAAACACTACCACAAAACATACACCAGGGGCTGAAGGCAAGATTTACATGGAAAGTACACGCAACACCACAACTGCCGGTGACTTCCATTTTGCAACTATTCGATTCAAAGCAACAGCAGCGGGTAGCTGGGGATTCAGACCAGGTACCGAGAGTAAGATCATTAATTACCCAAAAAATAATGTCAGCTTTACTGTCGGTAGAGCAGATTTTGCTGTGAGTAATCCGGTGGTAACACCACCCGTCACCCCTCCTGTTGTCCCCCCTGTTACTCCACCCGTGACTCCGCCAACAAAACCTACCACTCCAACAAAACCAACAGCTCCAAAGTCTACCACCCCCACTACACCAACTCCTTCAAAACCCCGAACACCGAGTGGCGGTAGTAGCCGAAGCACTCCGGAAGACCCAGGGGAATCACCAACTTCTGAGACCGGACTACAGCTAACCGACTTCACTATTACTAATCTGCGCTACAGAGGGGCGTCCTTGTCTTGGAATACAACAAAACCCACCCCAAGCAAAATAAACTTTGGGACAAACCCAGACGACCTTTCCACTGAACAAATTTCCGCAGAAGCCACCACCCAGCATACTATGGAGATCGACGCCCAGAAACTTCGAGCTGGCACAGCATACTACATTCGCGTAACCGCCGACGACGGGAGTGGTCCCGTAACCGTTGACAGTGAGTTCACAACCAAGCCAATTGCAGTTGTAATCAAAGTCACCGACAAAGATGAAGCACCGGTTGTAGATGCAACCATTACAGTTGATGAAATTATTCAAAACACTGACGAAAACGGCGAAACCACACTAGAGCTGCCGGAAGGCGATGTAACAATATTTGCACAAAAAGATGAGCTTTCCCAAGAAACAGACGCCACAGTTACCCTACCGGAAGGCGATGATACACCGATCCAACGCGTCAGTCTAGCACTTACCGAGCAATCAGCTGCGCCGAAAGTAACCGCAGTTACAGCGAAGAAGACATCACCGGCTATACTCCTGATTCTTCTGCCAATCATCTTGGCCGGTGGTGGGTTCGTGGCCTTTATGATTTGGCGTAAAAAACGACAAAACAATTATTATTCTGACCCGCTTTCAGTAGAAAACTACGTAGCTCCAGTACTTCCCTCTACGTCGACACCTTTGCCCGAGCCAGTCACACCAATAATGCCTCAGCCAGCGCCCTTTCCTCAGCAGCCAGAACCACAGTTCCAGCCACTTGAAGCTTCTAGCCCAGAACACCACACAACTCTACCAGAAATGGTTGGAAGGTACGGAATAACAGAGCAACCAGTCCCGATCGCCAAACCTTTGGAAAATATCTCCCCAACTGGCCAGCAGATTCCCCAGCACACCTCACTTAAGGATTTGGTTGTAGTGCCGCAAACCGAGGCAGCAGTTGACACCAACGCTACTCCTGTTTCAACAGCCGATTTACCGACGTCGCCAGTTCACTTTGATACCAATGAACAAATACCAGAAGTTAGCCATGGGCACCACAATTCATCAGCAGATGGTTCACTGACTATCAATCACTAACTAAGGTTTCGTTGCTTCTCACTACTAGTGATCTTGCCATCCTTGAGTGTAAAGGTTACGTCAGTTTTACCTGCAATTGAAAGATCGTGAGTAACGGCAATAATAGTTGTATTTTCAGTTTTAGCCAGGTTGTGTAAAAGATCAAAGATCATTTTTCCTGTTTGACTATCGAGGTTTCCGGTAGGTTCGTCCGCCAGTATGAGGCTTGGTTTATTAGCGAGTGCACGAGCAATAGCTACGCGCTGCTGTTCGCCACCAGACAGTTTTCCTGGCCGACGTAAATGCTTCTCCGCTGTAAGCCCAACTTGACGAAGCAGCTCTGCTGCACGCTGCCTACGGCCGCCCACCTTGGTTCGAGCAAACTCCATTGGCAACATAACGTTTTCTAGTGCAGTAAGATTGGGTATAAGGTTATAATTTTGGAACACAAAGCCGATCTTTTGACTGCGATACGAAGCCAGCCCGAGGTCGCGAAGTTTGGTGATGTCTTTACCATCGACTTCAATTTTTCCACTGGTGGGCTTATCAAGTGCACCGAGAATTGCAAGCAACGTGCTTTTACCTGATCCACTTTTGCCAATTATTGATGCGAACGAGCCTTCTGGCACTACAAAGCTTATATCCCTGACAGCTGTCACCGTTCCCCCGCTGGAACTAAACGTTTTTGTAAGATTTGATACTTTTAACATGAATCTCCTATTCTGCTCTCATTACTTCTGCTGGTCGAACTTTAGAAATTAGTAGCGCGGGAACAAGGCTGCCGACAAAGGCTATTACCATGGCTGCACCAAGTCCGTATAGCACGGTTCGGATGTCAACAATAGCAGTTACGTCTTGAATATTTGTTTCGATAGACCTCAAACCTCGTCGCCGACTCATTCCACCCGGGCCACCTTGGCCAGGGCCAGTGTTGTTTTGTGTACTAGAGTTTGCGCTGCTACTGACAAGCATTTTTGTGATTGGCTGAGCCGCAAAGAACCCCATGACTATGCCAATAATGGCTCCAGCAAGAGTTAATGCTAGAGCTTCAACAACAAACTGTACAACAACTTTTGTATTTGAAGCACCAATTGCTTTAAGCACTCCAACTTCTCTTCTGCGTTCACGCACAATCATTACCATAGTAAGAAGAATTATCGTGGCTCCTGCAACCACTGAACCAACAAGGCTGAAAACAGAGATTTTCTTAATATTCTCAAGCGGCTCAACCGCAGACTCTGCGCTATCAACTTGGCTCACCACATCAGCCGCTTCGCCAAGTACTGTCTGAATAGAATTAACTGCGTTTTCAACATTATCAATCGAGTTCACGGTTACTGTCGCGCTTGTCACACTTGCTGGCTGACCAGAGAGTCTCTGAAGAGCTGCTAGTGGTACAATCAGCCCGTTATTAGAAAACACGCTGCCGGTATCATAAATTCCAGCAACCGTAACGTCTGTACCATACGCCTTAAACGTAGAACCAATAGTAAGCGAGTTCTTTTCAGCCAAGGCCTTGCCAACGACTGCTACATCTTCATCTTTCGTAGGGTCAAGAGCCTCTCCGCTACTGTAGGTTACTGTGCCTCCGCCGTATACCGAAGCATCAGAGAGACTATCGACGCCCGTTATGGTGACTGGAGGTGTAAATGTACGAGAGACCTGTTGACCTGAGCCAGCAGAGCTGCCATTCATATCAGAACGATCCATGGCTGGCGGTGCCTGGAAACCAACCCCAGAGTTTCCAGCACCACGATTGCCGAGTGTACCGGCATCAATAGCTGAGACTAGCGATGTATTTTCTGTTGTGAGCCTGTCGCTAAGCGATTGAATCACGCTGGAAACATTCTCGGTTGTCGCAACTTCTGCAAGCTGTTGAATTGTTAGCGGCTCACCACCACCTTCAAATCCACGTGCACCAGCTGGTGAGATCGTAATCGTGTTACCAATTGAACTTTTGACCGATGCTATTTTATTATCTACCGCCTGATGCGCTAGCAACATTGTTAAACTCAGCCCAATGCTTAAACCTAAAATTAGCGTAATTGACCCCGAACGAATCACGTTGCGAAACGCATTTCTTACTCCTCTTGAAACAACGTTCATCTACATTCCTTTCTTCTACATTCTTATAAACTAGTAGGAAGTATAGATCTTGATGCTGAGCTACCGCTGAGAAATGTACGTAGTTAAAGCATTTAAAAATAACGCCTCTCGATGCGGCTCAGCTGCCTCGCCTATTCATCAAAGACTGTGTCCGTCAAAAAGACAAAATTAATAAAGGAAGCTGCGAAGAATACTGTCTACAAACCCAGAACTTGTTGAGTTGGCTGAATGGGTTACGAACTTAGTGTTATGGTGGCCATAGTTGACTGACCAAGCGTACTTGTAAGTGAAATATTCGCGCCTTGACGTTCAACCAGTTGTTTGGCAATAGCAAGGCCAAGGCCATGTCCAGACGTTTCCTGCCGTGAACGTGAGATATCCGCTCTATAAAACCTATCAAACACATACGGAAGGTCTTTCGGCTTAATACCTCGACCGTGGTCGATAACACTAATAACAACTCTGTCCTTCTTCCTGCGAGCTTTTATCTCAACCGTAGAGCCCGCCGGACTATATTTAATGGCGTTATCTAGAAGAATAACCAACGATTCAAGCAAACTAGCCTTGTCGGCTTTAGCCGAAAGCTTATCGCCGCTCACCTCCACTGCGAACGAAATATTCTTCTGCTTTGAAGTAGCGCTGACTTTTTCTACCGCGGTTTTTAGAATTGGCTCAACGGCCTGATTCTTAACATCTAGTGTGTCATCTTCTAACCGAGCAAGGCTCAATAGACCACTTGTCAACTGCGTAAGACGGTCGAGTTCTTCTAAGTTGCTTTGTAAAACTTCTTTAGCTTCTGCGACTTTCAATTTTGGGTGCATCAATGCAACTTCTACTTCCGAGCGCATTGCCGCAATTGGCGTTCTGAGCTCGTGACTCGCGTCAGCAGTGAAGCGTTCCAGTGACTGGTGAGCTTCTTCGATAGGCTCAAGCGTCCTTCTAGCCAAGAAGTAGCTTAGACCACCGCCTAGCATTAGGATTGCAACGTTTGCCAATATTAGCTCACTTAAAATTCTTGCCTTGGCTTCTTCGGCTGCCGTCTCGCGACTCTGAATAAATCTACGTTGAAAATTTGGCGGGAAGAATCCATCAACTGGAATACGACCAATCAGCTCATCTTGACGACGAAACCCGCGGTCGAACTCTCTCATTGAGAGATTGTACAGCGTCAAGCTAAAAGAAAGGCTAATTGCCATAACAATAGCCAAATACATTGCGGTAAGTCTGAGGGAAGTCTTGTGAAACACTATGCTTTTACCCCAAATATATAACCGAACCCTCGTTTTGTATGGATTAAGTCTGGGCTTTCACGAAACCGCTTGTCAATCTTAGTACGCAAGTAGCCAATATAGACCTCCACGGTGTTGGGCAAGATATCAGCGTCATAGTTCCAGACATGCTCAATAAGCAAATCTTTGCTGAGCGGACGATCTGGATTATTCATAAAGTACTCTAGTAATGCAAATTCTTTTTGGCTAAGGTCAATGACGGTTTCGCCACGTGTGACAAGCGAGGCCTCTGGGTCTAACTTAAGATCCTGGTAACTCAGGACTGTCGACTGAGCTGTGGCCGGTCGACGCAGTAGCGCACGAACTCGTGCAATTAGCTCAACAAATGCAAATGGTTTCACCAAGTAGTCGTCTGCGCCAGCGTTAAGTCCGGTAGCCCTATCGAGTACTTTATCTTTTGCGGTGAGAAACAGTACTGGTGTGTGAATATTTTTTTCGCGAACTTGTCGCAGTATTTCTATTCCATCTAATCCAGGAAGCATTCTGTCCAATATAATAAGATCGTAGGGCTCATCAACTGCCATAGCTAAGCCAGTTTCGCCCTCATACGCAACGTCAACCGCGTAACGCTGTGTTTCTAGCCCTTTCTTTATAGAATTGGCAATTTTATGTTCATCTTCTACAACGAGTATTCTCATACGTGTATAGTACCTCTCTTGAGCTGAGAGCTGCCTGAGAATATACTTCTAGAAACCAAAACTATAAAACCACTCCAATAACTGCTGTCGGGCTGACTTGTGCATTATGTGAAGAACTACTATTGTCACCCGTTAGTTCAACAACTTCTGGTTGGATAGATGCAACCCTTTTAACAATTTCCCCACCCTGGTGCCGCGCAATGACAATCTTACCGACGGTAACTTTTAGAAGCCCTGAGGCAACAACAATCTTACCTGGCTCTAAAGTTGGCAACATACTGTGGCCCTCAACTCGACGTACGAACAGCGGCCAGCGCATTACTTCAAGTTGTTAACTACAGCTTCGTAGTTGTAGCCTTCTTTGGTTTTAGCAAATAGGTAGCCAACTTCGTCTACAAGATCAATGAGCTTTTGGGCATCTTCCTCGTGCATAGACTTTTTAGCTTCGCCCGCAGCCTTAGTCGCGCGCCAGAAAAGATCATGTAGCTCAGGAAACTTTTCTACATGTGGTTCTTTAAAGTAATCAGTCCAAAGTACCCACAAATGCTCTTTGGTAAGTTGAGCTCGTTCTTCTTTTATAATGACACAACGTTGGCGAAACACTTCGTCATCAGACTCATTGTATTTGTGTACTGCGTTGTAGACAGCTTGTGCTTCTATACGGGCCTGTGCAGGATCATACACTCCACAGAAGAGATCGCAGTGAGCTGAAACGGTCTTAATAAACTTCATGGTGACTAGTTCCTTTCGCAGCAAAGATAAGTACGGTATTGCTACTACTTAGTAGTATACCATCGCTTAGCTCTAAGCGCCGCTGATGTCGACAGCTTCAAGATCAGGGAAGAAGCTTTTCTGTATATGCTCGACACCTTCACCGGTCTCGAGCCAACCAAGCACGGCATCTCTTCCATGCTGCATAGCCGCTCGGGCAAGTGCTATTGAAATCTCGGGCTGTAGCTCTGGTCTTTCGAGCTCGAATATCGGCTCTAAGTAATCCTTGATTGCAGTAGGCCTGAGCGTAATCTGCTCCCGTGGATTTTTTGCTTCGCCAGCAACATAGAGCAGACCCCTCACAACCAACAGATGCCGATCGTACACAATAGTACTACTGCTGTTTTTTAGTCTGTAGAGTTCGGGTAGCACCCCTGGATCATCCTGAACATAGCCCGTTTCTTCGTGAAGTTCTTTCAGGCCCGTACAAAGTGGGTTAGGCACTGTTGTTGGCCCAGTGTCGCCTGGTTGTAAAAAGTAGTTCTCGTTGCCTCCAGGAAGTTCTTGTGAAGTACCATAGTGCGGTCGCGTATTTTCGATCGTGAGAACCGAAGCTCTGCCGTGTCGATCATAAAGTATAGGCAAGACGGTAGTTGACCCAATTCTGTGAACAATCTCATATGGCCTTGCGCGACCTTCTATTGGGTGGTGTAGTATTTGAAACAGCTGACCACTGTACGCGATTTCGCCTTCGGTTCGTGACATAATATACTATTTTAACATAAAAATTAAGAGTACGCAATTTCTGTCGTGCATTTCCACCCGCTTATTACGCTTACGTTGTTATATTTACATTCTATCAGTAGCGTCGAATCCCCTCTGTCACGCTATATATAGCGCCAAGACAAAATCTTCGAACGTTGACTTGTGAATATTGTCGTGTAGTATTGACCCTTGTGCCCTTGAAACACCAATCAAAGACACGTTCGTAGGCACCGTCAAGCGACCGAATCCTACATTTTAATTATGAACGTATCCATTTACTAGGAGGAAACAAACCATGATCAGCACCGCTTTTAAGGTGGGACTGTTATTTTGCGCGCTCGCATTTATATCAACAGGTAATGTCAGTGCGCTTTCAACAAAGCAGCTTGCTATTACAGAAGACCCCTTTCATTACGAAACAATAAAGTTAACCGACAATTCAACCACTCAGAAGAAGAAGGTTGAAGCTGAAGTTAAACCAGAGCCAAAAGAAGAACAGAAAGTCGAAGCAGCCGCCCCAATAATACCTGCTCCGGTTCAGTACACAGTTGTAGCCGGTGACACGTTAACAAAGATCGCTGAGGCAAACCAAACTCAGTGGACTCGTTTATTCGCGAAAAATACGCAAATTGCTCAACCAGACACAATTAATGTTGGTGACGTAATAACCATTCCGACACCCGAAGAGCAGCTCGCCGAACGCGCGCTACCCGTGGTTGCACCAACTGTGATAACACCACAAATTTCATCTGGACAAAGTAGCACTACAAGTGCACAGCCCAGAGGCAGCTCTGCCGGCAACACCTATGCCGCTGGCTATTGTACTTGGTACGCGAAAAGCCGACGGCCCGATCTACCGAACCGACTGGGAAATGCCAGTGCATGGGTATCAAGCGCAGCCGCTCAGGGTTTTGCAACAGGTAGTGCGCCACGTGTAGGTGCTATTGGCCAGCAAGGCAATCACGTTGTCTACATTGAAAGCGTTAATGGAGATGGCACCGTTACAGTTAGTGAAATGAACTGGCGTGGCCTGGGCGTTGTCAGCAGTCGCACCACTTCAGCCAGTAGTTTTACCTACATATATTAATGTATGTAGCTCTACTGCAGCTTTAGTGCAAGCTGTACACGGGGCTGCTGTTAGTGCAGCGCTGCGTCATCCAGAACTAATTATTCTTGATGAGGCAACAGCCAATGTTGATACCATCACAGAAAAACTACTCGATGACATTATTAAGAGCTTACCGAAAGAAACGACCATCGTAGTGATTGCACACCGGCTAAACACCATTGAGGGTGCTGATCAAATTCTGTTCGTAAATAGCGGCACGATCACTCCGGCTGGCTCACTAAAAGACGCAGTAAAGATGCTCAAGGAAAATGCTAGAGCAAGCTAAGCAGAAAACTCGCTTATCACCCCAAACATGAAGTTTTGCCTATAACCTATGACTGTATATACTGTAGCCTATGACAAACAGGCAAAAGTTGCTATGTGAAATGGTTCTGGGAGTTCTCGTCTACTCAGTTGTACTCGGATTCTTTAACGATTACACGGATATTTTATATACACGGTCGTATTCAACTACATTCGGGGTGGCGGTGGTACTGCAGGCGCTAACCTATGCTACATTTGCGTGCAAAGACTGGGTAGTCTCTCAATTTAAACAAGCTGGTAAAAAAACGAATGCGGTAGCTATGGCGTTTAGCGTCTGGTTGGTCATGTTTTTTTCAAAATTTGTTTTTCTTGCAGCAATTGAAGTACTTTTTGGCCAACACGTCCAGATTAGTGGTTTCATTGGCCTGATTATTGTCATAGCAGCCATGACAATTGCAACTTCACTTATTACATACCTCTATAAAAAGTTAGGCTAGTTGTGCGCACAAAAAACACGTCAATTAAACAAGAGGCTCCTAAAAATTGGAAGCCCAGTTTTCTCGGAACTATCTTTGCTATTGGAGCAGTTCTTTGTTCCGTTTTGCCCTCGCTACTGCCGAGACCATGGTTTATTCAGGGTTTTATTAGTGGTCTTGGCTTGGTAATCGGATATGGCGTAGGTCTTGGTTGTAGCTCGCTCTATAGATGGTTTATTCAGAGTGAACTCAGCCACAAGACTAAGCAAGTATCGTGGAGACTGCTCAAGGTTGCCGCTCCTCTGCTGATACTTGGAGCCCTATTAGCAGGCAGGGTGTGGCAGAATCAAGTCAGACGACTCCTGGGCGTGGAAGAAATCGGGCTTACCCACTCACTGTTGATAGTGCTTAGCACTACGATAGTCTCCGTGATCTTTTTCTATCTTGGCAGAATGATACGAGAAATGTGCCTGAAGATAGCTCGACTGTATTCAAAGCGAATGCCCGCAAGGTTAGGTGTATTTCTAGCACTTCTGAGTAGCGGATTCATCGTATACCTGGCAGTTAGCGGTATTCTATTCAGTGCATTCTTACACGTAGCTGACTCGGCGTTTGGCATCAGAGATGCAACTACTCCTGAAGGAGCAGCCAAGCCACTAAGCGCAAACCGCTCCGGTGGCCCCGGATCGTTTATAGCTTGGGATACGGTAGGATTTCAAGGAAGGGCTTTTCTTGGCAAGGGCCCAACCCAAGAACAGATTAGCCAGTACAGCGGCACTCCTGCTGCGGACCCTATTCGTGTATATGCTGGAGTAGCCTCAGCGGACACTGCACAAGCTCGTGCTGACCTTGCCTTAGCTGAATTGAAACGAACCGGTGCATTCAATAGAGACATATTGGTTATCGCAACCGCAACTGGCACGGGCTGGATCGACCCAACTGCATCCGATTCGTTAGAATATATGTACGGCGGAAGTAGCGCTATAGTCTCGCAGCAGTATTCTTATTTACCAAGTTGGATATCATTTTTAGTTGATCAAGATCGAGCCAAAGAAGCTGGTCGCGTACTCTACGATACCGTTTTTGAAGAATGGCAATCACTACCGCAAAGCAACAGACCGAAGCTAGTCGTGTACGGCCTTAGCCTTGGTTCGTTTGGTGGGCAAGAAGCGTTTAGCAGTGTAAATGATATTCGGCGCTCAGTAGACGGAGCATTGTTTACAGGAACACCTAACGATACGGACCTATGGCGAAATATAACAGATTCTAGAGACCCCGGGTCACCAGAATGGCAACCAAAATATAAATCAGGAAAGTCGGTCGTATTTGCATCAAGCCGAGAAGATATTATTGCAACCAGCCCGTCAATAGATGACACGAGAATACTTTTTCTGCAACACGCCAATGATCCAGTTGTTTGGTTCAATTTTGATCTACTGTTTAAAAAACCGGACTGGCTAAAAGAAGAACGTGGCCGAGCAGTCTCGCCGCAGACACGCTGGTACCCGATCATTACATTCTTGCAAGTAGGACTCGACCAAGCAATCGCCGCTTCGGCACCCATCGGCAATGGCCACTACTACATTGATACCGCCCCACATGCATGGGCTACTGTTGCACCACCAGCAGGCTGGACAACCGAAAAGCCTGATGCACTTCAACGGCACATAAAGCAGTAACGCAGATCCATCCTATTGTGAGGATCGGCATTTAGTCTACTTCGAGAGTATACTAATCTATATAAGAAGGAGAACGGGATGCAATCAAAACTTAATCCGTACATTACGTTTAACGGTAATGCTCGAAAAGCTATGGAATTTTACAACACTGTGTTTGGCGGAAAACTTGAACTCAGTACATTTCAAGAAGGCGGCATGGCGGCAAACCAGGGCGATCCAAATCAGATTATGCACGGTATGCTGGTAGCAGAAAACGGTATAACACTCATGGCGGCCGATCTTCCCGATGGCATGCCATACAATTCTGGAACCAGCATCAGTATTTCCCTAAGTGGTGATAATGAGGCAGAGCTCAGTAGCTACTACAGCAAACTCTCCGAAGGTGGGCAGCAATCCCAGCCACTTACCAAAGCTCCATGGGGAGATACTTTTGGAATGCTAACAGATCAGTTCGGTATTCTCTGGATGGTCAACATCGCTGGTCAAAAACCTCAGGAGGCTTAAGCACGTGAGCCTTTGGAGTGGACAATCATTTGATGAACCAACCTTACAGATAGAGGGCAGTTTTAAAGCTGCCGAAATCCGGTACACAGACCTAGAACAGATTAATATTTCGGATCTAAAACGCTGGCTCAAAAAATCTAAGTCTATTCAGTGGGATTATAAAAATATTGTTAAACGACGTGGCGCACTCGAGCGGCTAAAATAAGGTGGGGTTTTACCCTGCTACTAAAGCAACTCCGCAGCACGCGGCATGGCGCGGTAAGCACGATTGAAACAGCATGGCCTCCGCTTTCCTGCACGAAGCATCGAACAGAGCTTCTCCGGGCGTTCTTTGCGGGTTTTTTCTAGTACAACTGCGTCCATCCAACGAATCCAATCCCATCGTGCCATTGGAGTGATTTTTGACCACATTTCGTTCGCCTCTTGATCAGCCTGCAGCGCACGTTGCAGATCGTCTGGGACCTCTGGATCTGGCCACTGTTTGGTTGATGCAATATTAAAGGTAGCGGCTTCACCTACGTCTATTCCAACTACACTGCGCATATCTTTATCGACTTTAAACCAGTGACTTCCTTGACCATCCGGCTCTAGCGGTGCACGAAAATGAGCGTCATTAACTGACCCCTCAATCATAACCATGCCTCGTGACGGCAGCTCTAGGCTTGCCTCTTTTGGCAAGGCCACAATAACTCCCGATCCGACCTTTTCAGCTGCATCAAGCTTACGAAGTGTGGCTGTAAAACGAATTGCTGACACGTATACTCCTTCATTAGTATTGGTATTCATTATACTATCGCTAATAGCGCTTATAGCCATTACCCCCGCGAGCGTGACCGTGAAGCGCGCGCAACCTGCGACGACGCAAGTACAGCCAAGTACCAATAAACACGGCTATGAGTAAAGCTACTACTAAAATCCCTGCTATAACAATACCCGTTGGGATTACCCAGAATGATTTTGTAACCTCAACCGTTTGGTTCTTTTGCCCATAGGTAAAGGTTGCGCTTACGGTATACTTACCGAACGTACCAATCTTCTCTAGCGGAATATCCCACCGGCGGGCTCCGTCGGGTAACGCCATATCCCGCGGATCTTTCGTGTTGAAATCAGCTTCATAGACAACTTCATTGCCTGATTTAACAGATACTTTCCCAAACGGACCAACCTGTACGTTGCCTTTATTGGCAAAACGAACCGTGACCTGCAGATTATCTGGACTATGAAAGTACGCTCCCGATTTACTCTTCTGCTGAATCTCAAAATCGGTAAGGTCGAGTTTTTCAACCAAATCACCAGGAACTTTCAGTAGCATAAGCGAGGCCACGCTGCCACTTAGATTAACCTGTTCGCCGCTATTTGGAGTGGTCGGCACAAAGCGAATAGCTCCAAAATAACCACCAGCCTGAGCATCTTTCGGCACTGTTATGACCACGTTCACTACCTTGTCTTGGCTTGCTGGAATAGTCACCTCAGACAACGGAGCCATGAAGCGTTTCAAGCTATGGGTTGGTGCGAATGAATCACCGTCTAAGATAAGGGCCGGGGTGCCTCGCTCGTCTCCCGCAATGAAATCATTCCCTACAGGACGAACCGTAATTGGTGCCTTGGTAAGATTTGTAATTATTGTCCGAACCGCCTTACTCGTGCCTGGCTGAACTTCAATATCGCTACGTACTGGCGAAACCTTGAGCACGTTAGGTGAATTACCTGGGGTAGCCTCTGCGGGCAGTCCCTGACCAAAAAGCGAAACGATCACCGCTACAGCAGCCATAATCGTATAAATACCCGTTCGGATAGGTTGATTTAGCACTATCCACGCTCCCCGTAATTGTGCTGAACTGTAATCCGACCTGTTTGATGACATCAGAACCTGCCCGTTGCAATCAAACTAAGGTCAGTTGAGTACGAACCTGCGGGTGTGGTCTGACTAATGGCAGCGCCGAAGGTGAGTGCCATATTTTTGCCATTAGCCGGCCCGCCATTGGTATCGAAGAACGGGTCACCATAGGCACCAGTCACCCCGGCCGTATCACCCACCGTGTAGTTTAGTGTAAAAGTTGAATCATTATAATTATTGATTGCCCGCAGTATGCCTCCAGGATTTGAGCCTGTGTTTGCCGCTGGGACCAGTTTCACACCAAACTTTGCCTCGCCAGGAGAGATACCGCTAGTCTGTGCAGGCGCAATATCACAAGCAGATGGGGCGCCCATCCGTCGCAACCCACCGCACCCTGTAGCACCACTCTTAAGACTGACTACTGCGCCGCTTACCGCATTGGTTGAAATCTGCGTATAGATAATGCCTTCGCTTACATCTGTACTTAAAACCGTGTTGTCTCCGACAACCTCACCAAGCTTAATAGCTGGTGGTTGATTATCTGTCAGATCACAGTTGGCACTGATCATGTTTTTAGCTACACAGAATGTCATGCTCTCCAGCACAGACCCCGATACTCCTATTGTAGGAGTGATCGACATGGCTACGCTGCCGCTGTCGACTACACCACTTCCCAAATCGTCAGATTGGTATGTGTCCGCATTTGTGTCGCTATCATAAGTGACAATACGAGCATACATTGGGCCAGCTACTGAGGGGTTAACGATACCAGTTACATTAACTGATACGGCAGTTGTCGCTGCAATTGAGCCCGTGATACGTAGCGTGTTGTTGTCGAGAGCCTGTTCCTCGGTAAAGCCAGTTGTCGTTGCATCAGCTGCAGAAACATCAAAGCCAGTTGGTGATGTGCACGTCTGACCAATCAGTGGTGTATTACTGCAAAAATCAATCACGAAAGCATTGGCCGCATCGACTGAAGTAAAATTAACTCCGTACGTTACGTTGGTGGCTGAAACGGATGAGCTACTGGGCTCAATCGAACGCTCTGTCACCAGAGAAGCTGATGCAAGCGCTGACATTACAAAAGTGAGTAGTAGTATGAATACAATAATCGCTACGTATCCCACTCGCCGGTTTAGTACTCTGGAAGAGTTCACGCTTCGTTCCCTCACAGCCTCATTCATTTTTGTTGCCTTGTAACTAGCTACAGTTTATCACGGTAGTACTTACGCTTGTCAAACAGCAGCTACTGACTGTAAGGCTACTTTTCTCCGTAACTGTCGCGTTCTTTAAGCATTTTGTTGCGTAACGTCACCATTTGACTACGCTTACCAAGCCAATATGTTGGTGGAAGTAGCACCAGAGCCACAACAGCTGGAACCCACAGCACTTTTGTAGCACTTTTACCAGCAGCAGCGGCGTCAGGTGTTGAATCGACCTTACCATTTGAGACTGCGATAACTTGCAAGAAGGCGGTCACTCCGTTCACATCAGTTGCTTTTACGTTAACCTGATATATCCCAGCTTTTTTGTAAGCATGCGCAATCGTTACCAAGCCTGTAAGCGCCTGACTCTTAAGCTCAGGCGAAGAGCCATCGCTCCAGTCAATACTAAATGCATACGGCCCAGTACCGCCAGAAAGCTGGAGGGGCCAATTTAGTTCACTGCCTGTTGCAGCTGATCTCCGACCGTACGAACTTGTGAGAGTTACTAGTGCACCAAAAGCCGTGAAGCGAGTGTCGGTGTACGTAACAGTAACGATATTTGAGATCGGGCCGGGTTGATCAAGGTCGTCATAGACTACGGCACTGAGTTCATTTGTGCCAGCAAATAAGCCCACTTCTACCCTAAAACTGCCGTTCGTGCACATTACCGAGCCAACCATCACACCGTTGTTATATACCTGTACCAATAGTCCGTTTGGACATATACCGTTAACAGTGATCGGCGAAGTCGTAAACGATGCTCCGTTTCCAGGAGTTGTAATGGTCGCCCCTTGTGTTGGTGGCGCTTGTTTTTTAGTAGCCTCAAGTCCGTGTGAACCCGGCTTTGGTTCAGGTGTAGGAATTGGCGTAATCGCTGATACAGATCTTACAGAAACCAGCAGCACAAACAGAAACATCCCAATCGTAATCAGGAGTATCTGTTTTGTGCCGTAACGAATTTTGTGTACCATGCTTATGCTTATTGTAACGCGCCCGCAGCGCTTACAAAAGGGCTACTGTGTTACCATTTTCGTCGTGATGATTTTTTAGTCTTAGGGCCCGACTTGCCGCGTACCTTACCAACTACTCGCCAAATAACGTATGCAATTGCCACAGCCAGAATTGCCAACACAATTATGAACCACAGCGGCATGTACCAAAATGATGCAGATCCTACAATTTCTTGTGTACGGTTGCCATTTTGGCCATAAAAGATATTAAGATCGGCTGAGTAACGGCCCGGCCAAAGACTGGGAGAGGTGCATGCCTTGGTTCGAGATTTTGAACCCTCTAAATCAACCGATTCTGATTTGAGTTTAATACACGATATGAACGTACGAGACTGACCAATAAGCGCAAGTGATTCGTTCGGGTTGATATCAGTAATAACCTGCTTTTGACCAAACATGTGCTTAAGTGTGATGCTACCAACCGGACTCTGGGTAACGTTACCATTGTTCTTAAGAGTATAGGCCATTCGCTCGGGTTTTTCTGCAGTAATAAACATGTAGCCGTCCTTACCCTGAGTACCGTTATAGGCACCGAACTTTTCAAGCTTAAGGTTTTCGTTTACAGTGCCCGGCACAGATGCAAAGACCAGGGTTACGCCAGAAGCACTCAGGCCAACATTACCACCATCTGGAGCACCAGTTGAGTACACGATAGCACTATAGTAGCTACCCGCGCCGTGCTTGGCGGGAATAGTAACACTCATGTCTAGAGTTTTGCTTGCTTTTGGTGGGATCTTTACTGTTTGAGGGATCTTTAGAAATGGCTTCAACGACCACGTTGTTTGAGGAGCGTCTTCTTCCAGCATCAGTTTTGGGGAACCGCCATCGTCAATGAAGGTGAAGTCTACTACCCGAAGCGTCAGTTCTAGCGTCTTCTGATCGTCAAGGTTTCGAATAACTAGGGTGTCTTTAACTGTTTTACCGGGTTCAACCGTGTAGTTCTTTTTTGGAACAATACTCAGTGCGGCCGATGATTGGGCAGAAACCGGAGTGTATGCTGCACTCAGAGTGGCCACAACCACAAGCGCGGCAATAACTAGACTTTTTATACGTTTCATTGGTTCAACTCTCCTCACATTTTACATCTTTTAAGTATAAGCAGCATTGTAGCATTAAAATTGCCCGCTGGCTATGTAGGTTATCGTTGTAGTATACACACCAGCTCTTAGTTGTTCGTTCGAATTAACTATGTAGCTTACGGTGAACTTTTTCATAAGACTTACATTTGGTGAAGACGCTACAATATCACCTGTTACAAACTTATACTTATTAGGCGTACCGTAACTTAAAGATGGCGTTGCGTTGGCCCATGTCCCCTCCGGGTCAACTCCAATTGCGGGGCTGCTATTGGCAACGAGATTAATGCCAAACTGATTGCTGCCAGGCTTGCTCTCTGTTGGTGTAGCAAGAGAGTCAATAACATTTGTACCAGCACTCATTGGCGTACCATTGGCGGTAACTACAAACCCTCCACTAGCATTCGTGCCCACTGCCATCTGGGACTGTGCAGTAAGTGTTTGTCGAGGATTCAACTCACCCATGTCTGTATAGTAGTTCTCGTTCGTATCGGTACAGTTTTCGGAAACTTCTTCTGCCACACAGAATATCAACATTGGGGGCACCTGGGTTTGTATGACAATCCCGTTTGTGATTTGGCCCATGACGGAACCAAAGTCTACTTGTGGACCCGTGGCATTCGATGTCGTATGACTCCTCAGGCGAATCGCAAACGACTGAGTTGTGGTTGGGTTTACGATGTTGTCAAACGTATATGACGAATCCGTAGTAGTAACGGTACCTGGTGGACGGGTTAATACAATATGGTTTGTAGATTTTGTCAGGATCGAGAAGCCGTCTTCTCCAGTCTGACTAGTCAGCACTGCATTTGAGACATTGAGCCCGGGTGGTGTTACGCACGTATGATACGGAATTGGATCCATGCAAAACAGCATATCAACCGAAGCAATTGCCGGTGGACTCATATACCTGAAGCCAACTGTATAAGAGGTTGTTGCGCCGGGTTCAATGTTATTAATGTACAAGCTTCGAGCCTGGAAGCGCATAGCAGCCGATGCCGGATTGGTAAGTACAATCAGAGCTACAAAAAAGAACAGAATTCCTTCAGAGATTACATGATGGTGGTGACCACCCCGGTGAACATGTGCGTGAAAGCGATACAAACCATGTAGCATAACTGTTATTGTACTAGACATCCAAGGTTCTGCGTAGTGGTCTACAGTTAAAACAGCCGACCAAATGGCCGGCTGTTTTGTGTCCGTGAACTACACGGGCTGCTTACTAAATGATTTATTTAGTACTGAGGAGCTGCGAGGTAGTTAACCTTGGTTGTGTATACACCAGCTGGAGTATCAGCACCAATGTTTGCTACGTAGCGCATTTTTGCAGTTGAGCAGCTAATAACTTGATCGTTCTGTTGAGCGATTGGCTCTGGAACAGTCAAACTTGCTTTGTTGAATTTGAACTTCGCGTCTGAAGATACATGACTTGTTGAGTCAGTACCACCAATGTTACCACCCTGCGCTTCATCATATTGAGCAGTGTAGGTTTGTGCTGGAAGATCAAGGATATCGAACTTACCAGACGTTTGCGTATTAAGTGTTCGGAATGGGAAGCTGTCAACAGCTCGTCCTGGCTGATCAGCCGTATACTCCGCTGAACCAGCCGTTGGGGCTACGAAGCCAAGGCCAAACTGTTCTGTACCCGGATTACTAGCAGCCTCTGCAGGCATATGTGTAATCTCATCTCCAACGGTGTTAGCAAGCGTATTACCTGAGTAGTACACTGTTGCACCACCAGATGAGTTAGATGAAAGGCGCCAGAATGAGTAGACAGACCATGCTTTACCTGTTTCTAGAGAGTATTCAGCATCTGGGTCACCAAGCTGCAGTTGGTTATTGTTAACCTGTTGAATCGGATCACATGTACCGTGTTGATAACCGGATACGCCCTCACAACCAGTGGCAGCGTCTGCACCACCAACACAGTTTAGAGTAACATCATCTCGGTTACGAGTTCCTACTGAGAAGGCCATAGTTTCCAAAACCTTTGTAGTAATGTGGATCGAATCAGTCATCACGTTAGCAACAGTTACGCCGCCGTCAATGATGTCTGTATTTGTTGCATAAGGAACAGTCGGAATTTGTTCGAGTGGATCATCTGTCTTGTAAGTGTTGATCTTTACGAAGAATGCACCACTTCCTGGGTTTGTAATATACGCACCGCTCGAAGCTGTGAACACGACCGTTACCACATCACCAGCTGCTGGTGAAATACCACCAGTGCTTTCAATAAGACGGATTAGGTTCTTCTTTCCTGTAAGCTCACCTGAGTGTGCGGTATCTTCTGCGTTTTGTGACGTCATAGTCCATGTACCAGCGGCTGAACCGTTAACAAGTACTTGGAATGTGCCCGCGCCAGAACCTTGTGTGAATGTGCCAACAACATCAAGGTCGCTTCTGTTACTTGAGTGGGCCTGAGCATTTGTCTCACGACCATCTTCGTATGGGCCAACGCCACTGTATGTTGACGGAGCCACACCATCACGAGAGTCACCCCTGTTATCACCAGGTGCCTTACAATTTCCTGCCGCACCAGTACAGTATTGCAAAGTTATACCTTCAACTTTTGGGGCAGTGGTACTGTCTGTACTTACCTTAAAGGTGAATGTTTCGCCGGTTTTTTGACCGTTTGGACCAGACCCTGGAGGGGCATAGGTTGGGTTCCCAGCACCATCTGTGTTCTGGAAACCAGGTGCGGAACTGGAAAGCAGCAATGAACGCTCGGTAAGCGGATTCAGTGCATCAGCGAATGCCACCCCTGGCATCACCGTTGCTACCAAGATAGCAACCGCTGCACCGAGCGCCATACCACGCCGAGCAATTGATTGTATTTTATACATACGTATATATCTCCTTTTTGTTTCTTTTTTATTTTACGGGGTACACGCGTATTCTAGCATTAGCAGTATTAGTAACGCAATAGGTAATTTTAACAATATTTCATAACCTTCTTTATTGTTGCTGTTCTACAGATGATAATACTAGTAATATGGCACTACCACAGCCGAAAAATCACCCGAGTAATGACCCGCTGGAGTCGCATTTGAAACGTTTACAATCATACTAATTGTGTAATTTGTCTGACCCGATTGAGTCAGGCTGTGTGCGATCACATCGCCACTCACGTACTTAAACAAGTTTGCTGTCTTATAGTCGTCTCCGACCACGCCAAAGCTTGTTTGGCCAGATGGTATCTGCTGAACACTAGCCCCAACGCTTGGCACCGTGTTGAGCGCAGCGTTAATACCAAACTGTTCAGTACCCGGAGCTGAACTGGTTGGGGTGGACGGCGTATTTAGTTTATGTCCACCATACTTGGGCGGATCACCTACAATTTGCAGCACATAGCCTTCGCTTAAATGATTACGAATTCTTATTACTGTGGTTTTTGTAGCCGTTCGTTCCGTGCTTAAGATACCCAGGTTAGACTCTCCTGGGTCAACAATAACTTCAAGTACTGGCTCATCACTCGTGATCGAACCAAACGTTGCCGAGCCACCATTACTTGCACTTTCACCAACTGCTAAATCACCGATGGATGCTCTAGCACAGTACTGCTCAGAGCAACTCTCTTGGTTTAGCCCTGAGCCAAATCCGCTTTCGGTCATCTGGTAATTGGCCGAAGACGAGATCGTAGCCAGCACTGAATTTGAGCTGCTGATGGTAATAAATACTGCTACAAGCAGCATAGATTTTGAATATATCCACGTTCGTCTTTTTTGCATAAGCTTTACGTGCTTATTATCGCGCATGATCAGTAAAAGCACAACTGGCGCCAGACTAGCAAGTATAGTAAGCTATACATTAAAGCATAAACGTAAAAACGCAAGTACTATGGATTCTGAAGAGAACACCCCTCAAAACACTGAAAGCCAGCCAGTAAACGACGTACCTCAAGCTCCAGTTGATGCGCTGAGTCGTACTCCTGATGATCTTGAAAGAGAACATGACGAGCAGGTAGCCTCTGATGTTGAATCAGGTACGCACATAGAAGAGCCACAACCTAAAAAAGGTTCTAGAATTAAGCGCTTCTTCCGTAAGGTAAATGTGTATTTCTTGGTTTTTGTGCTATTACTCGTAATTTCTGGGGCGATCTCAACGGTAAACTACTTGAATAGCAAAAAGACTACACCAGAATCAAGCATTGCGGCCCAAGAACTCACCGAAGAAGCGCTTAAGCAACTTACCAACACTGATGCCTCTGTTGGTAATACTTCTCAGACTTTAACAATTCAGGGGAACGCCATTATTGCCGGCCAAACTCTGATGCGTGGCAACCTCAACGTGGCCGGAAACCTCCAGACCGGCGGCAGTATCCAGGGGCCAAGTCTGACTATTTCCGGCGCCTCAAATCTTGGTGAAGCCCAAATTAATAGTTTACAAGTTGCAACTAATACCGCAGTGCAAGGCAGTACCACCCTGCGAGACTTAAGCGTTTCGGGCACGTCATCATTTAGCGGTGCCATAACTGCATCACAAATTACCGTTACCCGGCTCATTATTAGCGGAAACGGTGTCCTGCAGGTGCCTAACCATATTAGTTTTGCTGGACCAGCGCCAAGTCGAACCATCAATGGCGGCGTACTAGGCGGCGGCGGCTCGGCCTCCGTTGATGGCTCTGACACATCTGGAACAGTCAACATCAACACCGGCAATAACCCAACTCCAGGCTGCTTTATACAAATAAAGTTCAACCAGCGATTCACTAATAATCCACACGTTATGATTAGCCCTGTTGGTGCTGCTGCTGGCCAAACCCAGTATTATGCAACTCGTACTAATACAGAATTTAGTGTTTGCAGCGCCAACGCCGCACCCGCCAACCAGACCTTTGCGTTTGATTACTTCATAACAAACTAGCGCTACTACACATCTACAAAAACTGAAACACTGTCGGCTTTTACATGCATTAGTGCTCGTGATATTTTAACTACTTTACGTTCTTTTGGTGTCACCACTACAAGATCGCATGGCACGAGCATGCACAAAAAGTTATGGTGTCCGGGCAGAATATCGAACGGCCCGGTTGCGTTAACTGCGCTAAGACTGTAAGCAGAGCCTTCAAAGTACACTTTAAACGGGGCATACACTTTAACGGCTATTGTTGGCTTGCCGCCAGTGTTAACCGCCACCTGCTCGGCTTCTTCGGTGGCTGGAACTGACGCATTGTCGGCCACCTAGCTAGCCTCTTTGTTTTCGGGTGATTCAGCCGGCTGAGGAGCTTCGTTTACTACCGCAGCCTCGGCTGGCGGACCTGCCTGTTGGCTCTTTCCGATAATTTCTTCAACACCGTCGAGCGTTTTTTCACGAGTCATGTGCTCTCCTGGTACACCCGTTACCTTTTCCATCACGTTGAATCGCTGCTTGAAGAATTCAATGAGCTGTTTTGCCTTATTGTAATCGTCGCGGTCTTCAGTGGAAAGCTCAGATTCACCAATAATCGCAATAATTCCTTTGAGCGACTCGTACTTTTGTAAAATCGCGGTAGCACGTGTTGCCAGATCATAATGACGCTCACCAACAACTTCAGGAGTAAGCAGGCTCGACTTCGAAGCTAGAATGTCTACTGCCGGACGAATACCCTGCGCAGCAACCGCACGCGAAAGCACAATAGTACTGTCGAGTTCGTGCTGGATCATTTGCACCGCGGGATCCGAAAGGTCATCAGCAGGCACATAAATGGTTTGCAGGGCAGTAATGGAGCCGTTAGCATTACTTGCTAAGCGATCTTGGAACGTTTTGACATCAGAGAACACCGTTGGCTGATACCCACCTTCAGCCGGAGTTTGGTCAATGATAGTTGAAACTTCGTTTTTTGCCTGAATATACCGGTACATGTTGTCGGCAAATAGCAGTACGTCTTTTTTCATATCGTCACGGAAATACTCAGCTAGTGTGATTGCGCTTAGACCAATCAGGCTTCGTTGAACTGGATTTTCATTCATTTGACCAAAAAACATTGCGGTTGTTTTGAGCAGATCGTTATCACCAAGGGTTTTGTAAAGCTCATGGCCCTCACGAATGCGTTCGCCAATACCAGCAAACATACTAATCGCGCCCGAACCAACTGCTACGTTGTTAATAATTTCCATTGTCAGCACGGTCTTACCTACACCAGCGCCACCAACAATACCAATCTTGCGACCCTTAACAAACGGGGTAAAGAAATCGAGTACTTTTAGGCCCGTTTCAAGTACGTCATCAGAGTGATTCTCTAGGCTTGTTTCTTGAAACGCGGGCGAGAAGATTGGGCGCATAACCATCTTATCCAGCACAGCTTGGTCTAGTTGTGGTTTGCCGTCAATTGGACGCCCCATAGCGTCCCAAACTCGGCCAATCATTTCTTCGCCCACCGGAATCTCAAGGCTGCGCCCACTGCGCGTTACAGCCTCGCCTTTTTGAATACTGTAGTCACCGCCAATGTTCAAACAAATTGCGATATCACCGTGAGCCAGGCTGCTCACAAGTAAGGGTGATTTCTTTTCATTATCAACGTAGAGCATCTCGTTAATATCAGGTATATCTTCATCAAACTGAACCTTAATAACCAGACCCTTTAGGGCACGAATAACACCCTTTTTATATACTGTCTGATCGCTCATTATTCTGCTCCTCCTGCACGTATTTTCTTGAGTCCAGCCAATGATTCCTTCAGCCTAGTATCAACCTGGCTGCGCTTGGCTCGGTTGTATTCGGTATGCAGTTCAGCCGCATTAGCAATCGAGCGTTCTTTAGCAGCCGACATGGCTTTGAAGCGACTTGCAACCTGCGCAAGACGACTGTCGTAAATAAACTGCGAAATCGTCAAGCGCAAAATTGAATTTTCAAGGTAAGCCGCAACCGCATACGAACTTGGTTCAAAAATATGTGTTTTTTCAGTTACCATGTCTTTGTCTACAATAGAGAGATCCGCCACACGACCCTTGCTAGAAACAACTTCGCTCAGATCAACGTCTTTAATTTCTTGCTGCGAAAGCGAAATATAGTGCTGGTAGAAGATGCGACTCTTGGAATACTTTCTGGTAATGTCCATTAGCGGGTCAACGTTAATATAGTCTCGTTCGGGTAGCTCAAAGTAGTAGGTGTAATCTATGTGCGATTGCTTCAATTTTAGTGCGCCATGATGGCCAATTACTAGCACGTCATTTTTGGCTTCATTATACCGTTCCACAACTTTGCGGATCAGTCGCTGGTCGATATCTCCGCTTAAACCACCCTTCGCAGTAATAAGAATGAGCAGTTCTTTGTCGATGGCTTTTTCTTCAACACTGCGACCAAAATTAAACAACACATCAACACGAATTTGCTTGTAGATGTTCCAGACTTCATCGAAAAACTGGTTACTAATCATCACTTTATTCTTGGTCTTGGCGATCTGCATACTACTGAGCGTTTCGAGTGCTGATGTCAAACTCACTACTGATCGAACCGAGGCTTCTTCTGCTTTAATTTCAAGTGGACGGCGCATTTACTTCTTCCCCTTTTTGGCGGGCTCAGGTCGTGCACTTTCCAACTCATCTGATCCACTAGAGCCGTTTGACTGTGCTGCAACTTTTTCAGCTTCTTCGGTTTGACGCTGCTTTTCGGTGTCGAGCTTGGCAGCCTTTTCGAGAGCAGCCTTCTTTGCTTCATCAATTGTTGTCACCTCCGCCTTAAGCGCTGCTTCAAGCTCGTCAAAATTACCCTTCATATCGGCGTCTTCCTGGAGTCTTGATGCATAGGCACGCACTTTTTCTTTCAGCAGTTCGATATCGATAACTTCTTCCGGGCTACTATTTAGCACTATGCTCATAATAAACTGCTGCTCGGCAAAACTATAGATTTCACCAATGCCTTGGTTCATTATTTTAAAGAGTACTTTACCCTTATCGTAGTTAGCCTGTGCGTCTGGGCTGAGTTCGGTGCCAAAGTGAGCATATTCTTCAGCAGTTCGGTAACCAGCAAGCGTTAGATTAAGTTGGTCGGCAAGTCCTTTTTGACGTTTGTTTTGACCCACACCACCAACTCGAGTTACCGAAAGAGCCGTACTTACGGCAGGGCGCATTGTATCTTTAAAGATCTGGCCGTCTAGGATCCACTGTCCGTCAGTAATGGACATGATGTTGGTTGGTAGATACGCAGTAATGTCACCACCTGGTGCGTACACGATTGGGACAAGCGTTTGGCTGGCGTGGTTAGATTCTGTCTTACCACCACGCTCAAGTAAACTGGAGTGCGTGTAGAACATATCTCCTGGATATGAATCACGACCTGGAGAAACCCCGGCAATCAGTGAGATCTCACGATATGCCTGGGCATGCGCCGTAAGATCATCATAAATAACCAGTGTGTCCATGTTGCACTTATGCCAAAAGTACTCACCATGTGCAGCGCCAACATACGGCACCAAATACGTTAGAATGAGTGATTGAAATGAGTTGCTTACCACCACAATAGCTTTTTTGAGTGCGTCATTTTTTTCTAGATTGCTCACAAGCTCTGCCACGTCATGTTGACGCTTTGCAATAAGTACGTAGATCACGGTAATATCAGTGTTTTTCTGATTGATAGCTACCTGCGCCGCCAGTGCCGTTTTACCAACTTTACTATCACCAAGCATTGCCATGCGCTGCCCGCGGGCCAGTGAATATTCAAGATCAAGAATCGTTACGCCTGTCTCAACCGGTGTATCAAGTAGTTCGCGTTGATATAAAGCCGGTGCATTATGAAATACATCCCACTCTTGATCGGGCTGAATTGGGCCTTTACCATCAATTGGCTCACCAAACACATTAACAACTCGTCCAATAAAGTTCTTACCTACAGGAGTCATAATGTCGCGACCTTCGATCACACACACCGCACCAACGTGAAGTGGTGACGGATCTAGTTTCATAACCACAACGTGATCTTCAAGAACCTGATGCACATAGCCCCGGGTTTCATCATCAAATCGCACTGTAGCGTGAACGTTGGTCGGTTGAAGCCCTTTAACGCTTACCATAAATGAATCGATGCCAATAATTTCACCGACTGGATTGCCAGCGGCCACAAGTCTTTCAAATACCTTAGCCTCAGCCACGTAGCTGCTCCAGTTCTTTAACGAGTGCACCGCGTTGGCCTTTAAGTTTTGTGCGCAGGCTAAAATCGTACACGTGACTTGGGGTCCTAATATACACTCCAGCAACAAGTGCAGGCTGTATGCCGGAAGCAATAACCGCTTGTGAATGCACCGAAGCCCGTAGCCACTGTGTAAGCTGTTGGAGGCTTTCACCATCAGCGACAGATGCAAATGTCATATGAATAACCGGAAGTCTGTCTTTTAGTGTGCGGAGTTGTTTTATTAGCGCCGCTCTCTCTCGGCTATCGTTAAGAGTAGTCTTATTTTGATTCAGAAAATCAGTAAGCTGATCTGAAAGCACTGGCTGAGCCTGAGCATCCACCCCGGATTTAACACGAACAGACGCCTCAATAAGTTCGTTATCAATCCGCTCAACCTCATTCACTAAACGGGATACATCTACCTTGCTTATTATGCTGAGTGGCAACACTAAATCTTCATATGTTTTTGCGACTGGTTCGTTCATAATTTTACGTCGTCCACAATCGCCTGCTTATTGTCTTCCATTTGCTTAATAATGGCTGGGAGTTGGGCCTTGAGATCGTACTGATCTCCTAGTGCGCCAAGAAGATAATGTTCGACAACCTGGGCCATATTGTCCTCAAATGCACCAACCAATACCGCTTCTTGATTGGCAACGTTCTTCACCAAGAGTTGGGCAAGCTGCTGCCGTTGCTCTTGCAGGGCTTCGGCAGTAGCGCTCAGTGACTGTAATGCTTGATCTTGCACAGCCTTCACAGCAGCTAAGTGTGTTTGGTTTTCTTGGACTGCGTTAGCCATTGCAGTCTCTTGGTCGGTGATATTTTTGTGCAAAGCCACACTGAGATGTTGATACTGCTCGTCAAGCGCATGGCCGCTTCGGTTTATTGACTGCAGGGCAAGATCTTGAGCATCTTTTATTACCGTGGTCATAGCGGCTTCTTGGTCGGTGATATTTTTGTGCAGTGATTCACTCAGCTGTTGTCGCTGTTCTTCTAGGACTTTGGCGCCGTGACCCAGAGATTCCAGAGCGGTCTCTTGGGCCTCCTTCATAGCTTTGCTAAATTCGACCAACTGTTCGTCAATCTGTTTAGACATTCGTTCTTTCAGTTCATCTTTTACGACAGAAATTGCATCGTCGAGATCTTGTTTAAACAGTGTCGCATTTTCGGTGATAATCTTTTCAAAATACCAACGACCGTGGTTGCGCAATTCTTCGCGGAAATGTTCATCAAAAAAATGCTGAACATCAGCGTCTGGATCATCTTTTGATGACTTCTTCGACTGCTGTTTACCTTGAAATAACCCCATGTTGCCCACCCTATCTGCGTATCATAGCTTCAGTAGTAAATATACCGCAAATAAGCCAATTATTAAAATTAATATACTAGTCAATATAATCTCAAGTAATGCTCTAAATATTGACTTTTTAGACATAGGATTACGACCTATCGAGATCACACCGTTGCGCACGCCGGAATATAAGATAGCAATTGCAGCCAAAATACTTACGGCCGTAATTCCCATGCTCAAATAAATACGAATCGCACTCACCTCTTTTTCGGCGATTGCCTGGCCCAACCTCTGAAGCGCTTCGGGTACCTTGGTCTTGGTGCTTTTGGTGTTGGGGTTGCGCTTAATATCGATTGTTACTGGTACTAATCCGAGTTTAACCGTTTTGCTTTCTTTGCCTTGATCGTCTTTGAGTGTTGTACTACCAAGCGTTACACCTTTTTCATCAAATGATCCGTTGGCTCGACCAAATACGGTTTTTTCTTCAGTACCGGCTTTCATGCCGACACCGCTCACAGCTGAAAGGGTTATATAGTCGCCCGTAACAATTGGACCACTCTGAGTGCTCACTAATACGTTATACGTACCTGAAACTGCAACAAATACTTCGTTTTCGAGTGCTTCATTCGACAGCATCACGGGTAACTGTGCTCGATCAACCGTTACGCCAAACATATTTTGAAGCTCTGATTGCTTTGCGATTTTTACACGGTTGGCATTTTTGCCTGTAAGCTGGACGATTGTACCGTTATCAAGTGGCGTATCTGCCGCGTAGCCCTGTGCATTTCCACCTCCGTATGTAGCCGCCGCAACTGGTAGAACAGCAGCGAGGGTTATACCCACAGTAACGACCAAACTAAAGATGATTCGCGGTAATTTCACTGTTTGTTTATACTCCATGCACTACTATCATAGGTTTTGACTTATTATAGCATAACAACTACGGGTTGGCGGCTGGTATGAGAACGACTTTATAGCACCGAAATATGGCTGAAAATCAACACTGGTTTGGGGCCTCGAAAATTATTGTCAGTACAGATACGGGTGTGGTAGAATAAGCACAAGCTTTGATGGGCCACCACACGTCTGAAGTGAAACAAAAATTTTACTCACCAAACAGGTGTAAAGACAATTCAAATGACCGTGTGGTGTCGCCTCCCCGCTATTTTTAATCGACGTTATGTACTGCAACTTGCAGTACCACTTATGTTACTTATTGCGTTAATTACAACGTTATTATTTACTGGCTCCTCTTATGCGGTCCCCAGCACCAACAAAACTGTCAGCTTTCAGGGTCGACTGTTAACACCCGGTGGAGCCGTGGTTCCTGACGGCAGCTACAACATTCAGTTTAAGATCTACCAAGACGGTGCGGGCACAGCGGTCAACAACCCTGGTGGATCACTCGTCTGGACAGAATCATACATCAACAACAATGCGGACAATGGTGTTTTGGTGAAAAACGGCTACTTTTCCGTCAGTCTGGGGAGCATCAATCAATTCGGCTCAAGTGTCGACTGGGACCAGGACACCCTGTGGCTTTCGATGAACATTGCTGGATCCGCAAATGCCTGTACATCATTTGGTACCGCGCCCTGCGGTGGTGACGGTGAAATGCTACCGATGAAGCAAATAACTGCCTCACCATACGCACTCAACGCCGGTGCTGTTGGGGGCAAGACTGCGAACGACTTTATTCAGTTCGGGCAAGGTGTTCAGATCGATGCGAGCACCAACACAAACAGTATCTTCATCAACAAAACCGGTAGTGGCAATCTGATACAACTTCAGAACACTGCAACCGATGTCTTTACGGTTGCAAATACTGGAGATCTCACGCTCGGAAGCAACGCCAACAAATCGATAACAATCTCGACTTCAGCAGAAAACACTGACGGCCGACAACTCGCAATATCTGGAGGTGGAGGTGGAGCGGGAGCGGGATCGGCTGGAGGTGATCTTACAATTCAAGGTGGCGCGGCTGGTGGTACTAACGGAGATGGCGGCAATATCAGTATTGACGCAGGCGCCAGAACTGGCAGCGGCAGCAACGGTACAATCTCGATAGGGTCGACAAATGCGAGCTCTATAAGCATTGGGAGCAATTCGTTGGCAGTTAATCAAACAATTAGTATCGGCGCCAACAACACAAGTGGTAGCATCTCAAACGTTACAGTTGGATCAGGCGGATCAGCGGCTGGTGGTACAACAAACATTCAAGCAAAAAATAGCGTAACCGTTATGACAAATGGCACGACTCGGGCCACTTTCTCAGATACCACAAACGTCGTCTACTTTGGTAACGGTGTAACCTCTGCGGCGCCAAATGACTTTACGATCCAGGGAACAGATAGCTCTGCCAGTGCGGTTTCTGGCGGCTCGCTAACGGTACAAGGTGGGAATGCGACAACTGGGAACACTAACGGAGGGAATGTGACTCTGAGCGGTGGAGCTGGAAGTGGAACTGGAGCAAGTGGCTTGGTGATTTTAACGACACCAACTTTCTCTACTACCAACAACGACGCCAACTGCTATACAGCCGGCGCGCTTGTGGCCAGTAGCTGCACTATCACCAAGGCCAGTATCGATAATTCAGCTGCAGTAATCATAGGATTTAGCAGTACTGGACAAACCGCAACACTACCCGACCCCACAATTAGTACCGCTGGCCGAATTATCTACATTATGGCGGCCGGAAACTCACAAGATTTCACTTTATCTGCAAATGACGGTGGTCAAGGCAATGAAGTTACCATGCGCCAAAATACTGCCACAACCATGATATGGAACGGTTCAAACTGGTTGGTAGCCGGGGCCTCTAGCTCAACAACACTCCAAGATGCCTACAACAACACTCCTCAAAGTGCCGGTGGCACCGAAATCCTACTAAACAATAACTCAAACACTGGCGGCCTCACCATACGCGATAGCACCATGAACCCTGTTAATGGCATCTTGCTTGATGTTCAGAGCGCTACAAATAATACACTCTTCTCTGTTAACAGTAACGTGACCGACGGCACTGAACATGCCGCCGACGGTAACGTAAACGATAGCGGAAACTTCACCACAAACTGGACAGAAGCTGGCGACTCATCTGTTACACGAAGCACTTCGGACGGACAAGAAGGTTCCAGTAGCGCACAAGTTGCCGCTGGCACAAGTGCAGATAGTGGTGTGCGTAATAAACTCTCTATCAACCCCCAAACAAGCACCCGCTACCGCGTATCAGTGTACGCAAAACTTGAGAGCGGTAGTGAATTTACAGACTTCAAAATACGTTATTCACCAGACGATGGTTCTACATTTGCTGATTGCGTCGACTACAATAGTCGAGCAATTTTAAATGGCGGATGGACACAGATCACCTGTTACATTGATACTCCGGCGACCACTGTGGTTGATCCGTATGTATACTTTATACAGCCAACTACAGCCGCAGACGCGCGAACCTACTTTGTTGATACCTTCTCTTTTACACTTGCACCAAATCTTGCTCCAAACGTTAAAATTGGCAACGAAGCCAACGGTTCAACAACTCTATTCACTATTGATAAAAGCGCCCTAGCACCAATCGCGACAGATCATTCCGCACTTCTTGGTAGCATGTACTACGACACAACTCTCGGCAAGGTACAGTGCTACGAAGCCAACGGCTGGGGTTCCTGTGGAGCCAGCCCCGACAACTTCATAACCCTCAGTCCAGAATATACAAATGCAGTCACTCATGGTAATGGAGTCGGTACCATGTCTTCGGATCTATGCTCTGACACGCTTAACATAAATGACGGAAGCTCCTCACAACCAACAATTTGTAGCACCAACGAAACATATAACTTCTACAAGTGGGCTTCACCGGAAGTAACTAACCAAGTCCGTAGCATTTTTGTTACCTATCAATTACCAGCCTCGTTCAAAGAGTTCGTTTCTGGATCGACCTCTCTGATGGGACGAACCGATAGCGCAGATTCTAGTATCACTTACAATGTGTATCGAAACAGAGACGGCACCGGATTAACTCCCTGCGGTACAACTAAGCTAGTATCAACCGGACCTCAATCTACCTGGCAAAAGGGAATCGCAGCCGACGGAATGGATCCAGCCGCATGTAACTTCACAGCGGGTGACAGTATTGTCTTTAGAATAGACCTTAATGCCGCCAACAGCGCCAATGCATATATAAGCAACCTCGGATTCACCTTTAGTAACCACTAGTCGTTATTGGCTCCACATACCTGTTATGCTAAAATAACAGGTATAGTTATGTGCTAGGTGTCGAGCGAAAAGCCGTGAATCAAACAGTGGGGGTTGTGTTGATAAAGTCCGAGAAACAGTCGCAGAAAGTTTCAGTGCTATCAGATGACGAACAGGTGCAGCCTACGCCCAACATCTCTTTTACCACTCATCAACTGATAGAAAAAATCACGCTTATAGGTGCCCCTAGATGATCATCAATACACTGTATTATTCGAACCAACGGGGTTAAAAAGTGGAATTCAAACGAATAACAAGACAAGGTAAGCAAAGACTGGCGCTCGATGTAACGCTGCGCAGTGACTCTGCGCCCCGACATATCCCAGTAGCTTCGGAGCCTAACAGAGCTCAGCTTGCTCGCCCGTCATTGAACAACACGGACACAACCAATGGAGCGGCCACGCAAGACAACGCCAGATTCACACGCACTAGGCGATTCCTAGTAGGCAAGAAAGTCATCATTGGGATTATAACCGTACTGATAGTTATCGTAGCCGGAACTACCTCACTGACCCACAAGTATAATACTGAAAAAAACTCGGCAAGTGCTACTGCATCCAACAGGCCGGTTGGTAACCCGGAATACCAAACCGTCTTACCTGAAGGAAAATCGATAGACGAACTTGGTGACTGGAAACGCGTCAGCCCCCCAGAAGGTGATCCTGTATTTGCCTATATTGATAAAATTGATGACGTAACCGTTAGTGTCAGCCAGCAACCAATACCAAAGTCACTTAAGGGTAATGCGGAAGAACAAATTGCGGAACTTGCCAAAAAATTTAACGCTACTTCAAGAATCGACGCCGACGGCACCAAGGTATATGTTGGTACTTCCGCCAAAGGCCCTCAGTCTGCAATACTAACAAAAAATAATCTCTTGATACTCATTAAGTCCCAGGAGAAGATTAATGATATTAGCTGGGCAAAATATGCCAAGTCTTTAAACTAAATCAAAAACTAGCAGGACCTCTGTAGTCCGCAGCAGATGGCCTAATACTATTTTGATTTCTTAAACTGCTCTATAGACTGCGCAACTTTACCCTCAGACTTAAGGTTCTCATAAAAAAGCACTTGGCTTTTAGAAATAACCATTTCGTCCTGTGGGCCATGAATTTCATCACCAAGCTTTATTAGCTGAACGTTATTCTGGTCAGTGGCTGCTTCCTGCAATTTTTCGGAATCAGTATCTGTACCAGTCTGCGTCTGCAAATAGTAAACATCTTTTAATTTCAAGCTCTCACTGCTGAACGGCTGGAGTTTACCGAAGTAGACCTGTCCGTTTGTGAAGAAGACTGCCTGATACTTACTACTATCGACCGCAAGAGCGGGAGTTTTTAGCTTTGACCATATAAATAGACTCGAAACAACTACCACTACAACCGCAACAGCCGCCACTACTGGCCACACAAATCGTCGCTTTGGCGCGCTCGCCTCCTTTGGCGTTCGGTGATGCGGCGCGGCTGCCCGATGCACAGCCTTTGGCTCTACACTTGCTGGTCGTGCTTCTTCCGGCTTTTGCTGTGTCACCGGCCTACTGACGACCCTTCCCTGGGTTGGTCGTGGCGTACGAAACGGCCCTCCATCCATGTCTATTTCTCCTGGTTCTCTATTCTTTTTCTAATGTATCATAGCATAAGCAGCATCTTGCTTCAATTAAGGTAGCGAAACTCGCCCAAGTATATTCTGACATCAAGCTAGTTCGAAAGCAGAGCAGCTAGGACTTACGACTACTTGCCGCCCAAAACGCTATCATGCTACCCGCTGAAATAAACAGAGTCAGACTTACCGCCAATCCCACCGGATCAGTAACCTTCCCAGTAATTGGATTAAGATCAAGCATACCGTTGTCAGTAATAGTGTAGGTGAGCTTGAGGGCATGCTGATTCTGGTAGGCTGTTTCGATAACCGTGGCATTGGGAATATCAAAGTAGGCATTGTTAGTAGAATTGTATTTACGGGCAGTGACTTGGCTGTCGTTTCGTACCAAGTGAAAATAACTGTATGCCGAATTCTCGTCATATATTTACTATAGTAAAGCATCGCAGTATCTCGTGACTGCCCACTGGACGTACTTCGAATTTTTGAATTAAGCAATTTGCCTCAAGCGTCTTACTTCAGTAGCTATATTCAATAACTGCAGAGGGTTACTTCTCTAGTCAACTATTAGCGGCTGCCCTAGGGCCTCCGAATAGTCGCCAACTTCGAGTGCCCATTCAGGATTTGAACTAATACCCACTGTAACTATTTTTGAAGCACTGGGATTTGTGTTCCTGCGAGCTATACCAATTTGGTGCAGAAAACGTATGGCTTCTTTGCCGCCGCCTGTGCCAACTCCAATCTGGGAATCAATAAAAGCTACATCCAAATTACCTGCAGTTAACTCACCGGCATCATGCAGATCTAGCAAGTCAAAGACTTTAAATGCTCTAGCAACCACTAGGTTACCGGTTGCGGCAAAGGCAGCTTCTATCCTTTCATGCTTATCGAGATCATCGTCAAGCACCAATGCTCTAAGCTGTCTAAGTTCTGTCATTAAATATAAATACCATATTATATGGTATTTATAAATCCATGGTTCACCACGGCAGGGGAAAGTTATGGCCGTAATAAAGTAAGATTTGGTATTGAAACCCTAAGGGTGTGCTCCAGAATTTTTCAGGCGGATAAGTCTTCAGCCATCTTCACGTGAGGAATGCCCTGTTCAACTTGGAATACTTCGGTGCGAATTAGATGGACATCTTTGAGTCGTTCGAGACCTTTAAGATGCTGGACCTTTATTGGCAATACCACATAATGTGGTATTTTATAAACTCGTGGCTCCCATACAGGTCACAAACTCTTTCACAGATGAGAATGCCACAGATGAGACACGGTAGCCACGTAATTTGAAAACGTAAAATCTTCCTAAATAGACCCATTGAGCGCATTGATCGTATTTGTAATTATTATTGTTTTATGTTACAATAAATAACCAATGAAAGATCGTCACATATACCATAACCCTGACCATAAGGCTCATAAAGGATGGATCGACGAAGATGGCCAGCCCTGGGATGTTCCGGAACGTCTATATGGCGTCGTTACCGAGCTACTGTCTGACCCTAGGTCAACTGAGTGGATTATTATTCCAGAGATACACCCTGAAACGATTAAAATTGTTGAGAAATTGCATTCCGCCAACATGATAGAAGCCATCTATAAAGCAGGCTTGGCGTCGTCTGAAGACGAACCGGTCAAATCGCGCTACGATATAGATAATGGAACCAATGCATCGGCTATCTATCCAGGCACGCTTGAACAGGCATTTAACTCTGCAGAGATATCTATAGCAGCAGCCGATGGCCTCCTGAACGACGAAGGCAAAAGACTGACCATTGCCCTTGCCCGCCCGCCAGGGCATCATGCTGGAAGAGAATTCTATCATGGTTTTTGCTTCCTGAATAACGCAGCTATTGCGGCGGAAGCTCTAAAACAAGCGGGAAAACGAGTTGCCATTCTAGATATTGACGTACACCACGGCGATGGCACGCAAGACATCTTACAAGATGACCCGGATATCCTCTACGTATCGCTTCACGCTGATCCAGATGAATTAATGCCACACACAGGTTACCCACACGAAACGGGCAACGGTACAGCAGAAGGCACAATCTTAAATCTACCGTTTCCAATTGGTGTTTCTTATGAGGACTACATGCAATTACTCGCGCGAGCAAAAGATAAGATTATCTCTTTCGGGACAGATATCCTGATAGTGGAGGCTGGTTTTGACGGGCATGCTCGCGAGTGGCCCGACCTACCACCACTGACACACCTGGATAACGCAGAGTATGGCCAGATCGGACAATCGTTAGGTGAAATGAGTATACGCTCCCTAATCTTGTTTGGCGGCGGCTACAACCACGAGGTCACACCTAAGGCGTTCCGATCATTCGTAAATGGTTTTGAAAATGGTGCAAATATCGATACTACCGACATCTACACCTCGGATAGTATTTTACCAGAGTAAATTATTGCCGACTCATCGATATTGTTAAGTGCCTTCTTGATACATCCAAACGGAAGGTCAGTCACAACTGGCTCTTTATAGTTTGAAATACCAAGGGTGAATTGGTCGTCTGCCAGTAAGCACGATATATAGACTATATCGTTACCTAGCATATATTTATCAATTTCAAAGCCGTTATTATATATTATTCGGCCCTTAAGAGACTCATTAAACCCTAGTCCTGTTATCTTAGCCAAGGACTCGATGGCTGTCCATGCGCGGTAGAATCTACCAGTATCGCTACCTACATACACACGCTCTTCTTTGGTAAAAAATGGATTAAACATCTGTATATCATCTTGGTCGTGAACCTGTATATCTATACCGACCGGTTCATCGCCCACGGCGACAGCAACGTAATTACCACTGTGAGAAATACTGAATTCAGTCTCACCTGTTACGTCATATGGCTTATCTGCAATACTGTCACTTCTAATAGTTACAGTGTTCAGGGTGCGTTTTGTAAAATGTGAAATAAGCTGCCTAGTCAAGAACCTTCCGAATAAGAACAAGTCTGCATCAATTGAATGTCGGTAGCTAGAATACCTCACGTTCTCTGACTCGTCCAACAACGTTAAGGCATATTGCTTTACTCCAATAGATAGTTTGGTAACATCAATTACTATGATATACATGAAAGTAGCTCCCGATAGAACTTCCCTAGCATAGCCTCTGCCTCCTGCCGTGAAACTAAATCTTGATTATACGAGAGCCTAATAGCGGTCTCATTGCCTATCACTTCAACGTACAGTGTTTTTGGTATATCGGCCATGTCTCGCCGCCAGAACGCACTGTTGACCAGTCCGCCCCTCGAGTTGTTGCGCAAACTCTCCTCTTCAACTTTGGGGTAATTCTCGAATACCACAATACTATCGTACGGCGCTTGCTCCGACGACCTACCTAACATCTTAGACATTTCATATGACGACACATACCCGTAACGAACACTCTCTTGAAAATCGCGCTGGATATTTCGAGCTAGGCTAGCAATTTCATCTGATTCTTCACATCTCACAACTACCGGAATGTCGTTGAAGAACATCCCGACCGTGTTATCATAATGCACCCCGTGCAGTAACCGAGCTGAAATTGTTGATCCAAACAAAACAGGTTGACCCCCCGATTGGCCATTTAATACCCTTGCCCACGCAGCTTGAACTAACGAATTTACCGTAAGCTTCTGCGCATTCGCTAACTGCTGTAAGCGAGCAGTTTGCATATCATCCAGCACTTCCCTCATACTGGAAAGGTTTGAAAAGTTATCAATAACAACTCCCGGGGAGACGCACTTCCGAAGCTTTTCTTGCCAATATTGTCGGCCGACAAGTATATCTCTTGGTGTTATAGCACCAAGATAATCCGTATAGCTGGGCAATCGCTCAACTAGTCGAACCTCTTCGCCTTTGACGAGCTGCTCATAGGCGGTAAATACATCGTCCAACAAAAAAGCAAATCCCCACCCGTCAGTAACCAGGATGTTAAAGCTAAGAAAAAGCGTATGGATATCACGAGCCTGCCGGTAGACAGTTAAGCGAATCAATGGCTTATCTTCGACACTAAATGGCGTCTGAAGATCGGCATCAATATCGCGCCGAATTAGATCATTATGGTTCGGCTCTTCGGCAATATCACGGAATCTGACTACTAAACTATCACTCTTAAGCTTAGTACAGTACCAGATCCCTTCATGTTGGAAGTACCTCATCAATAGCGAGTCGTTATTCCTAACAACTTCATTCCAAGCCCGCTCAAATAATTCAACTTTAAGTACCCCTTCGTACGTAAAGGTTGACTGGTCATGGTAGAGCTGGGCCCGGCTCGCGGAACGGTTTAATATTCCACTCTGAACACTCGAAGCCTTAACTATTGTATCTAAATTATCGCCAAAACGATGCAATGCCTCATCATGCACCTCTGATCGTACAATAGTACGGTGTACTTTGCCCGGCGGCTCAGTGTGACGATTGGCGCGAGATGCTAGTAGCAATGGAGATGGGGCGTCAAAGATATCGCGCATTGATACAACGATGCCCCGCTCGGACAGCTTACTTACAATGCGAAGTGAGCTGATTGAGTCACCTCCTAAATCAAAGAAGTTAGAGTTAATAGATACTGGCGCACTAAATACAATTGACCATACGTCCGCAATCTCGCCTGCTAACTCCGTTGGGCCATAACTCACATCAGGGGGTTGAGTCACTGACTCATACTCTTCAGATACTTGAGGAATCAGATTCGGATCGACGACAACGCTTTTAATAATACCAATGAAATTAGAGACGACTTTAGCCACGAGACTTTCGTCATACGTCCCGCTACGATAAGTCACCTTAATTTCAAGAGCTTCGTCACGAAGGACGCAGTCGACCGACAACGGGTACTGCGTAATTTCATCGTGAGATACTAACTGCCATTCTACATCGACCAGATTGGGCATGGCCCTGTCTCGCTCATCTGTATAGGTAAATAGTGTCCCGAATGTATCACCAAAATGCCGATACTTAAGCGCCTTCTTAATGTCACTTAGTGACAAACCCCCAAACCCAATCAGCCCTCCCCACGACTGCTGATGCTGCTTAACTAAATTAATAAATCCTGATTTCCCATCAAACATCACGACATAGGGTAGTGTATTAATGCATAAACCAACTATTGAGTCGAGGCTTCCGTCCAGTGGCCTAACGGTTACCGGCGAACCGACACTCACGAGCTGTCTCGAGTTCATTTGAGCGACTGTCTGCGCCCACATAATCTGGAGCACGCTGCTCATTGTCACATGATATTTTCGGACGAGCGAAGAAAGCATACCAACTGTATCCCCCGTCAACACCCTGGAGTATTCTTGAGTTATATCGTTAGTATCCTCTACTGCACCTTTTTCTGGATCTAACTGAGAAAGATCAGCGTATGTACGCCAAGCACTAATAGCGTCCTGTTTTGGTACAGCAAGCACCCATCGAGTATATTCGCCGTAATTATTTAACTCGGGCCGGAGTGTATCAGGAGAGTTATACTGTTCTGCAAAATAGTTAAAGATGCTCGCCACAGAAGAACCGTCAAGAAGTAAATGGTGGTAAGTAAACACCATGATGTAGTCGTTTGGACTCATCCTGACCAACAACAGCTGATGAGGCGGCGTAACATCAATTTTAAACTCCTTAATCGCCTCAGCCGCGATTACATCATCCTTTGTTTGACTACCCTGAAGAGAATCAACCACTTTGACGTCTGCCTTGTGTTGTCTCAGTACAATCTGCACAGGGTCGTTTTGCCCATCCCAGTCAAAAATTGTTCGCAGTATCGTGTGTGTGTCGACTGTCTTTTGCCATGCAGATAGAAAAAGTCTGATGTCTAAGTTACCGGTCAATCTAGCTACATACTGCTCTTTATATAGCGACTTTTTGGCTGACGAACGCTCAAGAAGCAACATACCCTCTTGCATGGGAGTCGTAGGCAAAATATCAACAATCAGACTCGTCATGAGTTACCTTCCAATCTACGCAAGATAGTGCTTAGGCGGTCGTCGTCCACTACGTTATTGGCCCGTCTTAGCTGATCGCCGATTGCACTCTGCAACCTCTCGATAAACAGGTTATCAATCGGCGTCGCATAGAACATCATCTCAATTATTAGCTCGGCCTGTCGTCTGTAAATAGATATCTCCATTAGTTCACGATCAAGTGGCAACTCGTGACGGTTCCGCTGTAAATGGTAGCCGGTTGATCCCAAGTCGCCGAGATAATTTACAATCACTTGTGGTTCGCTCAGCTTCTGAAGTGACCCAGATTGTATCAATCTACCATAGGACAGCCTAGTGTCATCATCTGCGTTCAGGACGGACGCTATGTCTTTATAACTACCCGCTACTGGATACAGAACCGTAAACCAACCAACAGTACGGGAGATATCCACGCCTGAAGATTCAGCATAACGACCGTGTGACTCAACCAAAATACTGACACCTTTTACCCCAAGTATTTTTTCTAGCCCAACAATAACAGATTCATAAACACGGGCTTCATCAATAAAAGTATCACCCACAGTAACTGAGCTGTTTACAGCTTGCACATTTGGTAACGAGTCATCAAATTTATTTTGTAGAATTCTGACAGCATCTTTACCCGACGAAAGAGTATCTCGCCACAACAACAGATGCTCTTGAGGCTCTTTTATTGTCTGTTGATATAATGCCCACCGACCTAAGTTATAATCTATAGCCACTGCCTTATCGTTCGGATGATCATACGCTTCATAGATATCCGCCAGCAGAATCGACCAAGAGACTACATCAATCACCAAGTGGTTTGCTGATATATAAAGCCTAGTAATAGCGTGGTCGTCCCCTACCGCACCGTACGATAACAACTCACCATTCGCAAGGTCGTCGCCCAGTCGATCAAACGCAGTAGCCTTATCTACTTCTGGCTCTACAAACGTGAAGTTTCTTCTAGTAAGAATATCGTTTTCAAATTTCTGTGTGCTTTTTGTAAATGAAAGCCTGAATGCGCCATGCCTCTTAATAGCTACCTGGATGGCCAAACCGAGCCGTTGCGTGTCCCAATACCCATCGATCCATACATTCTGTGCAATCAACTTGTGACCGTTCGACAAGAGACGTGATTGAATCGGCGTTAGCGGCAGAGCAGTCTCTGCCTTAATACTCGCCATGGTATTACTCGTTTTTCTTGTAACGAGCAGCTCTGCTGCGAGATCACGTGCTACCGGATGTGCAAGAATAGCTTGAAGTGGAAACTTGTATCCCTTAGCCGCAAGCTTTGCATAAACTCTAAAAGAAGCGATTGAGTCGCCGCCCAGCATGTAATAATCATCGTCAATTGATATGTGATCGAGTCCAAACACCTCACTCCACACGCTAATGACGTCTGCTTCTTCCTTCGTCAGCTGTATGGGCACACTTTCGTCTTGCCTAAATCGTAGCCTCTCCTTGTTAGTAAGGAGGTTCCTGTCAACCTTACCGCTATTGTTCAGTGGAAGCTCGGATAGTTGGGTCGCCCTCACTGGAACCATATAATCTGGTAGGCGACTTCGCAAGTGTGCCAGAAGCATCTCTGTGTCAATCTCTTTTTCGGATGTTAAATATGCATGAAGCTGTTTAGAACCGTTATGTTCAAAGACGACGACGGCAACCGATAGTACATCTGGATAGCCCATAATATGCGCTTCAATCTCTTCAAGCTCAATACGAAAACCACGGATCTTAACCTGGAAGTCTGATCGCCCCAAATACATAAGCTGTCCGTCATTCGACCAATACCCCATGTCTCCAGTTTTGTAAAGCCGGGTATTATCGTATGGATTTATAGAAAAGACTTCCTTCGTCCGAGCTTCATCATTAACGTAGCCGCGACCGACAGCTGAACCGGAGATATAGATTTCCCCCGGCACTCCAGCCGGTTGCGGTTGCAATGATTTGTTAAAGACATATACATCTACGTTCGGCAGAGACTTACCAACTGGCAAGCCACGGTGACTCATCGTGGACACAGTGTCAAAAATATACAGATTTGTGTCATCGGATGCCTCTGCCGGACCGTATGCATTAATAAGTGGAATATCCCGAAAGTTTTCTGTCCAACTCCTGACGACTGGCCAAGATATATTCTCACCAGTTGATATCAGCGCAGCTATACTCTCAAATCGAGCATGAATTTTTCTCCCTTCAATATATTCTAGTAAAACACTAATATAAGAAGGGACGAGCTCCAGAAGCGTAATTCCATCGATTGATACTTGCGATGTAAAGGTGTCGATATTGGCTTGATCATCCTTTGAATAGATAACAAGAGATCCACCCGTGAGCAGTATTGTTGTTAGCTGCCAAACTGATATATCAAACGAGTGCGAGGCTGTCTGAGCGATGACTGAGTTGAAATTAAGGTTTAGCCTATCAACCATTCCGTCGGCATGGTTCATCATACCTCCGTGCTCAATCATTACACCCTTTGGCTTGCCGGTGGACCCGGAAGTAAAAATTACATACGCCAGCGTATCGGTCGTCACCTTAGTGCCTGAAATATTCGTAGCACTTGGTTCATAATTTTCATCGACAATGACCGCCGTGCTCTCGCGAGGCATCCGAGATAGAAGTGTCGATGTGGTAATAATCAATGACATGTGAGTCGTCTCTATAATTGACCGGATTCGATGCTCTGGAAAAACAGGCTCAATAGGAACATAGGCGTGGCCCATTCGCCACAGCGCGACGATAACAGCTACCATCTCAACAGATCGCTCCATCAACACACCAACAGCGGCCTCTGGCGCCAAATGATGATCCGCAAGTACGCGAGCATAGTGTTCAACAAGATAACCGAGATCTCTATACGTTGTCACAGTTTCCCCATGCTTAACAGCCACTCGATCTGGATAAGAATGCACTGTTTTCACAAAACGCTCATAAAATGAGGCTTGGTCGTATAGCTTTATTTCACCCTTTCCAATCGCTAAGGCAGCCTTGAGATCAGCCTCACCCAGCAGCGCAATTTCATTCACTAGGGCATCGGGATGGGCAGATATGTATCGACATACATGTATGAACATCGCAGCCAGGCGTTCAATGTCGCTCGCGTTTATAATATCTACATCGTACTCCCATTGCAGAGTAACCGAGGATGACTCTAATACGGTCAAGGTTAAATCGTACTTAGAAGTGTCGTTAAAGACCTGCTCGCTACTTACTCGACCAAGCCCCGGAACGGTGTATGAGTCTGGCTTTTCTATATAGTCGAATAGTATATTAAATGGCCCAATCAACCTATCATGTTCGAATTTGTTAAGCTTTACTATTTCACTAAGTGGTAAGAAGCGATGATCTAGAATTTCCTGTATCTTTTGTTGGCTGCCACGTGCAAACTCTCCAAAAGAAAGACTAGTGTCATCTAATACCGACGGCACAGGAAGTGTATTCAATAGTGCGGGCCTACCACCAAGTCCATCAGCATTCCGTACGTCCACTGAGCTCCCAACATAAAACGATGGCTGATCAGATAGCTGATGTAGAATCAATGAAAATATACTTCTAAAGAAAGTGTACTTTGTGACGCCAAGGTGGCGTAAGGCCGCTTCAATAGGAGTATTAAGTGTATACTGTAATGTTCGTCCATTATTACGCGGAGTGGGGCTTCTAGCGCCTACCCACGGCAGCTCTACGTACTCTGTAGAAGTATCGTATGCTCCTCTCCAGAATTCCTTATCTTTGTCATCATATAACGGAATGGGAGATTCAATCACCTGAGGTTCGTGGTCAATATCTAGATACAATGACCACAATGTGTCGATAAAAGACG
Organism: uncultured Candidatus Saccharibacteria bacterium; assembly: GCA_964397855.1. Lineage (GTDB taxonomy): Bacteria > Patescibacteriota > Saccharimonadia > Saccharimonadales > UBA7683 > UBA7683. Next base: position 79,635 of record CAYNKQ010000001.1, on the reverse strand, counting down.
TAATGATGCTCGCACTCAGTACGATATGGTGAGCATGGATAGCAATAACCGTTTGATTATCAAGCGTAAATACATGTAGACTTATCAGCGAATCAGTAGCAGTGTCTATTGGCAAATGACTTAGTGTGGCAATCTCTTCATCAAGCACATCTTGAGTTACACTACCGCGAATAACACAGCCTATTCCTCTTAATGAAGAGGATCTTACGAGCTCACCATTATCAAGTTTGTATCGATAAAAAGACGCGGGGAAATGATTCGACATCCTGTCGGCTGCTTTTTGAAGCAGTTTGATGTCTACTTTAAAATCAGGCTTCAAAAGCTCTGTTAGCGTGTAGGCGGCGGCGTTACCTGAATACGATGAGGCACTCCATAGCATCTTCTCGTATTCAGAAAGTTTGTCTGTATTAATGCTCAAATCATCACGGTTGCTCGGGGAAGTCATCTTAATAAATCGAGAGAATTCACCAAAGGTTGGGTGATCAAATAGATTAGATAAAGTCAGACTGGTGGCGTATGCACGATCAACTTCAGAGAGAACTCGCATCGCCCTAAGAGAATCACCTCCTTCAAGGAGAAAGTTCGTGTCATCATTAATACTGCTTTTGCCGAGAGCATTCTGCCAAATCGCTTTTAGGGTATTGCCTGTTTGAGGCTTTTGCAGTGTAGCGCCGCTCTTAGCCCTGGAGGCCAGGAGTCGTCGATCGATCTTACCGTTGCTGCTTAGCGGCAGACGATCCATCCGAATAAACTGTCTCGGTATCGCGTACTCTGGTAATTTACTACGAAGACGAGTGACAACATCACTAACCGGTAATTCTTCGTTGCTCGCATAAAACGCAACGAGTTCATCATCTTGATGAACTGACGCCACAATAACCGCGACGCTACGAATTTTTGGACTAAATTCGTGAATTAGATCTTCGATTTCCAATAAAGAAATGCGTAGTCCGTGTATTTTTATATAATCACCGACCCTCGAATGATAGACAAAAAATCCATCTTGCTCTGACACATTATCACCCGTTCTATAATACTTCTTACCCCCGTGTAACCTCACAGATTTTTTAGTCTTATCTGGGTTATCATAGTACCCTTCAAATAGGCTTGGCCCACCAACCAGCAGCTCTCCCGCCTGACCGGGCTTTGTCAGTTCACCGTGCTCGCCCACTACTAAAGTTTTTACATTAGGTAGCGGTAGGCCGATTGGTACAACCGTGTCATTAAAATTACGAGGAACCTCATATGTGGATACGCAAATAGAGCACTCTGTTGGGCCATATGCGTTGATGAAATGTTCGACCTTTGAAACCATAAATTTTGCGAGAGCAGCAGGGCACGGCTCTCCCGCTACTACAACTGTCTTTGGGCTGTAATCAATAGTAAGATGCGTAAGCAGTGAGGGCGGCAATACCGCAACGTCCACCACCATATCTCTCATGTAGTCGGATAGCCGCGTAACACCCTGTCTTGTAGATAAGCTTGGCACCAGTAATTCTGCCCCCGCAACAAAAGCACCGAAGATCTCTGAAATCGACCCATCAAATGCCAAATTAGCAAACTGGAGAACCCGATCACTACCCTCTATATAATATCTATCCACTAGTGACTCCATTACTCCGATAACGGAACTGTGACTAAGGCGTGCTAATTTTGGTAAACCAGTTGAACCAGAGGTGAAGATCGCATACGCCACTTCACCCCCTATTGGATCCAGAAGCTGAGGAAAGTCTTTGAGCTCCGAACCACTGACAGGCGAGAGTTCTACTGTCGGTATTTCGTTATTTTTATAGGACGATCCGATCGGTTTAATAAGTAGCGCGATATCGGCCTTACTCAACAAGGAGTTTAGTCGATCAACAGGAAGATTTGCATCAACTGGCACATAGACCGCCCCCGCCTTCATAATGCTCAGTAACAAAATAATACTGTGAGCAGATTGATCATACACCAACCCGACGTGCTTACCTGAAACGTCTAGCTCAACGAGCTGATTTGCAAAATAATTTGAAATCCGATCTAGATCATCATAGCTATATCTATGCGTATCGTCTCGTAGCGCAGGCGTGTCGGGACGATATTTCGCATGCTCATGGATGAAATCATAAAGATGTTTCTTAGCAACTTTCATAAACAATCGCTATAGAGGTAATGCCATCTCTATGTCTCGATCAATAAAACCAAACTTGTGGTAGAAGTTGACCGTATCCACATTGTCGTGAGCAACAATAAGACGAAGTGTCGTACAGCCATTCTCAGTAAAATACTGCCTCATTGCCTCTATTAATTTTCTCCCATATCCACCACCTCGGATATTCTCTTTAACGTATACTAATCCAATCCAGCCCTCGATCTGAGCATTGTGCGTCGTTTGGTACATAACATTATCTTGATCGTTCCTTGGATCGATGATTCCTTGAATAAACCCAACTAATTCCCCGCTCATATCAAGTACGAGAAATCTACCGTTCATCTCGGCAACATCATCAATCATTTTTTGAAGGTATAGACGTGCGTCCTTATCACCCGAAAAACTCCTAATTTCATTCTCCTTGTCAACTTGGGCTAAATGATTTTGAAATTCTTTTAGCAAATCCAGAACTTGATCCGTATCGGCATCTTGGTTGAAATCTCGAATATTCTCAACGGTTTTTTTTCTGGCGGTACTAAACCAGTATTCAGTACCGTTTTTATCTCGCACTGCATACCCAAAGCCGACTAGCTCTCGTCGCAAAGACGCCCAATCCCCGTACGTATGCCACTGCTTTAGAATTTGGTTAACCTCATTTTCATCATACGGTCTGTCAGAGATGAACTTACTCGCAAGATACGCGAGTACCTCTTTTCGCTCAGTTGGCTTCTTGGGCCAACGACTTACCTTACCGCCCGAATTTATAAGATCTCTCTCTGAACTCATAGGACGCTCCTCAAATACGCACCTACATCCTTAATGGTGTTCTCACTTGACCCCAAAAGCATCAAGATATCCGGATGGAGACCGACTTCTGTATCAAGTCGATCGTAAATTTCAACAGCTTTCCTTCGCGCGTCCTGATAGACCAGATCATCTTCCATGTAGTAGGTTGGTCGGTGCCAGTTTTCATACGCACCCGACACAGCCTGCATGGCAAATTCATCGATTGATTCTTTTTTTGACATGAGTTGGACAAACGAGCGTTTAGGGTCAAAAGTCGTAATAAGATCGGCATCCACTCCATTGATCAAGTTCACAAGTTCCGTAGCTATTGTTGGTGAGCAATGTAGCCCATCCCTGTAGGTACCCGTCGCGACATATAATCCCTGATCAAGCCTACCGATAAGTGGCATGGTATCGAGAGAAACGGGTCGATTCCCGACTCTCCAAGCTTCGACAAAAGAATGGTAAATGTTTAAATCAAGCTGTTCAATCGCACATTGCGACAAAAAGTGCGACAACCCGATTGTCAAACGACTCTCTGGCTGAGAATATAGCACATTGGTTGCACCGATATACTCATAGCCGTCTCCCATGGGTACAACATGAAGCCCGCAAGATCCTGCGCGATTTGCAGTTCGTACCGTCGCCTTAAAGCCTTTGCCGATTTGACGCTTAGTTACAGCGGCAACTCCATTACCCGAAAAAACAGACATCATCTTAACGGTAGGGGTAACCTTTTTGATTACCTCGTTGGTATATGCACCTGTGGCAATAATCACATTTGATGCCAGAACCATATTGTCAGTATCAAAGGTTGTCTGATACTGACCGTCCTCTCTTCGGTTGATCGATTCCAGTGAGCTTATGGACGAGAACTCCACACCCACATTCGCGCAGGCAAGTGTCAGAACCTCTATGTATTGATTACTGGAGAGTGAACCCTCATTGGGGAGGTATATTGCGCGTAGCGGTCTCGCTAGACTATTTGGATTGAGGCCCGGAATATCTTTTGGATCTTTGAGTTCATAGGGTTCTCTGTATTTATCAAGTGCCGCAATCATGGCATTGTAATTTTCATCATCCAGGGAGCCACCGTGTGCATTCAAGATGATATAGCTTCCTGGTATATGCTCGATACTTCTACCTGCCGACTCTTCTATTTCCTTACGCCAGGCTTCCCACTGCCTGTGCGCTGCATACATCAATTCAAACTTACGCTTTGCGTCCTCGTCTAAAAGAGTATACTTGGTTACCTCTCCAAAACAACCGAGCATTGCACCAGAGGCCAATGATGCCGTAGCATCCTCGTTAGAATTAAGAACCAAAACAGACTGGTTGCTGCGCACGCGCTTTAACCGATAGGCAATCGCCAGGCCTATAGCACCACCACCAATAACAATGTGATCGTACAACATGGCTTAATTATAGAGGAAAAACCCTTTTATGTTAATATGGCGCCATGAGCTCTATTCATGACGTTATAAACAAATACGAATCTAATGTGCGCAGCTATGTACGTGTCTTTCCAGCAGTTTTTAACAAAGCAAAAGGTTCGCGTCTTTTGGATGAAGATGGTGTGGAGTACATTGACTTTTTTAGTGGTGCTGGCGCATTAAACTACGGACACAATGAGGATTCTCAAATTCAGGCACTAGTTAGCCATATTAGTACCGATGGCATCGTACACTCTCTCGATATGGCAACTAATGCAAAGGTTAACTTCATTCAAGGATTCGAAGATATTATACTTGAACCACGCAGTTTATCATATAAAATACAGTTTACTGGACCAACCGGAGCGAACGCTATCGAAGCCGCGCTGAAACTCGCCCGACTGAACACAGGACGCAGCAACGTTATTGCATTTACACACTCGTTCCACGGGGTTAGTTTGGGCGCGCTCTCTGCCACAGCCAACGAATCATTTCGCAATGCTTCAGGCATCCCGCTTAATGATGTTGCCTTCTTGCCATACGAAGGCTACGTCAAAGACTTAGACAGTATTTCCTACATCGAAAAACTACTGAACGACCCGAGCAGTGGACTAGATAAACCAGCGGCCATCATAGTCGAGACCATTCAGGGTGAAGGTGGAGTTAACGTTGCTAGTGCCAACTGGCTAAAAGATTTACGCTCACTAGCGACTAAACATAGTATTTTACTTATCATCGATGATATTCAAGCAGGTTGCGGTAGATCTGGAGATTTTTTCAGTTTTGAATTCGCTGATATCCACCCTGATTTAATTGTGTTATCAAAATCAATATCTGGGATCGGCTTACCAATGTCCCTGCTCCTCATTAAGCCAGAACTTGACATATGGAGCCCAGGTCAACATAATGGCACTTTTCGTGGCAATAACTTAGCTTTTATCACCGCCCTACAAGCCCTAGAGACATACTGGCGATCAGACCATCTTAGTCATGAAATTAAAAGTAAAGAGTTAATTGTCCGCAAAAGACTAGAGACACTACTCCGGGAGTACCCAAATATTTTTGTAGATGTTCGAGGACGAGGATTATTCTACGGTATTGAGCTCCAGAGTAGTGAGACTGCGAGCCAGATACGGCAACTGTGCTTCGAAAATAACCTCATTATTGAAACATCTGGTGCCAACAATGAGGTTATTAAGTTTATGCCTGCCCTGAATATAGACACCGAGACACTACACGAGGGTATAGAAAAATTTGAGAACGCTATAGCTCGTTATGCCGAGCGAGGCCTATAGGAGAATCATGAAATCACTGCACACCGACATACAACTTCTAAAACCGGAGGTTGATCGTGATACCCCATTTGCACACAGTTGGTTTACGCGCCCAGAAGGGCATGCCACTCTCTTAAGTATGGGCAACTCAGAAAACGAAATAGAACCGTCCACCCTAGAAGGTGAACGTGCCATTATGCAGGAATTTATCGATCTCGAGGACTCCGGCAAGCAAATAACTCGTGTTATCGTGGCCGACGGCAAAACTATTGGCGTCGTCTGGATAGAGCTATTTGAAAATCACGGTGTTAAATCCCCAAGTATCCACATCATGATAGGCAATCCCGACTATCGTGGTAAAGGCATCGGTAGATCGGCAATGCAATCAGCGATAAACTATATTCGAGATGTGCTAAAACTCAAAACAGTATACTCTCGACATCTCGCAGACAACATTGCTGTAACAAAATTAAATGAGTCTCTCGGATTTAAGAAAGACGGAGCTGCCTATAAGGATAGTGACGGGCTCGCATGGCAAAACATCGTATTGGCTGTATAGAGGATATACGTAGCAACCTGAAACATTCAAATTCGGTGAATTAGCCTTCCTTGACTATCCTTCTGTACTTTTGGGATTCGTTCATCATCACCTCTTGTAAAGAGTATGCGGAATTCAGCTTTACTATCTTTTTTGCCAAGTAATCTTCGGTGATTCGCAAATTTTGTAAAAGTTCTTATCGTAGCCATTATCGTCTAGCTCTCCACCCAAACCATCGAGAATATCAATAGGCGCTCCATCAGCTAGCTTTGCTTCAAAGATCGGTTCAATCCCATCGTTGCTATAAATCGCCTCACGCGATCGCTCAAAAAGTTTGTTGTATTTTGATCGATAATGAACTTTAAGATGATGTTGTCGCTGCGGCTGTTTAAGCACCGGATCTAATATGCTTTCACCAAGGTCATTAAACTCGTCTTCCGACTGTTCGACCAATCCTATTGCAGTGTTCAAGGTAGGCGGCATCCGATGTGGATCATCGATAATTACGGCCTTTTTTGCCCTGCATATCGATGGCGGGGCCTGGCCTGGCAGCAACATTGTAATAGGAAACGGCTCGGCTCTAGAACTTATTTCCAGGGGTGAATATGCAAAAACCACCCTTTCAGATGGTTCCAGCATTTTTGAGCAATTTTATTAAAGTCACTCTTCTTGACTTGAGTCAGGAGTGAATCAGGAACAGGTCACGGGAACCGATCACTGTATTTCACTGCTGGCTCTGGCTCCCTCTGCCAAGCATATTACGAACTAAGTACTATGACGAGATAGTCCAACTATCCCGCCACGTGACGTCAAATAGCTTTAATCTTTCTGAACTTGTTCTAGAGTAAACTCGATAAACTTCCTCACTTTGGTATCACTGCCCATCTCTTTGCCGTGAATCCAATCTTCTGCCCGTTCAACCAGATCTTTCCACTCAGGGTAGGTCTCTTTAACCCATTTAGAAGCAACTTTCTTTGAGGCGATGTTATCATTCTTTGCTCTGTAAAGTATTCTGCACATAGTTAGCGTTGCATAGTTCTTTAAGTGTTCACTGTCATACATTGAATGAGTGAAAGCATTCGGATCATTTACTTTAGGAGCCCAGTCTTTTAGTAAATCTTGCCTGGATGATTCTCTTACTTGCTCAATTGTTACTATTGGCAATAACGGCTGCACCCCCGCCCCGTAGATAACCTGTCCGCATTCTTGAAGGGCGTACAAATTGATAGTCCATTCATTTCCATAGGTACAGTAAGAAACCTTGCCACCGTTTACATAAGGACGTTTTTCCTCTGGTACCTCTATATTTCCTAACATACCTCGAGTTATATAAGAGCCTTCAAGATTCTTAGACCAATGAGGTACTTCATTGGCAATCGCTTCGTGAAGTTTTTTCACTTTCTCAAACTGGCTATCAGCAAGTCCGGTTTCAAGCACTGCAAGAAAATCTATGTCACTGCTATCACGATTGAAGTCACTGTAGGTCAGTGATCCTGTTAAATATAAGCCGACTAGTTGATCTCCGAGTAGCTCTACTAAGCCCTCCGTGAGAAGATCTAGTACTTTATTAACGTCATCGTATTTAGTTTTTACACGCATAATAATTCATTCCTTTGTTAATTGTTATTTATCTGGGATGAATTACTTGCTTATCATGTTGTTAGTATAACAAAAAATACCTCATCAGAGGTATTAGTTCGGAAGTCAAGTTTGGGGTATGAAAATTAACAGATGTAATCTTCGTGGCTCCGGCGACTGGATTACCCGAGTATACTCTGCGTACTTTCTCGAAGCGAGCTTCTGCGAGAGCACTTGACTATCGAATCGTAACCTTGCGAGATTCCTTCGCAATCTCAGGTCACCGAACCGAACCAAACACCAGAGAAACGAAAACAACCCACAGATGTGAGTTGCATTTGTTTGGCTCACAACGATAGAGCAAGTTATAACCGTAATCAAGGCAGACTGCAGTGTTATTCGGCCTTGACTTCCTTTTTTACATTTTGCCATTCCAGTCCGTCATCATCATCGTATGGCTCTCCGAAATTAGTAAAGCCAAGTGATTGCAGTAAGCCACTTGCGCCGCTATTTTTTATCAGGTGCCTTGAGTAAATAGACTTAAACCCTCGATTTTCCAAGTACTCCGTTACTTTGCTGGTTGCCGCATACCCGACACCCTTACCTCGTACATTAGGATCGCCAATCATAATATGAATAGCAGGGGCTGGTACGTTGCCGACTTGCTTAAGTTCTGCCCACACCGAACCGACAACTCTACCTTGATATTCAATCATCCAATTAAGCTGTTCTTGCCCCTCGATGAAATCTCTGACACGCTCTCGTTCGTGTTCAGGGGTAGTGGGCTTATTGTCTTTGTCGGAAACGCCCATAGAAGTAAGTGTTGATCGCCCTAGTTCGCCCTTGAGCCACTGAACACCAAGAGCGGCGTCTCGTTCAATATCAGGCTCAATAAGCAACACGTCTGGATTGTTTGTTTGTAAGTTTTCTGCAGTACTCATAATAAAATTATATTAAAGCTGTATTGATGATGATGGGGGTCTCAGTTTTGTTGTGAACATGCAAAAAGTCAAAACTGCGATTAAACAGGACCTAATATTTAACTAGAACAAGTAGCACATTTGTGAGACGACTCTATATGTTCTTTATTGCTTCAATGATTTCGGGGAATGCTTCCCTCACGAAATGGTCTTGAGCAGAAAGCACGTGTGTATCCGCTTTCGGAATGGATTTTTTGTACAGCTCCAACTCGCTAAGAGGAACAATGTCGTCCGTGCCGTGATAGAAGATTATATTTCCGCCTTGCTCGGCAAATTTTTCTAGTCCACCTGTTATCTTGAAGTTTGCCAGATCTTCATTGGTCTCGTCTTCGTAAGGCGCGGCTACAAGTAATGTAGCACGTATTTTCTTCGGAAAATCATGTTCAGATAAATATTTCGCCAAAAATATGCCGCCCAAAGAATGGCCAACTAAAATAACGTTGTCATTAATCACTTCTGCAATGCGCCCAAACCATATGGCCCACTCGTCATAGTTAGCATTAGTGCCATTGGGCATACGAGGAGCTAAAACTTGGAAGTCATCTCCCAGATCTTCTTGTAATCTATCAGGCCAAAATTTTTGTATGGTTAGACGGCTGATGTTAATAGGTTTTGAGCGGAGATAATTAAGATAATCCTTGTGTTTATAAAATGTTGTTCCGCCGTGTATAAAGACTACCTGTTTCATGACCTAAGTATAAGACACAACGCTCTAAACGGTTTCAATTCTATTGTGGGTATACAAAAAGTCAGAACCGAATTACCAGTTCTGACTTCGTCTATTCCAGCTTGGCTCACAACAATAGAGGAAGTTATAACTGTAATTAAGCAGGATCTTATAGTTTCAGAACGGCGCTAATTAACTGCCAGCCTCGGACTCCATCTTTTCAAGACGAGTGTAGTAGTCAGGGATTTCTTTAAGATGTGCCCAAGCAATTTTGCCGGTTAAAAGTGGATCGCTATTGGTAACGTTAGTTTCTGGGTCGTGTGATCCGTGCTCTAGTTCAATCGCTAATCCTTTGCGAAATTCCTCAAGATCAAACTTAGTAAAATCTACTCCGATTTGTTCGCCAATCTTCCTTGCCTCATCGATGCTAAATTCATTTTTCATGACCTAAGTGTATCATTTATATAAACCCAAAGGGGTATACTTAGATTATGAAAAAAGTCCAAAAAGAATATTTACAAAGTGCTATGTTCGGGTTTAACGATGCACTTGTATCGACTACTGGCGTTATTGTTGGCATTAGTACCGGTACAGGCAATAAGCAGGTGGTTGTATTGGCCGGTGTTGTCACAATATTAGTCGAGGCTCTTTCGATGGGATCTGGTCAATACTTGAGCTCTAAGTCCGCACATCAGCTAGATCGAAGTGACTCATTCAGAGTACCGGTAATCAGCGGTTTAATAATGTTCGGAGCATACTTTCTGGCTGGCTTGGTGCCACTTTTGGCGATCATCATTTTCCCCATGAGCTATTCAAGAGATGTCGCGATTGTTGCGGCCTTAAGCTGCCTACTCGTACTCGGTTATGCAAAAGGTAAAATAGTTAGAGTTCCACCAATTAGGAGTGCCGTGGAGGTACTACTAATTGGTGGTATCGCAACAGCTATAGGTATAATAGCAGGCAATATTTTTTCCGTATAACCTGCTCGCCAGACAACCTGGCTAGTGTCTAGGACGCAGTGATGTCGGACATCAAAGCATACACAGTAGATATTAACTTGGGCGTTAAGGCAGGATTGTCTTTTGTGACAGAACAACGATCTTTGTTGCGGTTTCAGTTCTATTTTGGGTATACAAAAAGTCAGAACCATTTTCACAGTTCTGACTTCATCTAACATGGCTTGGCTCCCCACGATAGAGGAAGTTATAACCTTAGTTCGAAACGGTTAGTGGCTTAAGACTGGTCGTGAAATTGAACAGCATTCACGCTTAATCTGTTAGCATCTCGCAGGCAGCACGTTTCTTAGTATTTTTCACAATAAACTGGCCTAAAAGCTTCCAGCCGTAAGCGGATTCTGGTATAATAAATGTATCAGCCTTGAGAGAGGCTGTGTAAAAATACGGTATTGGTACACCGTCATCCTTGCAGACATTAAGTCTATAGCACTCGGGGGAGCAGTAGGTAGAAGTACCAACAACTCCCACGGAGTAGTAGCCCACGCAAGGGGGCACCTACGTCCCTCGAGTGGTGTAGACTTCTTTTATTAACAGAGGGTACTCTGGGGTATAGAAGGAGCTGCCCAACCAACACCTAGAAAAGCTTTGCGGTTTTCGGCTCATAACATGTTTACGCGAACATAAAATCACCGACCACCGCTTGGCCTCTAGTTCATCAACTGACTCACGACAGTTCTGTTTGTGTTGGCAAAGAACATTAACAATATAAAGGAACTATCCATTATGGTTTACACAGTTAGTTACGATTTACACAACCCCGGCAGAGATTACGACGACGTTATCGCTGCGATTAAAAGCGTTGGAATTGGTAAGTACACGCACCCTCAAGGCTCAGTTTGGCTTATCGACTCTGCCAGCTCGGCAGGTTATTGGCGGGACAAGCTCTCGAGCGCAGGTGACCCGAACGATGAGTACTTAGTCACTCGGATTTATCCACGGACATGGTCTTCTTGGAACATTGATAGTGACTCAGCAACTTGGTTGAATTCACCAACACGAACTTGGTAGCATAAAAGCAAAGGCGATCGTGAGCGCCTTGAAACAAACGAACCCTGGTCAAAATGATCAGGGTTCCTTTGTTGTTTACGCGATCAAACTTGCGTTTGAAATGTAGTGCATATGCAACTACTCAAAATCTCGATTCATAAGTTATAGAGACTAAAAGTAACCGCATACTAGGCGGTTTAGTATTTTATAAATGTACCCGCTCTGTCACGCATATTCGCCTTTCATGCATGATGTCTACATACCACTATAGGTTAATTTTCGATTCTATTCAAGAATCTTGACGTCAGTTTTACAACTGTTAACTTTAGAAGCACTTTTGAAACGATCATACAGAAAGGAAGCCAACTCTATATAATGACGGTCTACCTCTCTCTTCCAAGCAGCCGAAAGCTCATCTTCAGGCAGATCACCCAATCTGTTTAAGACCGCGCCAATCTGCTTATTGGACATTCCATTTGTTTCGTTGGTCAAGAGGCTTCGCACTTTACTAATTTCTAACATCTTACCACCCTTGGTTTTATTATTAACACTCATCCCTATAGAGATCGCGGGGTTTTACCTTCGGTTTACATAATCGACTTAAACCCAGGGGTTGTCTGTTCGCGTTCTCAATGAGATATACTTAAATTATGGAAAGTGTCTCTATATTTTACTCATGGCAAAGCAACAATCAAAAAACCAAGGGCTTTATAAGCAAAGCATTGAGTAATTCTATTACTGAGCTCGCGGGAAAAAATATTTTAGAAAAGTCCCCAAGACTTGATAGAGACACACAAGGATCAGTCGGCTCTCCCAATATTGCGACCACGATCAAGGATAAAATTGATAACTGTGGAATATTCGTAGCCGACGTTTCTATGGTTGATTTATCAACTTCTGGAGCTAAGCTAGTTAACCAAAATGTGATGTTCGAACTTGGGTATGCTATTGCAAAGCACTCAGAACATAATGTCGTGATGCTCTTTAACGCTGATCTTGGCGATCCGAAGGACTTACCCTTTGATATCTCCCACCATAGAGTACTTCAGTTTTCAATTGAAAAAGATGACAAGAATGGATCTAAGTTAAAAGAGAAGCTTGTCGGCGCCCTAACTGCCCACCTAAACAGCTTAGACGAACAAGATATTGATAAAGTTGAGAAGTCTTTAGATGATATACAGCTTGTGATCATGCGAGCGTTCGCGGCTATGGAAGATGAAAAAAGAATAATGGTGTCTGTTCACATGGGTGGCTCCGACCTAATGATGGCTGGTCAAGTTAAAGAAGAAATTCACAACCAAATTAAGCGATACAGTACCCAAGAAGTTGTGGCCAATATGGATGATCTTGTGCAGCAGAACATCTTAAAGCTGGCAGTTAGTAGCAGAGGTACTCCGAACTATACTTTAGCAAAAAAGGGCTTTGACATAATCAAAATGCTTAAAACTAACGATGAGTAAACCTGGCAAAGTTATTAAGGACTCTTCAAAGGCTTACGATGAAGTTAAAGTAATTGTAGATGCGGCTCAAGGCGGGCTCCTGAATCCTTGGGGCTACAAAATCGGTGAACTTTTAAACAGCTACGGCATAGTAATTGATCGCAAAACTGGTATAAAGGTCGAGATTACCATTTCCTACCCAACCTCTACTGAGAACGAATCCATAGGCGTTGGCATACGCTACATGAAACCAGACCAAACACATGCAGAGGATTTTTTCCTTTTCGAGAAAAATAGAAATCTCACTGCATATTACCGAGGAGCTCAAGAAGACGCTTTTCCTGAATACAAACAAACTCACCACGGCCAACCGAGTAAACCTCTTCACGAGTTTCTGCCTAGTATTCAGGCGGATCTTGAAGACCTAAAGCGTAAGCTAAAGTCCAGCAATCCCCTTGATAATATCGATATGGATGTGATTGTCTACGAGTCTACTCATCGTCAGATTCTGGAAGAGATATCTCAGAACTACGCTCAAACCTCAAGAAGCTTGGCGACACAAACCGGGGCTCCGATAGAAATAATCTCATCAAAAATACAGCCAGAGTTTACACGGCGTCGCAGAGAACAAATGGTTAAGTGGTCTAAAAGTGAAAATATTTACGCGGTTAAGAGATCCGAGATCACGGAGATGTACTCTGACGCTGACACACAGCAGCGGGAACTTGGAAAGTTGGACCAGTTATTTGGTAAATAGCCCTGACTTCATATACTGAATTTCTGAAGGCAACTATAAGGTGTTGTTATAAAGATCTTCCAGTTCTTTAACGCCACCGAACGCTACGCGATCTAAAATGATGTCTTTTGCATCCAACATCGCAGCAGGTATTACCGTGAACTCGCCATAGCGATCATTGATATCGTCAAATGCCCTTGAACGAGCAACCACGTCCATCTTGCCAACATCAAACAGACTTTTGGGGAGGTATTCATTGCTGGCGAGATCGTACACTGTCACAAACAAATTGGTTACGATCTTGCGATGTGGCTGCATGTTGAATATCAGCATTGCGTGTTTAAAAATATCTTGTGTTGTATATAGCGGCGCCCTTACCCGCCTACCTTTACCCCAGTATGTATGGTCGTAGTAGACGAATGACACGTGAATACCCTGAGCATAATACCCATGCCTACGAAGCCGTCTGCCGGTCTTCTCGCAGAGCTTCATGAGCATAGGTGCTAGCTTTGCCTTGTCGACCGTTTTCTTCCCTAGCGCATAGGTGTGGCCAAAGGACCTGCGACTCGTATCGATATCATGCATTTCCCAACCGCGAAGCTCAACATACCAATAGTAGCCAACGATTGACTGAAACACTTGTTTTTTCAGTAGGTCGACGGGCGCATTATAAAAGTCTAAGGGTGTATAGATCCCGTATGAGTTTAAGCGAGCTTCGTTTCGTCTACTAATTCCTGTAAGGTCAGTCAGTTGTAGATGCCCGTATACATCAAGTAGGTTTTTGTGCGTAAGCACGTCCAAGCCATTGGGTTTATGCAAGCCCGCCGCCATCTTTGCAGTCCAACGACTTGTGCCAATTCCTACGTTGACCTGTATCCACTCTCCAATCTCCACCTTCACTCTCTGTTTGATCTCCCTCCCTATATCGATCATGGTCTTATTTTTTATCGCCAGAGACCCCCTGAAGTCCATCACAGCCTCGTCAATCGACTTTGGGGCTACTTTATCGGTATAACTTTGAAATATGTTTCTGAAGCGAATATTTGCGTCACGATACTTCATAGGATCGGGCGTGAGGACCACCAGATCAGGACATATACCTTTGCCTTCTGCGTTTGTCATTCCAAGCTTAATACCCATAGCCTTTGCCTCTATTGATGGTGCGATGATTATTGCTCCAGGTGAATCGTACGCCGAAACCGCGACCGGACGACCGCGCAGGAGCGGATTAGCTTGCTGCTCCACACTTGCGAAACAGCTATTCATATCTATGTGCATCATGCGAGGATCTTCAGTGTTTAAGCCTAAGCCGTAGGGATTAATTGGCTTCGCCATCCCAGGTCCTCCCAAGTACCCAGCCTATGTCGTCTGCATCGAAACGGAGCTCGAAGAAGTTAACTCCGTCGGTTACCGAGAAAACATGGATTACCTTCTTTCCTTCTTTAGTTTTGTGCTTATATCCAATTTTAGTAATCAGGTACTCTTTGTCGGCCCAACGAAAACGATAAGGCTTAAGGTCGTGGAATGATTTACCAAAAATAGCGATCATATCTACTGGTTCATTTATAAGTTCGTACATGATTGTCCTTGCTTTATTATTATATTTATGCTATAGTTATGTTATGTATAACCCAGGAGTGTTAATTGAACAGGATCAGCCTGCGCTTCCACAAGAGAAGTCGTGGAGGGAAGGTAGAGCGGCAGAGATTCTTGCTAAGGGTGGAGCGAACTTCTATATGTGGACGGGCATAATTATCTGTCAACCACTGGTAGTATTACTATCTAACGAACTCTTAGAAGGAAGGGAGCCCACAAGAATAGGTACCTACGTGGGCCTAATGGCCATGGTTGTCAAAGGATCAACTGCATTAGATGATTTATGCGTCGGCTTACGCAACGAAGCTTTAGACGCCGAGGCTGAAACTACCCCTGTAAGCCAAGATAGGTTCACATCTCCGATATTCCCTATCCGCCAAGATGTGGTTTAAGTAGAGAGATAAGAAAGTTCCAAAGATTTAATAGGAGTACAATATGTCATATGTGCGGACGTTATACCCTATATCAAACAGGTAAAATACCCCACCTGTTCAAGGTGCCCGAGAAAGAAGTTGCTGGGTTCAAAGAACGTTACAACATAGCACCGAGTCAACTGGTGCCTATCATCCTTCAGAAGGATGGCGGCAATCATGTTGAGCAAATGAAGTGGGGCTTCATGACCCCTTGGATGAAAGACTCTAAAGATATGTTCAAATACAAGATGTTTAACACTCGTGCAGAGGGTGTGTTTGAAAAAAGGTCTTGGAGTAAAGCTATTAAGTTTCAAAGGTGCTTAGTGCCCTCGAACGGCTTCTATGAGTGGAAGGGTGCCAAGGGTGACAAACAACCATTCTTTATACAGCCGAAGGATCAGGAACTGTTTGCATTTGCTGGCGTGTACGGCCACTGGAAAGATGCAGAAGGTCATGACTGGGGTACTTATTCAATCATCACCACAGAACCAAATAAAGAAATGAGCAAAGTCCATGATAGGATGCCCGTAATTTTGCAGCCGGACGATACGTCTTTATGGCTAGAGCCTTCGCTTGATGAACCAGATGCAATATCACAGCTGATGAAACCTTACAAAGACGGAATGTTAAACATAGTTGAGGTGAGCAGGGACGTGAATAGTTCACGGTCTGACGAAGCAAGCTACATCCAACCCTTGAACTCCCAGTGAGTGTGCAGCCTTGTTAATAAGCCTGTAAGTGGAAAGGCTGGGCCAGTACTTACATTGCTTAGCTGATTATAACTCCGCTGCCCTGCTTTGTATATCAACGTTGTATAAATGTCAGTTGATGCTTAAATGCTTATGCCGTAAAAATATCAGGCACCTAACAGTAGCCCAGGCAGGTTTTATATATACACCACCTCGCAGCTCATAGAATGAGCGTAGCGAGTAGAGATCAATCTAAAATGCAGGCAACTTTAAAGCGCGCGTTAGCACCAACCCCATTTATTTTTGGGTTCCCATATGGGGTTTATAAGAGTAAAAGATACCCCCAGCAGGAAGCTATTTCTTGCGATCGCGAAAGGCGTTTACAACCACAAGCGTGAACAAAATAAACAAAAAAGTGAAGATCATCTATTCCCTTTCTTGTTGACTCTCGGAGCTTGGTTGGTAGATTCATGCCTTTTAATTGTCTTAATAGCGCTACCCCAAAAATATCTGGCAAGTAAAACCGCGAACCCCGTGAGTAAACCTGCTCCCAAACTAAACCGCCACATATAGAAACAGGTAGCAATTAACAAAAAGACCAAGTTCGTGTTTCTAAAGTCTTTGCTACCAAGGGGGTCAGGTCCTGAATCTACCTTGTAATGCTCCCTGTACACAAACCAGGCTGTAAGAAGAAACGGAATTAGGCCAAAATATACGAACTTCATAAATACTCCTTTTGTAAATTATTCATGCTGACACTAAAAAAGGACAGCCAATCTAAGGTGTCTAAACCAACAACAAGAATTGCTTCCTACTGATTTCGACTGGCTGCCCATTACTGGAAGCAATCAAAGAACCACGAAGGTTTGTTCTTCTTGTTGATTTAGACTCTCTGATTATAAAACCCATTGCCACAGATTGATAGTAGGTTTAGCTACATCAGGGTATAATGTCTGCGGAATGGCAAATAATACAACCTGGATTAATCGAGTTTTATTTAAACTGAATGAATTATTTCTTGAAGGTCACGATTTCGAGGACAGAAGATGGCGCTTTGATTGGGAAGAGGCCTTGTCTACTGAAGTAAACCTGCAGAATGTATGGGACGAAGACCGCGCGCTAGAAACACTAACGAAAGCAGGTGTCATAAAAAGTCGAAGTCTAGAAAATCGATACAGAAGCCAGCAACTAGACTACTTTGAAGTACACGGAAATGACCAGCTACTCTATGGAGATTGGTACAAGACTGATCCTGCCCATCGAGAGTACGAATATGAACGATGGCTAGATGGATTCGAGTATTCGAATTTTCAAAGATTTTGTGAACTGCACGGGTTTAACCCAACTACTCACGGAGTTAGTGCAGAAATTGAAATTAGCAGCGGCTCAACCCCTTCTGTTAGAGTAGGCAATGACACCTATAGACTGCAGTCACTAGTTGACGGCAGTGTTCCCCAGGCAGTGATATCATACGCATGCAAGAATTTTAACCAAGAAATTTCATTGAAAGAGCTTCAGTTTAGTCTTAAGAATGTTCAACTACAAAAGAATACTGCAAACCTAAACCAGTATTTCAGAAAAAACGTTTTTGGTGAGGGTAACGCACTTAGTATGTTCGCCGAGGTTCGATCAAAATCCATAATGCTAAAAAGTAGAGCATTATTAACACCAAGTGAGCTCGTAATAATACAAAAACTTAGCACCCGTTAGTACCACCTTATGTAAATCTAGTACCTTACTAGTCTAACTAGTGAATAGATCGCCTACTTTCGCCATTATTGGTTGCGGAATGGCAAAGATAACCGTCTGACGAACAGCCATTCTGTCAGGCGGTTTTCATGTACAGGAGATGCAATGAACATCAACGTTACCTTGGTTAAAGAATTTAAGCGTCTATATAGAAAAAAGTATGGTGAAGAGATCGACTTTGACACGGCCAGTAAAGGACTTCGTGAGCTTGCAGAATTAATTAGAATAGTGCAACGGCAAGTGAAAAAACATGAGTAAATTTGGTATAGAAGCCGCGGTTCACATGGAAATTCCAAATGGTGGGTTTAGGGTTAAGGTGTCAATTCCAAGTCTAGGTATGTATATAAACGGCTTAATGGTATTCGCGCCCGGCAGTAAGCATCCATCATGGGGTGTTCTTACTCCCCAAGGTACTTCAAAGAGTGGAAAAAGTTTCAGACAGTTGGAGTTCGCTAAGCAATCAACACTTTGGAAAGAGATTGAAGCCGCCTGTATCGCGGCAGTTAAGTACTATACTGGCGAAACAGAAATACCCGCAATCGCTGAGCTTTCAGATCTAACTCACGACCAACTGAATGAAGAGTTAAGAAGTTTAGAATTTTAGTTAGCGCGATTATATCTTTATTTATTAGATCTTTATTAAAGATATCATGACTGTCAAGGTATCTTCACTCAAGTTTCTATTAATAAAGATTTGCTCGCCAGTAAGTATAAATTTAGATACAATATTAACGTTGTAACATTCAGGTCTTGGCAAAAGCTATTATATTTTCTGTCCTCTAACGGGCGGCTTGGTACGGAAAGTGGCTTTTTGCTACTGGATGTTACAACAACCAGGCCGCCCTTTTTGGTTCTAAGAGGAGAACAATTCATGGATAAACTATTAAAATTTGGCTTGTATGTACGTAAGTCAACAGACACAGAAGACAAACAGGTTCAATCGCTTGAAGACCAAACTCGACTTATGAGTGAATTAGCCAGGCAAAAGAATCTAATGATGGTGGAGAAGTTCGTAGAATCGAAATCTGCAAAACTACCAGGCAATAGACCTGAGTTCGAACGAATGATGTCGCTTATCGAGAATGGTTCAATAAACGCAATACTTTGCTGGCAATTCAATCGTTTATCTCGTAACCCCACCGATAGCGGCAGGCTTCAGCAGTTACTTCAAGATGGTAAGTTGCAGATGATACAGACATCCGATAAAGCATATACTCCGTCAGACAACGCGTTACTACTGAGCGTGGAAGCTGGTATGTCCAACCAGTACATCCGTGAATTAGCAGCAAACACTAAAAGGGGTATGAAGTCTAAAGCCCTCAAAGGGGACAAGCCTGGGATCCCACCAATTGGCTATCTCAACGATCGACTCGCAAAAACAATAGTCCCAGATCCGGAACTATTTCCTAAGATCCGTACGCTCTGGGATAAAATGTTGACTGGAACTTACTCTGTGGCTCAACTGGTGGATGTTGCAGAAAAAGAACTTTTGATTTTAACGCCGCGTCGAGGGAAGACTGGCGGAAAAGCACTTGCCTACTCTACGCTTCATACAGTATTTAAAAACATTTTCTATACGGGAAAATTAAGTTTTTTAGGTAATGTTTACAAGGGTAACCAGGTCCCCATGGTTACTGAGGAGGAGTTTAAGAGAGTGCAAGAGATTATTGATCCTGGGCACACAACTAGACCAAAGAACAAAAGTCAGACGTTCTTATTAAGGAACCTGCTTAAATGCGGTGAGTGCGGGTATGGAGTTACAGCCGAGCTTAAGACTAAGAA
Organism: uncultured Candidatus Saccharibacteria bacterium; assembly: GCA_964397855.1. Lineage (GTDB taxonomy): Bacteria > Patescibacteriota > Saccharimonadia > Saccharimonadales > UBA7683 > UBA7683. The sequence continues at coordinate 59,841 of CAYNKQ010000001.1, read as the reverse complement.
ACTTAAATCAAATGGCGAGCTTCGTGAGTATATCTATTATCATTGCACCGGTAAGAGTACCAGGCAAAAGTGTGCCCAAAGAAGTTATTGCGTGACGGAGCAGGAGTTAGTTAATCAAATCAAGTTAAAGCTAGAAAAGTTTACTATAGATCCGGATTTCTATAGGTTAGCTATCGAGGCCCTAGCAGAGGAGGAAGATTTTATAGTAGCTAAAGAAAAATCTAAGTTGCTTGAAGTGGAGCGTGCTATTCATAAAAAAACACTTTCGATATCCAGCCTTAGACGCATGAGGTACAGTGGCGAGGCTGATGACGACGCATGGTATTTCGCAGAGCTTGCCCAACTTGAATCGACACTTAAAAAACTACAAGATCAGCGGAGCAAGTCAGAATACGAAGCTAGAAACTGGCGCGAAACTGCAGATGAAGTTTTTACTTTTGCAAGATACGCCAAGGAAGACTTCGACTCTGATGATCATGAAAAGAAACGATCTGTGATATTCAAGCTTGGTGAAAGACTTTCATTGATGGATAGAACCATCACATTTACCCCTAATAATCTCTTTGTTCCCATCGAAAAGATGAATGATCACAAGGTATCAGTATCTGAAATGGTTAGAACCGCCCCCCAACAGATGGAAGACGGTTCTAATAATGAGTTTCAGAGATTCTGGCTCCGACGGCTGGATTCGAACCAGCGACCTAAACGTTAACAGCGTCCCGCTCTACCACTGAGCTACGTCGGAATATGTATTTTGATAAACTCTCTGCCCCTGAAGCTTTCTAATTGCTTTTCGCGCTTAATGGCCTCAGAGCGAGTGGCAACTGACTCATTATAAATCAACTCCCATTCGCCCTGAACTTTTGCAGTAAAATGATTACCATATTTCTCATTATGTTCAGTAAGTCGTTTTTCTAGATTAGCCGTCTGACCAATATAGATTTTCTTATTTATCCGATTGTAAAGTGCATACACGTACATGGTAAATATATTATACAGCGTCCCGTCCGCCAGCTGGCGGACTACGTCGGAATATTTATAGTGAACGTGAATAGATTATATTGGTTTGATCAACAGTAGTCAAACATAAGTTGCTATTTTTCTAGTTCTTTGAGGCGGCTTTTAAACGCTACCGCCGCGCCGTCGAAGCCAAGTACAGCAAGCGCCCCTGTTACAACGTAAAGTTGATCTATGTTTCTCTGTTCAAGCTTTGGGGCAGTTTCGACTTCTTTAAACTTGGCTTCGATTATGTCTATGAGCCACTTTTCGTTAGCTGCGGTGATTTTGAGCTGCGGTGCCGTAGAGACTTCGCCATCTTGTTTCACGACTTCAAGTGAACGAGCACTCTTGTCGCGTTTTTTCAGGTGACCGCGAGAGATCAGATTATTTACATGTGCCGCAACAGTTGCTACGGAGCTATAGTTGCAACCCCGCATAATTTCACGATAACTCGGTCCGTAGCCATGCTGTTGCACAAACTGCTCAATAAACACCAGGAGTTCGCGCTGTTTTTTGGTTGGGCGAACAACAGCCATTACTTCCTCTTCTTCTTAACTGGACGACGTTTACCTTTTTTGCGTGAAGGATGGTGCGCAAATACCCAGTACTTGTACCACATGAAGTTCCAGACAGTGAAGAATCCCGCGCTCGCAAACTGGCCGAGATACGGTGTAATACCGTGTTGCTTCAATTGCGAAACGATCACGTAATCTATTCCAAAGTTAACAATGGTGATGATTATATAACGGTGAGTCCGGCGTTTATCGTACGAAATTCGTGCCTTTTTGTGTTTAAACACCCATCTGTCTTCTAGGATATAGTTAATGGTAAGGCCAATAATGTTGGCGAGTTGCTTTGCAACAAATAACGGCCAACCAAAGACTGCGTCGAATAGTGCAAATGCCAGGTAGCCACTCCAGAAGAATGCGCCACCCGCAACCATGTATTCAGCAATCTGTTGAAATATGGTTTTTTGTTTGTTTCTGAGTTTTTTTATTCGCTTTTTTTGTGCCATATTGCCCCCAGTATACCGTATGTTAGTCTAGAAGCATGAGCGAAACAAAAGTCCGCAAGGCAGTCATTGCCGCAGCTGGGTTCGGCACCAGATTTTTACCACAAACCAAAGCAATGCCTAAAGAGATGCTACCGATCTTAGATAAGCCTGTTATTCAGTACATTGTTGAAGAGCTTGTAGCCGCTGGCATTGAAGATATTATTATCGTCACTGGCTATCACAAACGCTCAATCGAAGATCATTTTGATGAAATTAGTGCAGACCTAAAAGCGAATCTTGCAGCTGGAGGAAAAACAGAGCTACTCGCAAAAACTGAAAAGATCAGTAATCTAGCTAACTTCGCCTACGTTCGACAAAAGGGCCCATACGGCAATGCTACTCCTGTTATGAATGTGCGGCACCTCGTTGGTGATGAGCCGTTTATATTCACCTACGCAGATGATCTTATACTTGCCCAGCCAAATCACTTTAAAAAAATGATTGAAGCCTACCAACAGACAGGTGGCCCAGTGCTTCCTTGTCTCGAAATACATCTCGACGAAGAGTTTGACCGTTACGGCATTATAGAAGGCGAACAGACGCAGTCAGGACTAGTTAAAATGGAATCGATAGTTGAAAAACCAGGTAGAGCAAATACAAGTTCCAACCTTGCAAGCGTTGGCGGCTACCTTCTTACCCCTGAAATATTCCCATTTCTTGAAAAACTTCTAGAAGATCACGATCATCAAAAAGGCGAATTTCAGGTGCAGCCCGCAATGCGGCAGATGATCACAGATGGGTTCGGTCTTTATGCTATGAAGATTGAAAACGCACGCTACTACGACACAGGCAATAAGCTTGAATATCTTAAAACAGTAGCTGACTTTGCACTTAAAGATGAATCTGTTGGCGAAGATTTCCGACAGTACCTACTCGAAAAAATTAGCTAGTTTCACTAGATTCTGGCTTCTTAGCAGATTTAACCGCTGGCCATGTCATATTTAGACCGGCAATCCCCCACCACAAATATGCCACCGTGTCATCTGCCCAGCTGTGCGCAAATAGGCTAGCAATACTTACTCCTACAAACGCAGCAAGAAGCAATCTGTCGAGAGAATTCCAGCGAGAACGTACCAGCAACGCGTAGGCAAGCAATCCCGATATGGTTAGTAGCAATAGCAAACCAACCGTACCCGCTTCTTGGGCTGTCTGCAGATAATAGTTTTCAGCAAAATTTGGACCTTCCTTACTTCTGACAGAGGCTGGGCCAGCACAACCTGCACCACAACCGTCAACTGGATTATTCAAAATATCATCGACCGCCACCTTAGCTGAATCAAGATGACCCTGATTGGAACTAATTTCACCGCCTGCTTCTGGGTTGTCATGCAACACCACGTCCTGTACAAAACCTGTGTTTCTATAAGTATAAATTGCCAACCCACTTGCCATACCTAGCAACAGAGCTAGTGATATTAAAACTAACTTGGCCTTTCTAGAAACCGTGAGCAATATCCAAACCACGAGTGCAGCCATAGTTCCAATCCATGCCCCCCTAGAATGACTGCCGTATAACACAACCAAGCTCGCAGCAAGTAACACGCCATAGCCAAGCAACGGCTTCTTTTTCTCCCAAACCTTTTGGGCGACCACCAGAATCGGAAGAATCAAATATACGCCTAATGGGTTTGGACCCCTTAAGGTACTGGCTATGCGAATCTTGTTCAGCTGTTCGTCAATTGTAAAGTAGGGCGGAATCGTAAGATCTTTTTGGTACCCAAAGTGTTTTAAAAAATCATAGGGCAGTACAAACATCTGAAGAAGCCCAAAACTAACCACCCCCACAACTGGAATAAGAATAATCCTTTCAAGTAATTGGCGAGAAGGCGGCCGATAATAGGCAACAATACGCGCGAGCATAAAAATTACAAAGAGCCTCAGCTGAATTGCAAGTCCAAGTGCAATCGACTGAGCACCGCCACCATGAAGAAGCGTTGCCACCAGAAGCCAAGCTGCAAAAACTAGCATTATACGAATGAGCTTTTCCTGGAAAAACCGTTTTCTGAGGGTAGCGTCTTTACATAAAATATAAACAGCTATGCAAACCGCTGGCAAAAGTAGTAGTTCTTTCCAGGCCCTAAGAACCAGTAGACCTCCAGTTACCGTGCTCAACCAAGTAGTAAAAAATGCGTAAAATGGCACTAAAACAACTACTAAGACAACTATTGCTTGGAGTATTTGTACTGATCTACTATTTTTGGTAATAACTTGATTCACGTTACCTCCTATTATAGCCACCCCGGAAAATGGTACAATGCTTGGGTAGAATCACACCATGAAACAGAACTTTTCATTTATTTATAAACTACTACTCCTCGCCGGAGATGCACTCGCTCTCATGCTGGCCTTTAGCCTGGCGTTCGTTCTGCGGGTAACGCTTGATCCAAGACCGGTTGCCACTCCAGTTGCTGCACTTACATACATTATGATCATTGCGACGCTTCTGCCAATTTGGCTTGGCATGTTCTCGGTGCTTGGGCTCTACACTAAGCGAAACTACGAACGCCGACCAAAAGAGGCCATTCGCCTCATAGTGGGTGCCGTAGCCGGCATGTTACTGCTAGTCACCTTTGACTTCTTCTCTAAAGAAGTTATCTTCCCAGCAAAGCTCATTCCAATCTATGCTGCTGTCATTAGTTTTTTGCTGTTGTGGTCTATACGCACACTACTACGTTTTTTACGCCTTTATCTCTACCGTCACGGTTTCGGCATTATCCGCGTAGCACTGGTTGGAAACAGCGAAACAACATACTTTCTCAGTAAATACCTTTCGGGCAACGTTCAGTCAGGCCTTGAGGTTGTCGCGGTCGTGGCTAACAAAAAACACATCTATGAACCACTACAAGCCTTGCAGTTTAAGTCGCTCAGCTCTGCAATAGAACAAACAGAAGTGCACACGATTATTCAAACAGATAGTGAAGATGTTACAAAAGTGTACAACCAGTCGATCGAAAACCACCTCGATTACCAGTTTATTCCAAGCCATAGCGCACTATTCACGTCGAAACATTCCGTAGAGCTTCTTGGTGCATTCCCGATAATCAACGTTCACACCACACCTTTGATTGGGTATGGTCGTGCTGTAAAAAGAGCTGTCGACATTGTTGGTGGAACAATCGGTCTTGTCGTATTTTCACCAATAATCCTACTCATCTGTGTAGCTATGAAAATAAGTGAACCAAGGGGCCAAATACTTTTTCGACAAAAAAGACTTTCTCGTTTTAACAAGGCTATTTCCATTTACAAATTCCGTTCACACAACGCCACCTACAACGGCTTACTGCCCGAAGATGCCTTTGCTAAAATGGGCCGACCCGACCTACTGAAGCAGTATCGTGATAATGGTGATCAGCTTGAAGACGACCCCCGTGAGACAAAGCTTGGTAGATTCATGCGCCGAACAAGTCTCGACGAGCTGCCGCAGCTTATCAATGTGATCAGGGGAGATATCAGCCTTGTTGGACCAAGAGCACTCGTGCCAAGAGAACTTGAAAACTATGAATTCAAAAGCCTTATTCTCAGTGTGAAGTCTGGGCTTACGGGTCTAGCTCAGATCTCTGGTCGTAAAGATATCAGTTTCGAAGAACGCCGCAAACTCGACATGTACTATGTTCAAAACTGGAGCATCTGGATGGATCTTCAGATAATACTACGAACTGTTTTCTCAGTACTCCGCGGGGGCGGAGCTAAGTAGTAGTTCGTATATTTGATACCTAATGGATGATATTTGAAAGGAGCATTGGCAGGATGAACAAACACCCAACCAAACTTACGCGATTTGAAGATATGACGGTGTGGCAAGAGTCGCAAGACATGGCTGTTTCTGTATACAAGCTTACTTATACCTTCCCGGCGGAGGAAAAGTACGGCATTACCAGCCAAGTCCAGAGAGCCTCCAGCTCAGTATCTGCAAACATTGCCGAAGGCTTTGGAAGGATGACCCTTAAAGACAGGGCGCACTTTTATCACATCGCGCTTGGATCGTTGCTAGAAACAAAGAACTTCATCTACCTCACGACTCGACTTGAATATGTCACCGAAGAAGATGCCAGTGTAATAATTGGGCAAGTTGAGTCTATCCACAAACAGATCACCGCTATTTTAAAGTACTTCAAAGACCATGCCTAAAAATTCAAATATCAAATATCAAGTATCAAGTATTCGCGTTCCGCGAGTCGCCATTGTTCATGATTGGCTTTACGGTGGTGGTGCGGAGCTAGTGGTTGAAGAACTACACAAACTGTATCCCGAAGCACCCATTTACACCTCTTACTGTAGCGACGAATGGCGTGAGCGACTCAACAATACAGTCGTCACTGGCTACCTACAGCGTTGGCCATTTGCACCACTGCGCAAGTTCTTGCCGGTACTACGACAGCATTGGTTTAAAAATCTCAACCTTTCTAATTTTGATCTAGTGATCAGTAGCTGTGGCAACGGTGAGGCTCGGTTTGTAAGAGTTAAAAAGCCAACTATCCATATCAGCTACACGCACACACCAACACATTTTTATTGGCGTAAATATTCAGAATATCTAAAGAATCCAAGCTTCAGACCCAAATGGCTTGTGCGAACTGGCCTAAAGTTGCTCGTTAAACCACTTCGCAAACGAGACTACCAAGCTGCGCGAGGTGTTGACTATTTTATTGCGAATTCGTCGCATATTCAAAATGACATTAAAAAGTATTATGGCCGTGATAGTGTTATTATTCATCCGCCAGTAGATGTTAAGACATTCTCAAGCGCTAAGCATCAAGCGCTAAGTTCTACCCCTTCTGGTTTTGTAACGTGGGGCAGGCACGTCCCATACAAACGCTTTGACCTTGCCATTAGAGCCTGCAACCAACTCAAGTTACCCCTTACAGTAGTTGGCAGCGGACCAGAAACTGAAGCGCTTAAAATGATTGCTGGACCCACAATAACCTTTACGGGTAGGCTGCCCCACGATGAACTCGTAGATCAGGCTGTATCTGCAGAGGCCTTTCTATTCCCTGGTGAGGAAGATTTTGGTATTGCTCCGGTTGAAGCACTTGCGCTTGGTGTTCCAGTAATCGCCTTCCGCTCGGGCGGTGCGCTTGATTACATTGAACCTGGCAAAACTGGAGTATTTTTTGAGGAACAAACAGTTGAGTCGTTAGTCGAAGCCATAGAAACATCCAGAAGTGTGGATTTCAAACCAGATTATATAACCAAGTCTACAGAAGTCTTCTCTGCCAAAGAATTTGCAAAGCAAATCAGCGCATTTATTGCTTCAAAAATGGAGACTGGTCAGTAGTCTGGTAGATGAGTGGCAAATAGTTTAGTTACCAACCCCTGGCCTGTCATCCTGACTGGAGTGGAAGGATCCAATCAGTAATCTTCAGGTCCCTGTCTTGCCTGTATTCCATAGCCTTAGCCAAGCAGCGTCATCCCAAACTTGACCTGCCCGTTCTGTCGGCCAGACAGGCGGGTTTGGGATCCAATCAGCAGCAATCAATTCCCCTGGTCCTGCCTGCACTCCATAGCTTCAGCGAAGGAGTGTCATCCCAAACTTGATTTGGGATCCAATCATCAAGTATTCAACTTCCCGTCTTTCGTCATTCCTGCGAAGGTCCTAGATGCGCCGTGGCGTACAGGAATCCAGTCCACAACACATCAGCTTCCCATCTCTACGCCCTAAACTTCTCCAACCCTCCATCTCTCCCAACCAGCTTCTTCTTGCATCTTTCTCCTCTCACTTTTGCTGCCAAAAGTAAGATAAAAGCACACCCATAACACCCAAGCCTCGATACCCCTCCAGCTCCTTTTTCTTGCGTCGTGACGATGACAAGCATCCTTCGCTTGTCTCTTTTGTGTACTCAGGCAAGTCACTCCTTGACTCAAGAAAAAGCAGCTTCCGGGGTTCGGGTCTTGAGTGAATGGGTGGAATAGTTGTCTCGCTTCGCGAGGGTTTATTATTTAGAAAAAGTAAATGCTTATATTCTAGAGCGATTTCCAGAGCTGCTCAAACTGCAGCCGTTGCATTGCGGCTACACTGGCATCTTCAATAACAACTCCATATGGTATGAACGTGTCTGCTAAGGAGATGTGGGCTACTTTGTCGCCATAAATAATGGTGTAGCTACCCGTTGGGCCCTGAGGCGATGTCGGCATCCATTTGCGGGTACTGAGCAACTCTGGGTCACCGCCTTCACCTATAGCAATAACGTCTACCGAGATCTTTTGCTTAACTCGCCTCTCGGTGAAATGCGGAAACTTACGATACAGATAACTCCTTAGTTGACGTGAAGAATACACATAATACTTTCGACTGTCTTGGTCTGCCGCAGTACTGAGCACATCTTTTAAGATAGCGACCACACCCGCATCGTCCTCAAAGTACCGCACTAAGGGCTTGCCGGTCACCTGTGGTCTTTTTGCTAGTAGTTGTGGCACAATTTCATGCGCAAGTTTTTCAACATCTTGTAGATCTTTCTTCTTTTCCGAAACGGCTGCATAGAGTGCTTCTGGAGATTCTGCAACAAAATATTCGCGCTGGCCCTTACGATGAGTACTAATCAGTCCAGCAGCAACTAAGCGCTTCATAGATTCATACGTGGTACCCCTATTAATGCCCGAGGCTGCCGCTGCTTTCCGAACTGAAACGGACTCAAGCCCCAAAAGAGACTCATATACGCGTGCATCGGTGCCTTCGAAACCCATTCCTGTGAGTAGCTTATAGAGCTGAGTGTCCTCTTTGTTCATACTTTGATTGTATTTATAGATTATATTTTGTCAATTAATTGTTACCAAAAACTATAGATACTAGCTATTTTGAAGCGTAGAGTTAAGACCTGCAGCATAGTAGCTGAAACAACCTAACCATATTGTACGCGTTAAAAAGGAGCTGAGCCCATGTGCGGAATCGTCGGATATAACGGAACCAACAATGCAACCAACTTGCTGCTTGAAGGCCTGGCAGCGCTAGAATACCGAGGCTATGATTCAGCAGGAGTGGCATTAGTTGAAGACAGCGGCCTCGTAGAACTTAAAAGTGTCGGTAGAGTCGGCCAACTCACCCAGCTGATCGACAAGTCTCCCCACAAAGCAACAGCTGGAATAGGCCATACACGCTGGGCCACTCACGGCGAAGTGACGCTTGCAAATTCTCACCCGCACTCAAGTGCCGATAAAACCTTCTCGGTTGTTCATAATGGCATTATCGAAAACCACAATGAGCTGCGCCTCTTTTTAGAACAAGAAGGTTACGTCTTTCAGTCTCAAACAGATACAGAGGTAATACCCCACCTACTCCAGTACCACTTCGAAAAGCTAGGTAGTGCTAGAAAGGCTTTTGAAGCCTGCTTAAACGAACTTCGCGGTGCATACGCTATCGCTATGGCCAGTAGCAGCGAGCCGGACGTAATATACGGCGCCAAACTCTCAAGTCCACTAGTAGTCGGCGTCGCCAAAAGCGGCCACTACATCGCGTCTGATCCGACCGCGCTACCGAAACAATTCAGTGAACTCTTGTTTCTTGATGACTATGAATACGTCCGCTGCACCAAGAACTCGTTTACCGTAACCAACTTTCAAAATAAAACTCCGGTATCAAAGCTACCCGAGAAGTGGAGCGAACAGATACTTGAGGCGAGCAAAGGAGGCTTCGATCACTTCCTCATAAAAGAGATCCACGATGCCCCTGAGACTATCCGTGCGGCAACCGCTGGAAGAATACGACTCGAAACCCGCACGGTTAAACTCGGTGGGCTAGAAAATGTCCAAGAACAGCTAAAGTTTATCAACCGAATCGTTATTGTAGCTTGTGGTACCTCGTATTTCGCGGGCCTCATTGGCGAGTACTTAATCGAAGAACTCGCCGGCATCCCCGTTGAAGTCCAGCTAGCTTCAGAGTTCAAATACCGCAATGAGCCCTTCTCACGAAGCACTGCGCTACTAGCAATATCACAGTCTGGCGAAACCGCCGATACTATCGCGGCACTAAAAAAAGTAGAAAAGTACGGCGTACTTCGACTTGGTGTTGTAAACGCACCCGGATCCACAATCGCACGCATGACCGATGCTGGCGTATACTGTCACGCTGGCCCAGAGCGCTCTGTTGCATCTACAAAAGCGTTTGTGGCCCAGGTTTCAGTACTTAGCTTAATTGCACTCAGTCTCGCTCAAGGCACCAGTGAGCTATACATGCCTATGCTCGAAGAACTTTCTGTACTCGATGCCAAGGTTCAGACCATTCTCGACCAGAAAGCAGCCATCCAGAAAGTAGCCAAGAAGTATTCTGGATACAAGAACATGCTCTATATTGGACGTCGTTACGGCTACCCTGCGGCAGCCGAAGGCGCTCTAAAGCTCAAAGAAGTAAGCTATCTTCACGCCGAGGGCTACGCTGCCGGTGAAATGAAGCACGGACCGCTTGCTATGGTTGATCCCGACTTTCCTACTTTTGCTATCGCCCCACACGACGACCTTTTTGCTAAAACTGTTTCTAGCATTGAAGAAATCCGTGCCAGAAAAGGCAAAGTTATCGCAATTACCGATTCAAAAAATACAGAACTAACAGCCTTGGCTAATGACGTAATCGTAGTGCCCAAAACCCTGCCACAGCTTCAACCGATACTAAGCGCGGTTGTCATGCACCTATTTGCCTACTACGTAGCGGTTGAAAGAAAACTTGATGTCGATAGGCCGCGAAATCTTGCTAAATCTGTTACGGTGGAGTAGTTTGATCTTATTTATACTTAAAATCGATCATGTTTTGAGAGAGACTATTGCCTTGGCGAGCCCTCGCCTTCCAGTCGCCGGGACTTAATGACGCTTGATTGTAAATCCAGCTTACCGTGGAATCTGACCCAACACGGGAATAGGGAAAATATCGCTCAAAATTTGTTTGCTCACTGCTCAATGACACTGTACACCATGTATTTGGTGGCGCTGAGCAGCCTTTTGCAAAAGTTTCACTCAAGCCAAAATCATGCTGAGGACGCACTTCAGAATCGCTGAAAATCGATGGTGTTTGTTCGATACTTGCATTTAACTCGCTGGCTACAGCTATAGCCTTTGCGACATCAACAATACCATGGCCATAATCTTGCGTATAAAAGAGGTTGTTCATCCCCGGTTGCTTACTTGCGCCCGCCATGAGTAAAGCCCGAACATCGTCAACACTTGTGCTTGGTCGTATAGACCGTATAAGCGCTGCGGTACTTGCAACAATTGGCGATGCGTAAGATGTTCCGTAGAGCGAGCTTGAGTAAAGCGATGTGCCGTTAGTAGAGGACCAGGTCGGTGAAATGATAGTACCTGATCCCGGCGCTACTACATCGAGCCGTTCTCCGTAGCTACTGAAGCTGGCTCGTTGGTTTGCTGCGGTCGTAGCACCAACCGCAATCACTCGGTTGTAACTTCCAGGGAACGTAATATAGCCGGCTACCTCGCCTGCACACATCCCAATCGTGCTGTTTCCACAATTGCCAGCAGCGGCCACAACCACAACATTATGATCAGCGGCGTAATCAACGGCACTACGAACAATTGGGTCGTCTCCGTTTGTGCCTAAGCTCATATTTATCACTGCTACGCCTGAATCAACAGCATAACGAATAGCGTTTGCAATATCATCACTATAACCTGTACCCTCATCAGAAAGCACCTGTAGAGGCAGAATTGAGACGCTCTGGCTCACGGCAGTAACACCAACCCCGTTATTGCCCTTTGCGCCAACTAGTCCGGCAACCTCGGTTCCATGAGAGACACCTTCTCCACTAGGATTCACACTACCTGCCTGAGGGCTGTTGTCTGAAGAGAAGAAATCCCATCCTCTGTAGTCATCAACGTACCCGTTTCCGTCGTTATCTATGCCGTCGGTTTCTTTGCCGCCACCTTGTTCGCCAGAGTTGTACTGCCAGCTGGCAGTAAGATCGCCGTGAGAAAGCGCAAAACCTGTGTCGATGACCGCAACCTTAACGCCTGGGCTACCAGTGGTTGTAGACCATGCTTGGGGTGCCCTGACCGTCTGCAAATACCACTGCGAGCTATAATAAGTATCGTTAGGATCAGCAAGAACGTAATACTTTTTTTCCTGCGTTCCCTTTGTAGGCGTAGGCAGTTCACCGCTCACTTTTACGCCCCCATCGGTGGAACGCTCGGTCCGAGGGGTAGCAGGCTCTGGGTCCGTTTTTGAATTACCAAGTTTTGTAGCCTCGCTTTGAAAAACACGTATGTCTGGAGTCTTGGGTTCGGATACCTGCGCAAGGCGACTCGGTGAAACCGCTAACCAACCAAGCAGCACCGCCGTGCCTAGGGCTATCAACCCGCCGCTTGTGATCTGTAATAGTTTTCGTTGCTTTTCGTTTTTCATGAGTAGCGTACCGCTTATGTTCATTAGTATAGCAAACTTCGATGTCCCGGCTTCCATCACACCGAACTAGATTCAGTATACCGTCTATAAATATCAATTTCCTTCTGTTCTTTCTACTTTTGCAGCAAAAGTAACAAAACTCCCACCCATGACACCCAAGCCTCGACACACCTCCTAGTTCTTTTTGATGCGAAAAGACGATGACAAGCATCCCTCATGATTTCTTAGTTACCGATTCGGGCAAGTCTTTTCTTGATTCAACAAAAAGAACCTTCCGGTGTTCGGGTTTGGTTGAATGGGTGAAGTTGACTCCGTGGGTTACAGCGCATCAGATATCAGGTATTACGTATCAAGTATGCGCGCCATTCTCACGCCTCTGTTAAAATAGTAGTACGTAATACGAAGGGAACTGATGAACACACTACTTGAATCGCTTAGCTATACACCGACTGAACTTGGCTTTGGCACATCTGGCCTACGCGGCCTTGTGACTGATATGACTGATCTTGAATGCTACATTAACGCACGCGGTTTCCTTAAATTTCTTACTGAGCATGACGGCCTAGAACCTGCTAGCATCATTTCGGTTGGTGGCGATCTGAGAAAGAGCACTCCTCGCATAGTTAGCGCCGTTGTACGTGCGATTCAAGATGCTGGCCATACACCGCAGTACTGCGGACTACTGCCTACCCCAGCCCTTGCATACTGGGCCCAGAATCATGACCAAGCCTGCATTATGGTGACCGGCAGTCACATACCTGATGATCGCAATGGGATTAAGTTCTACAAGGCGTCTGGCGAAGTTCTCAAAAGCGACGAAGCGTCAATAAAAAACTCTGTAGCTAGCATTCGTGCGGAGTTATACCAATCCGAGCCTACGGCATTTAATCCAGATGGCAGCCTGATTGTCCACACAGAACTACAAGACTTCCCGACCGAGGTTGCTCAGCAGTATCTTGATCGATTCCAGTCTGTCTTATCGGCAGGATCACTGTCTGGTAAACATGTGGTGGTGTACCAACATTCTGCTGTTGGTCGAGATCTGCTTGTACAGCTTCTCGAATCACTTGGTGCAGCCGTGACTCCGGTCGACCGTTCAGAAACATTTATCTCAATTGACACTGAAAATGTAACACCCCAAGATCAAGCTTACTTTAAGGGACTAGCCGAAAAATATCCCGACGCATTTGCAATAGTTTCTACAGATGGCGATAGCGACAGACCATTCGTGATAGATGAAAATGGTGAATTTCACAGAGGTGACGTTCTGGGGTATATTGTGGCGAAAGAACTCGGCACCGACTTTGCGGCACTCCCTGTCAGCTCTAGTGACGCTGTAGACAAGAGCCTTAATGTAGACGAGACTCCGTGGGTGCACACCAAGATTGGCTCTCCGTACGTTATCGAAGCCATGCAGACTGCAATCGCAGACGGTTCTACAGCACCCGTAGGTTGGGAAGTAAATGGCGGCTTCTTGACAGGTGCTGACATCGTTTACGGTGAAGGTACACTGCGTGAACTGCCAACACGTGACGCTTTCTTGCCGATTGTTATAACCTTGGCCGCAGCATTAAAACAATCAGTGCCGGTTTCTCGACTCTTTGCAAACCTACCTCAACGATTCACACAGGCTGGGCTGATCGATAACTTCCCACAAGAAGACAGTCAAAAGATAATTGCCGTACTCGCCAATCAAGACGAAACCGCTCATAAGCTAATCCGCGAATGTTTTACTGCTGAAGATAGCTTCGGCGAAGCCAGCACAATCAATACGACAGATGGAATTAGAATTACATTCAAGTCTGGTGAAGTCGCTCATATTCGACCAAGTGGTAATGCCCCACAGCTACGGATCTATTCAGTAGCGGATTCACAACAGCGAGCCGACGAAATCGTTGCGCTTGGGCTTAAAGAAGATGGCATTCTACGAAAGCTGCAGTCGCTCGTCTAGCCCTTTGCCTCGTCCCGGCCTTGTCATCCTGAAATCTATTCAGGATCCAATCTGCTAAAGACTCCTGCCTGCGAAGGAGTGACAAACAGCGTGTTCAGTCTCAAGTATGGCGCCAAGCGCCCTCAAAGGAAAATATAGGTGAAATATTATATCATAAAAATATTGCAACATAAGCATGAAATTGACGCAATATGATATAATGTAATATGTAAGAGGTCAAATTATTATGAATTTATACGAACTAGCAAAAATGATACTCGTTATTGAGGACTCGCCGATCAGCAAGGTCAGATTTGCTAAGACTATTTACTTTGTTCACAAAGAATTGATTAGACTTAACATCGCAGAGCCGACATCCTTTAAGTACGTCAGAATGCCGCTTGGTCCAGTTCCGGATGGCTTCATGCAGCTTGCCAATATACACCGCGACATCTTAACCACCGTAGGTGATATGGGTCTGTCCTACAATTCAATTAACTATTCTACGAAGAAAAAGAAGTTTTCCTTTTTGGCAACGAAAAACCCGTTACACCTAAGGGTTGAGGGTATTCTAAACGACTTAAGAGCCATATCAACATCTAACCTTGTTGAGATTAGCCATGAAGAACCAAGCTGGAAAGAACATAAAAATAGCGAGACATACTTTATTACCGATGCCGATATGATCCGGCCGTTCCCAGTCAAGAGTAAAACCGCCAGACCCGACACGGAGGATCATCTGTTACAAGCAAGCCTGATCAAAGGGATGCTTGACGATATTGTAAGTGAAAGTACCGACCTAGAATACCCAGAAGATGGCGAAAAATAGGCCCGAGATATCTCGCAACGATATATGTTCAAGCCTGTGGAGGGCTTACGAAACGACTGATGAGTTTCTTGTACAAAAACGCGTCGAATCGATAAACTCAGTTCACCCTTTGGTTAAAACTGCTGAGCAAATGGGTCTCGGTAAATTGATCAAGATGTTTATAGGACAATTAGTTCAAAGCGGAGAGTCCCTAAGGGACCAGTATGAGCACAGAGAAAAGGCTGAGTGGGTAGAAGAATGGAAAGAAATGCACTCAGTCCTCTTTAAGCACGTCCTGAAAGAGAAATTAAGGGGTAGACTTAGACAGCAAGGGCACGACGTAAGATTCGGGTCAGTTGGCGACGAAGACAGGCACGGGATACCCAAGGGGGGTTGGCAAACATCGAATGAACTCTATGATCTAGCCGATATGATAAGCGTCTCTCTCAGATCAGTCCAGAACGAAGATATAGATTCAGTATGCACTTTTTTAGCCAGAGTACATTATGGATTTATTAGGGTTCACCCTTTTGGTGATGGCAACGGTAGGGTTGCAAGGGCGGTGACCGACCAACTTGCAATCAGCCTGGGCTACCCTCCGATAATTGCCGGGTTCCCGAGGTTAGACGTAAACAAAAAGGCCAAATACCATACCGCAATAACTGGATGTATAGATGACCCCAGTTGTGCCAAGCTATCTGCGTGGATTAAACATCAGATAGAGCAAAAAATTGAAGAAATCGCCTAGCAAAGGCAAGCCCTCTCGACTCTCCCGCGTAATTCACTTCAAGTATCAGTTATCAAGCCTCAGATATGGGTGCCCGACGCACCCAGCACCCTTACCCCTTGAGTTTGTTTGCGATGTCTTTAACCTTCTGAGACTGATCGGTACGCATGACTAAGATGCCATGCTTCGTGTTAACAACAGTTACGTTGTCTACGCCTATCACCGCTACCGGCTTTGTTGGGTCATCATTGCGAATATACACTTGCTGGCTATCAATAATATGAACGTTGTCGCCCTTAATGGCGTTACCTTCAGGATCTTGAGCACTCACCTTATGTACGTCGTCAAACGAGCCTATGTCCATCCAGTCGAAAGCACCTGGAATCACGAGCAAGTCTGAAACCTTTTCCATTAGGGCGATATCGATCGGCTCTCTTTCAAAGTCTAGGTAAATTTCGTCGCGTTCCTCAGGTGTTGTAGCGGCCTGAAGTCTATCAAGCTGTGTAGCCCAAGTTGCATCGGCATCTTCTCGAATCTTCTTTTCAAAAACCGAAAACGGCGCAACAAAGTAGCCCATATTCCAGTAGTACTCGCCGCTTTCAAAGTAGTCTTTAGCAATTTCGTAAGCGGGCTTTTCCTTAAAAGTTGCAATGTTATAGATATTTTCTTCTTCGTCGAAGATATCACCTTTGTGAATGTAGCCAAATTTAATGTCTGGCTGATGCGGCTCCATACCAAGCAGCGTGATTCGCCCATGCTCACGAGCAATCTCGCCAGCCTGTTTGATTCCGCGCGCAAAACCTGCGGTGTCTCGAATATGACTGTCTGCGTGTATTGAAGCAATCGGTTCGTCGTGATCGTGCCTTGTGCTAATAAACTGCAACGCATTCAAAATACAGGGCATAGTGTCTCGACGAGCGGGCTCAATAATCACCTGTTCTTCAGTGAGCTCCGGCAACTGCTTAATGACGTGGTCCGAATGACTCGCCTCAGTAGAAATATAAATCTTATCAACAGAGGTGATCTTTTTAGCTCGTTCGAAAGAATTCTGAAGTAACGAGTTTTCTCCGACAATAGTTAATAGGTGTTTTGGGTATTCCGGCGTTGAAAGTGGCCATAGCCTAGTTCCCGAGCCTCCTGCGATAATTACAACGATCACGCGAACTCCTTCTCTTAGTTATACAGTCAGTGCAATACAATTATACACAAATTTTGTTAGTATTAAGTTACGACGCGGTTCAAAAGTAAAATCAACAAGGGGGTTTTCGTGAGGCGCATTACTAGTAAACCGAGAGTTTGGTACATAGCTGGCTTGAGTGCAGTTGCGGTGCTTCTCGCGACCTCATACGGTCTTAAGGGGTGGCATCGTACAGAGATAAACACCGTAGATATTAACCAAGCAAATACTGGCATAAATATTACGGGGTCAGTCTCTAGTAAAAAACCCTCGATCTCCAATCTACAAGCAAAGCCAGGTACCAAAATCACCGCTCAATCAAGGACAATTGACTTCAAGCAAGTGCCAGCTAATGCCGCCTCTATCCGCTGGCAACAAACGGGTGAGAACGGAGTAAGTCTTCAGGTACGTACCTTCAATGGAGTCAACTGGACGCCGTGGACCGAAGCAATGCAAAATGACGATCGAAAAGATGGAACCCCACAAACCGAAGCGTCTACTCTTATTCTTGCGCAGAACATCGATCGTCTTGAGTACAGATTCAACCTAGTAGGCTCTCCGAACGAACCTTCCGCAATCATTGATCTGTCAGCGGCGAGCTTGAATGCAATCGATACTTCTAAGGGGCCGGACGGCAGGGTCGGCTTGCTGCGTCGCCTAGCGCAGTCACTTCGTTTCAGCGGTAAAGCAAGTGCTGGCAGCGACGCACCGAGAATAATATCACGTGCCGAGTGGGGCTCCCCTGAGCCTGAAAGCTCACCTGACTGGGCACCAGAATATGCTCCGCTTAGTAAGGCAATTATCCACCATACGGCAACGACCGAAGAACCTAATTCATACGCTGCCGTAAGAGCTATATGGCAGTATCATCGATATGGTAACGGGTGGGGAGATATAGGTTACAACTATATCATTGATAGTGTCGGTAATATTTTTCAGGGTAGATATTACGACCAAGCTTACGCAAAAGCGAACTCTGTCGACGTTACAGCTGGTCATGCATATAGGAATAACACCGGAACAACCGGCATTGCCTCTATTGGTAACTTCCAAAGTGCCAATCCTCCCGCAGCGATGACGCATGCAATCGGCCGAATAACTGGCTATAAACTGGCACCCTACCAAAATGCAGATCCTCTGGGGAGCGGGGCATCCGGTCAAGTTATGGTTGGTCACAGAGATGTACTAAGCACCGCCTGCCCAGGCAATAATCTGCATGTTAAACTACCCGAACTAAGGTGGATTGCGCATCAATATTATGAACGTGACTCTAGTATGAACAAATTCGACTATAGTTATGTTGGTCAGGTACTTTCCAGAAATGATCAAAGCATCCCGCTAACCTCACACCTAAAGTATGGCGAGGACGTTATGCTGAGTGTTCGACTCAAGAACACTGGAACCGACACCTGGAAGAATAGTGGCCAATTTGTTACCAGGCTAGCAACTGCGCGACCAAACGATAGACAAAGTCGATTTTACGACCCCAGCTGGATATCTTCGAATAGAATGACCACATTTGATAGCAAACTTTCGACAGACAACGAAGAATTGGCCACGAATGAAATTTTACCTGGTGAGACGGCGATATTCGACTTTAAAATTAGAGTTCCTGAAATTGCGGCCACCGTCGACGACGCGACCCTCTTTAACGAATACTACGGATTAGTCCAAGATGGCAAATCATGGTTTTTAAGAGATGTAGGCTTATATCAACCGTATATAGTAAAAAACAATGTTTATAGCTGGGAATGGAGAGGCCAGTCTGTGTTTACCGATGGCAGCAAGTCTCAGCAAATACCCTGGGGACAGCCCCTCGATAAAAACCAGAGGTATTACCTGCAAGTAAGTGCAAAAAACACTGGATCAGCAACTTGGTCAAGTAGTCAGATGCGGCTTGGCACTTCCAGCCCTCAAGACCGAGTTAGTCAAATAAGAGATAGTTCGTGGATCAGCAGTAACCGCGCCGTGGCTACAATTGATCAATCTGTTGCACCAGGTGAAACGACAGAGTTCGAATTCTGGATCAAGACTCCTGATGTCTCCAGCTTCAGTTCTGATGAGTATTTTAAGCCTGTGAACGAAGGTGTTACCTGGCTGAATGACAACTGGCTTCACTTCCCGATCAAGACGAAGTAGTTGCTGTTATGTTTTTTACAATTCAGTTGCAATATTGGATTATAAACATTAGAATATAGAGTATTGTTAGCTCTAAAATAAACACATTATGAAAAGAAAACACATCATTATCATTATCGGCCTAGTGTTGCTTTCACTCACCACTTTAACTGTCGTGGCATACAGTAAAAAGCTTGGCCCGTTTAACAATCCAGAAAATGACACCGTCAGTCAGCAACCAAGTAGCCAAGAGTCCACCGGAGCCACAGACACTTTCACAAGCACAACAGAGGGAAAAGACGTACAAATACCCAATACTGTTGATCCAGACTCTATCAAGCCATACGAGCTGCTTGTTGAAAATGATCACTTCAAGATCAGAAGACTAAACCAAACATATACCATAACTCTGTACGCAATAATCAACCGCCCCGACCAGGCATCTTTATACCAAGAACAACTCAAAGAATATAAACAAGAGGCGTTGGAGTTCTTAAAAAACAAGGGCCTTGATACGACTAAGCTGGAGATAGTTTATGAACCTAACGAAGCATCGACTTTATAAAACTCCCCAGAGATTCCGGCTACTACTTCTTGCTGGTTTAATTACTACGACAATTGTGTTTGGTACAAGTGCAAAAAGCACCTCTGCCGCTGCGGTGGACTGTAGTGATGTCTACAGCCCCTTGAGCTCGTCTCTTTTAAGCGGGGTTGACCGCAATAAGAGCGCTTATTTGCAGGTTATGAATGAGACAGGTGTTCCCTGGGAAATGCTCGCCGCGATCCACTACCGTGAAACAAACTTCAGCAGAACTAATCCGGGTAACGGCTATGGGATATTTCAATTTACACCGCCACCCCGGGCATATCCACCGGGCGTGGTTAGTGATGCCGAATTTCTTGATCAGCTCAGGTACATGGCTAATAGACTCCAGAGCGACTACGTCTCTCGGGGTTCAGCTCCTCGTGAGCGACGGCAGCTAGTGGCGAACGAGCAAAATATAGCAATAGTCAAAGACACGCTCTTCAGCTATAACGGACGTGCTGCAGCCTATGCAAATCAAGCTGCAACCTTTGGCTATAACAGTACCACACAACCATATGAAGGGTCTCCGTATGTAATGAACAGGTTCGATTGCCCGCGAGCAAGAATGGGTATAATTACCCAAGATTATGCAACTGGTATAAATAGCACCGACACTCGATATGGCGCATTCACTGTATTTGCAAGACTTCGTGGTGATACATACTGGCTCAACCTACAGAAACCGTACCAGGCACAATATGTAACACAGAGCAGCTACCCTGCCCTTAGGCAGAATGACTCAAAGCGAATGTATGTACAAATGCGTAACACTGGTGCAAGAATGTGGAAAGACCAACTAACGGCATTTCCTGGCGCACCAGCGATAAAGCTTGCCACAATAAACCCGTTAAACAGAGGGAGCTACTTTCAAGATGCAACATGGCAATCATATAATCGCCCAACCGCAACACTGGCTCGTGTTTATGAATCAGACGGTACCACCCTGGCTGCCGACCAGCACACTGTTTTCCCAGGACAGGTTGGTAGATATGAGTTCACGCTTAAGACCTACCCAAACACGCCTGGAGGAATTTACCAAGAATGGTTCCAGCTCATTGCTGAAGGTGATCCAAACTGGGATGTCAACGGTAGTGCATTCTTCTACAATGTTACGGTCGACAACAACCTTCGAACGGCGCGCTATAGAAGACAGAGCAGTTACCCCACTACTTCACCTAGTGAAAAAACTAATCTGTTCGTTGAATTTGAAAACAGCGGTACAGTTTTATGGAAAGATCAGTTGACGGCATTTCCTGGCGCACCAGCAATAAAAGTCGCCACCACAAACCCCGTTAATAGGACCACCGGGTTCCAGGACTCAAGCTGGCAGTCAGCAAGTCGCCCAACCGCAACACTGGCTCGTGTTTATGAATCTGACGGAACCACTCTAGCTGCCGACCAGCACACTGTTTTCCCGGGACAAGTTGGTCGATATGAGTTCACGCTCTCGACTCCTCCACTTACTCCTCCCGGAACCTACCAAGAATGGTTCCAGCTCATTGCTGAAGGCGATCCAAACTGGAGTATCAGCGGGAGTACGTCATTCTTCAACATCTATGTAAACAGCGTTCCTCAGGTGTCGTATGTCTCACAGAGCGCATACCCAACGATACAAAAGGGTCAGTCAAGTACTATATTCTTTAGGTACAGAAATTCTGGAAATGTCACGCTCAATTCTTCGTCAACCCCACAGCATAGCGCATTGACTACTACTCTGAGCATGGCTACGACCACACCAATTAACCGACAGAGCAACTTCTCTAGCTCCTGGTTTTCCCCCAGCAGACCGAGCAAAGCATTTTCAGCAGTATACTCCGGTTCTGGTCAAGGCAAGACTTCTGACCAAAACAATGTCCGCCCAGGGCAAGAGTTTGCATACGAGTTTAATGTAACAGCGCCAAGCGATCTCAGTCCAGGAACGTACAGGGAGTGGTTTCAGCCTGTACGAGAATCCGCCAATCCTTGGGATATTGGTGGCGTGGTGTTCATGGACATAACAGTAACAAATTAGAACAGCTTGCTAATCTGCTCTGCTGTCTTTGACCATAGATATGGTTGGTATTCTCTTCGTATGAGGTCTGCCTGTTTAGTGTTTCTTGCTTGGCCAGAAAGCTCTTTGATAGCCCGCAGAAGCTCTGAGCTATCGAACGGTGAAACGAAGCTTATGAGTTTTTCTGAGGCAATTTCGGTCATTGAACTTACGTTCGCAGAGACACAAGGGAGACCGTATGCCAACGATTCAGCAACGGGCAGGCCCCAGCCTTCATATTGTGATGGATATACACTCATGAGTGCGTTTCGGTACAGCCAGTCAAGTGATTGGTCGTCACAGTCCTTGAGTATTGTAATTGAGCTTTTAATATCTAGGTCGTTCTCGAGAAAGTACAGAGTGTCGCTAGTAAGCCATCCTGGCCGACCCACTATAACCAAGTGAGGTAACTCGATTCCCTGCTGAGCCGCAAGCTTATATGCCATATAGATCAGGTTGTGATTTTTTCGGGCTTCTATTGTACCTACACATAACGCAAATTTTTTAGGCTGAATTGCTGACGTTAGAGACTGGGGCTTGTGGGGTGTCTGTGCATTACTAGTATTAGGTATGTCGTCACCGAGTCTGATTACTTTTGTGGCAGGTACTCCGGCGAAACCCATCTCGTCTGCAAAGCGAATCAGGTCGGCTTCGGAAGATCTAGATATAGGCAGGAGCAGATCAGCATTAGACAACAGGTTATACAGATACTCTGTATACTTTTCAGTTAGGCCTGGCCCGAACGTATGTTGCTGGAAGATGGGAATAAGATCGTATATTACATATACCAGCTTTACTCCACTCTCACTTCTAAGACGTGAGTATTCCAGTTGCTGTCGCGGATGATCCCATATCCTCCCGGCACTCAGTATAGTGTCGCCTTCTCTTGGCGAGATCACGCCTGATCTGTTGGTGAGAGTAGCACTCGTGCTATGACTTCTCAGTCTTGAGATACGGCCACGAACTCGTTTAGCAGTATTCAAGCTCGTCTTTGCGAGCTTCTTAAGCTTCGCTTTCTGGTTTGCCGACAATCGCGACCTCACAGCGTAAGGGGCTCTCTTATAGAGGGTCGCTGCAACACTCTTCGAACGCGAAGCCGCATTCGGCACGGAAGGTGAAGCACTCGTAGTTACTGCGAACTGATTGATGTCACTTTCTACTAGCTCGTTCGTTGCATCGTTATAAGTAAAGTAGATCACTTCGGCTGAACCTTGAACGATTTTTGCCAACTCAACCCCAATGTTAAATACCACCCTCTGCACACCAGTCAGGTGCCCCCCCCAGTCGCCGAACTCGCTGATATCAATCAGCAATCTCTTAGCTTTCATAGTTCCTCACAATCTCGGTTAGATCTCCTAGCGCGTGCGCCCAGTCAACCTCGGCGGCAAGCTTTGTCTCCTGCTTAGTACGTTTCAGCACCGGAGCAGTCAGCGCCTCTGTAATGTTTGCCCTAAAAGAATTCTTTGAGTCCGCAAATGAAATACCACTTAATGATTCGAATCGTTCGTACGAACGGAAAGAGTGTTTTGTAGCAACGACTCTTCTTCCGGACAGAATAGCTTCAGCAGTTTTTAAATTCGAGCCACTACCTTCTGTAATAGGCAATAATACGGCATTGGCGATTTCTAGTAAAGCCGTAAGCTTTGCGTCAGAGACCCTACCAAGAAGCTCGACTCTTTTGTTAAACCCTATTTGAATATAGTTGGGTTGTTTCTGCAGATTACCCCATATCATATCCGAAACCCCTCCGACTATGACGATCCTCGCGTTCTCGGGCACAAATGCCACACCATACCCTATCATTTCTTCAAAACCAACAAGGTTGGGTGGATGACCAGACCCAATATACAAGGCAATGTTTTCGACGCCTGCTTTTTTATATTCAGCTCGAAGCTCATCACTTGTATTTAGGTTCTTTTTGGGAGGCTCTATGCCGTTTGGCGCTAATACAGACGTAGATTTAGAGCCTAATCTTTTATAGACTGCCTGATCGCTGGTCGTGCACGAAGTCAAGATGTCTGCCTTTTTTGCTAAGGTGATCTCCATGTTCTTTATTTCTTGAACCGACGCGTTTACCTCCAAAGGACTACACTCGGCACCTTGCAGTATTGTCTCTTTCAACTCGTATTCGATATTGTGCGAGCTGTATATTAAAGCGCCACGCCATGAAATCGATGCAAGCAACGGTTCGAGACCAAAGTAAGGAAACATCTGCTCTATCTGAATGGCATCCGGCTGAAAGTCTTCTATGAGCTTTTTCACTTTCTTGCGTACAGAACTGTCTGTCCATATTCGTTTTCCAGCCGAAACATCTGTAGTATATTTTTCCAGCTCAGACATGTCGTCCGGACTACCGTCAAGCGCGATATCGTACCTACCTTTGTCGGCGTAGAACGCATCGTAAAACACCCCGCAGTACCTTACTTCTATACCGGTCTTCTGATACTGGTCAATAATTGCGGTTACTCTGTGTTGACCGCCGTGCTGCGGCCGGACGACGGGGTACGTCCCGAATACAAGGACCTTCTTCATTAGATCTCCGCACCAATCTTTTTCTCTAGCATGTTTATATATCGTTCAGAAATTTCAGGTGGAATCTGGGGGTACTCACGTTTCATCACTCCCTTAAGCTTTGCAGTACTACGAATGCCCGATAGTATGACGCTCCGAGCAGACGCGCCAACAGCCAGGCTAAGCGAGCTTCGTGCGGTAAGTATCGTTACGACATTTGTGCCCTTAGACTTACTCGGCAAGTCTACAATATCGCGGTGTTTTAAAAAGTAGTGAAATATGAAAGGTATACTCTCGGGACTTCTTAGCTGTTCGAACACCTCATCAATAAAAAGCTGGACACTACTATTCCGAAAACCGTCCCTTATATAAGGAGCTGCGGACATAATATCCTGCATGGTGCCAGTTTGCTCTATACAGATAGAAACCGCGGGTGTATGACCGGGTGTTTCGGGCTTATTAAGTTTGCTTATCGAATCCAGTAAAGTTTTCGCACTACGTTCCCAGGTGAATTTTTCTCTAATCCTTGCATATTCTTTTGAGTACTTTGGATCGTCCAAGTCAATTAGTGACGCGTCGCTCATAGCGCGGGCAATATCCTCAACATCTAGGGGATCGAAAAAGGTAAATGCGGTCTTTGATATCTCCTTAAAGACCGGTATTGCTGAGCACGCCACCTTCTTCTCATATCCCACAGCCTCTAAAACAGGCAACCCTAGGCCCTCATCAAGAGACGGAAACAACACAAACTCTGCGTGCTTAAACAGCGCGGTCAACTCGGCGTCGCTAACCTCTCCGCAAATCTCAATGTTCGGAGAGAGGCTGGTCATGGCTCGCTGATTATGCGGTGAGTAGAATGAAGTAATTAAGAGCTTGAGTGAATCTCCGTGCTTGGCGTTAAACAAATCGAATGCCCGTATTGCTCTAAGCATGTTCTTGTGCGGCGAATTACCTCCCGGCAGCAGGACGTAGCGATGCTGGCGCGGACTACCAACTCCAGAGTCGTCTTCAGTTGACTCCTGACTATCGAAGTTCGGTATTTCAGCACCGTCGATATTTACGACATCGTCACTTTTAAAGCCGAGGATATCGATCAGGTCGTTCTTAACTGCATTAGAAATTGCATATATCTTGTCTGACTGGTAGAAGAGCCTGTATCTCCTGAAGTATTCAGCTTCAGGGAAGTAACGGTGAAAAGTTTTCCAGTTTTTCAAAGGGATCATATCGTAAAATATAGATGTATTAATGGTCTTACTAGGAAACGCCGGTTGATAGTCGAAGCTAAACGCAGACGCCAAAAGGAACACCGTGTCTTGGCCAAGGCCTTCTTCTTCTACAAAGGCATCCAGAATCCCAGTATTCTTCTTCTCCACAGCATCCGAAAGCCCCTCTGCAAAATTCAACATTTTGATTTCTGAGCCAGGAGCTACTGACCGGATTAACTCTTGCTTTTCTTCGCTTAGCTCAAGGTTTGCGTTGCATATGAGTATAACGCGAGTAGAATCACCCGACTGATGTATGCCTTGGAGTAACGAGAGTAAGTAACGGCCCATTCCACGCGACCAGGCGGTTGTCTGAAAGACTTGACAGTCAACAAGTAGGGTTTGTTGTGACGAGCTCATACCTTAGCAACCTTGCTAACTGCTTTATTGATGCAAAGTACTGCAAAAAACGTGGCTTTTAGTACGGAGATCTTGAGGCTGCGCGGAGCCTTAGGCCTCTGGGTAAACACAGACTCAGCTTCATCATTAAGCCTAGCGACAAATGACGATCTTATCACCTGTCTTTTATTCTTGATAATTGTACGCTGCAAGCCGCCCAGTATACCAGCTCTTAAGCCAACGAGACTCCACTTAATCTGCTGGGACGCAGAGGCAAAAGCTTTTGGGCTCTCGGTAGGCTCGAGGAAATCTAAATCTTCTGACTTTATGTCTTGTGTGTTCGCATGGCCAAGAAACGGCACGATCTTAGGATACTGCATAAGTATTTTTGAAGGGTATGAAAATTTTTCTCTCAGCTCAGACTCTTCAGTTGCGTAGTAGTCGTTGAGCCCATCATTAAAAAATTTGATGTATTTTGCGTTCTTTAACAATGGTCGCCAATCTTTTATAACATGGTCAGATTCAATACAGATAAGTTCTGGGCGAAATTTACTCCAGTCGTTGCCCTTGATTACATCGTACTCTAGGCCTTCTACATCGATCTTCATGAAGTCGATCTTAGGAAGTGACTCCTGCTCAGAAAAGATAGTTTTAAGAGACTTAATCGAGATCTTTATATCTACGTACTTCTTCTTAAGCTCATCATAGTAGATATTTTCTGCATTTTTTACTTCTTCCGAGACTGTAGATAGACCTGAGCTTTCTGTATATTGTCTCAGCACCGCCTCGGCTTCCTTCTCACCAACACCAACCCCTAGATTAATATCTTCGGGTCGATCGTATTTGATCTCTTTTAATAGATCTTGGTTTGGTTCAATGTTAATGCCTCGCCAGCCTTTTTCATAAAACAGCTTGGTGACAGAATCTTGTACAGGATGATTAGCGCCTACGTCTACGTAGAAGCCTTTTGGCTTGTTGTCAAAGAAGGCATTAATGATAATATCTTCTCGGTTCTGGGCATAGGAGACAGTAGTATTGATCATTTTCGCTTTATTAACTTTCGACGCACCGCCTTAACAATGTGTGAAGGGTGAATGCGCGAAGCTGACATCCGCTCTACTTCTTTGGCAATTATGTCATGCTTTTCTTGAAGATCCTTTAGCGACTCTGAAAGCGATTCGTTTTCGGAAATTAAGTAACTTTCGAGGTTCGTATAATACCCGGGCTTTAGTACGTTCTTTGAGAAGTTATGGATTGACACTTTGTTGCCAGCTTCCTTTGCGACGTAGTAGTTGTTTAATCCATCAAAGAAGACTTTTTGGTAATCTTCTTGAGTGATTAGTTTTTCCCACTGGCCGTACCCCGCAGCCTCAACGACTACAACTGTTGGACGATACTTCTTCCAGTCGTTACTCAAAATCACTTGTTTTTCGTATCCCTCAACGTCAATTTTAAGAAAATCAATCTTCTGACTTTTTTTGGTACGCTTCTCGAGAATCGTGCTCAAGGG
Organism: uncultured Candidatus Saccharibacteria bacterium; assembly: GCA_964397855.1. Classification (GTDB taxonomy): domain Bacteria; phylum Patescibacteriota; class Saccharimonadia; order Saccharimonadales; family UBA7683; genus UBA7683. The sequence continues at coordinate 32,455 of CAYNKQ010000001.1, read as the reverse complement.
CTCTATCGAAATTACCACGTCCTTATGTTTCAGGCTTTCTTTTTTGTGGTCGTTCTTTACGCTGCCGTCTAAGGTAGAGAAGCCGTGTTGGTCGGGGTATATTCTAAACTTTTCTTTGCCAGCCTTCTCACCAACACCAACCCCTAGATTAATATCTTCGGGTCGATCGTATTTGATCTCTTTTAATAGATCTTGGTTTGGTTCAATGTTAATGCCTCGCCAGCCTTTTTCATAAAACAGCTTGGTGACAGAGTCTTGTACAGGATGATTAGCGCCTACGTCTACGTAGAAGCCTTTTTTAACGTGCCCGAGTAACGCGAATAGATACAAGTCTTCTCTGTTTTGTGCATAGCTGATTAATTTTCCCACGGACGCCCTTCTTTTAGTACTATCAAAAAAATACCCCACGTGTATTTACTTACATTATATCGTGATTACTAGACAAGTTCCACACCTCACGAAAGTAATTACACTGCGACCTCCGCAGCCTGTTCTCTAAAGAAGCTTGTCTTTCGAGAAAACCAACATTACCCAGTCTCCTACCCCCGACATCACACTATCGTATCTTTTGTCTTTAATGACAGTTAAGTCCCCCGAACCGGCTATCCCTTGTACATGGCCAAAGTCTTTCATGAGAGTGTTGTAAAATTTTTCTGGGTCGTCGTAAGCTTCTTTTGTGAACTCAACGAAGAGTTTTAGGTGTTTACTCTTTTTTACAACTTTTCGCATGCCCTCATATGCCTTTTCTTCAAAGCCCTCAATGTCAAGTTTGATGACATCTACCTCAGGAATCTTATTATCATCACAGTAGCTGTCTATTGTAACAGCCTGCACTTGTATCTTTTCTTGCGCTACAAGGTCCATCTTGTCATGCAGATAGCCGCCAAGCTCATCTAGCGTCTGCAGTGAGGAACAACCAATGTAGTCTTTAAGGACTGTCAGCTCAGCAGTTCCGTTTTTATCGGATATAGCTAGATTCTCTACCTTCGTGTTCTCATTGAACCAATTCACAGACAAAGTTTTATTCAGGTAAGGAATCAGCCCTGGATTAGCCTCAAACATAACTATTCTCGATTTTTGTTTATCCAAAACCTGAGCAGAGAGAGCTCCAAAATAGCCGAAGTTTGCACCTATATCGAAAACGGTATCCCCGTCTTTTATAACGCTTAACCACGCTTTTGTTATGTGCTCCTCCCATATACCGTCGAGGATTATATGTGGCGCCACGGCAATATCCCTGGGATCAAGATACATCTTTAGTCCGCTAAATATTTTTGTAATGGCAAGTTCTGGAGAGATAGCAAAAGACTCATGATTCGGACCGGAATAGGGGTTGTTGTCTAGTTTTGCTAGAGATTCGCCGAATTGAGCCAATCTATACTCTAGATCAGAAAACCTGCCTGGTAAATTTGCAAGAGCCTTAGCTCTAACTGTCGATAAACTTTTCTTAATCAGGTTCTTTCTCATTATGTTCCTTAGTTTAGTTTCTGCTTACTTTTTAGACTAACGCCAACTGTAAGTGGCGGCATCACGCTGGTCGTAGACCGCTGCCTTCTATTAACAGTAAAGCTAGCGGCGTCACTATACCAATCCAGTATAGTTCCGTTACTCTCCACAAGAGTAAGGCTGACAGTAAAGTTACCGTCATTAAATATATTAAGCATCTTCCAGCTAAACGTCACCTCGTCACCTTTTTTCAAATTCTTTACGTTATCCACTTCGATCATTTGATTATTTGTAGCCGTAACCTCAGCTCCATCAGCAGACAGTATGTGTATGCCGAATAGCATTTCCTCTATCTGTCTTTTTGAATCTGCAGTTGCAGTTACAGTTAGGTATTCCCCCTGTATCTTAGCCTTCACAGCTGACAGCTTTACGTCATAGGTTCCCCAACGGTCTGCGTCAGAAGACTGAGAGCCCCCGCTCTTTTTATTCATGAAGAGCTCTGTATACTTCCTTGAGATTTCTCTTGGATCGCCGATTCCTTTTATCTTACTTTTGTCGATCAAAACAACCCTGTCGCAGTATTCCCTGACCGAGCTCATGTCATGACTAACAAAGACTACCGTCTTCTTATTCTTCTTTAGTTGCTTAAAGTAGTTGAAGCATTTTCTTTGAAAATCTGCGTCGCCAACTGCAAGAACCTCATCGATAAGCAGTATATCGCCCTGAGCTCGCGTTGCAATTGAAAAGGCAAGACGCACTTGCATACCGCTTGAGTAGTTCTTTAACTTCTGATCCATGAACTTTTCTAGTTCAGCAAAGTCCACAACGTCGTCATACATGGCGTCGATTTCTTTCTTAGAAAAGCCCATCAATGCAGCACTAAGATACACGTTCTCGCGACCAGTAAGCTCCGGGTTGAAGCCTACCCCTAGCTCAATAAACGGTACTAACCTGCCTTGTACGCTAACCTTGCCCTTTGTTGGCTGATATATCTGTGCAATGATCTTCAGCAGCGTACTTTTTCCGCTACCGTTCCTGCCGACTATGCCAAAAAACTCGCCTTTTTTAATATCAAAGTCGATATCATGCAGCGCATGCTGGAGTTCTACGGTTTTTCTTTTTCTTCCTTTGAGCATGCCCGTGAAAGCACTCTTAAGCGACTCAGTCTTTTCGTGCGGCAGTATAAAGTCTTTATAAACACCCTTAACCTGAATTGCAGTATCTTCTTGCATTACACCTCCTCCGCAAAATACGGTGATCTTTTACGGAAATATACTGCTGAGAACACAGTAACTACCAAGACGATTGAAAGCGGAATAGCGTAGTAAAGATTGCTGCCGAACACCTGTCCGAGTGTTATATTTTTGGGTGATATCATTATATGCCTTGCGTCTTGAATAATCTGCGCGACAGGGTTACTGATGAGTATCTTTGCCACCAAGCTGCTCTTGTCATAAACCAACGTGAACGCATACATAATTGGCGTAGCAAAGAATGCACCTTGCATGACAACATCCCAGATGTGGTTTACGTCTCTAAACTTCACGTAGAGTGAACTGAGCAGAAAGCCGAGTGCAAGCGAAAATATAAAGAGCTCTAAAATTAACAGCGGCATCAGTACGGCGTACTGGCTTATGTCAACCTTGTTAATGAACATAAATATAAACACTACGATCAAGTTAAGCGTGAGGTTAATTAAAGCCGAAAAAGAGCCTGAAAGTATAACTACATATCGTGGAAAGTTGATCTTTCTGAGTAGATCTCCGCGACCTACAATCGCTCCAATACTTCCGTTAGTTACTTCCGTGAAATAACTCCACAACACTATTCCCAGCAAAAGCGCGACTCCGAAGTGAGGTATATCACCACCCGAAGGAAGTATCTTCACAAATACAATATACAAAATAAAGAACTGCGAAAACGGCTTAAGTAGCGACCACAGGTATCCCAGTGCTGAATTTTGATATCTTAACTTAAAGTCTGCTATCACTAGCTCTCGTAAAAGAATCAGCGAATATCTATATTTTGTGGTTAACTTTTGAATCATGTCAACGTATATAGTACCAGTAATTGGACTATAGTTGTACAATATAGCTGATCCAATGAGCAAAAAAACCACACATATACTATTTGACGCCAGCCCTTTGATTCATAACAAAACGGGTGTTGGCCATTTTACAGAACGTTTACTGCTCTCAATTGCCAAACAGCCGAATATAAAAATTACTGCCTACTATTTTAATTTTTTTGGACTAAAGAGGCATGTCAACCTTCCCGAGAGCCCTAACATAACATACCGAGTGGTTCGATTTTTTCCTTCAAAAATTATCTCTGTTCTACGCAGAATGGGCGCTCAACCACCCGTTGAGCTTTTTGTTGGCTTTAGTCGATTTGACTTTGCTATATACCCCAACTTTGTAGCGCTGCCTAGTGTTCGCAAGGTTCCTTATGCAGTAGCAATACATGATATGTGCTTCAAAGACCATCCCGAATATACTCAACCACTAAATAGGAGGTTTCTTGAGCGGTTTACAGAGAAGTCAGCTAGGAGCAGTCAGTTTGTAATTACGATATCAGAATTTACTAAATCGCGCATTGAACATCACTTTGGGTCAGAGATTGGTCAAAGAGCTATCGTGCTGCCAATTCCATACGAAACAGAAGACACACCAGGCCCAATCAGTCAGCGGATAAAGGACCTTGCACGTAGGCCGTTTGCTCTATATGTTGGCACAATTGAGCCTCGAAAAAATGTTGCAAATTTGGTAGAGGCGTTTAACATTGACAGCGCACTTCAAAAGAATAGTTCACTGGTATTGGCGGGTGGTATTGGCTGGGAAACCGAAGAAACCTTGGATCTTATAGAAAAAACAAAACAAGTTGCCGACATATTTCAGCTGGGTTATGTCAGTGCTGCTGAAAGAGACTTCCTCTATAGGCACAGCACCGTTGTTTGTCTGATCTCGCATTATGAGGGATTCGGAATGCCCATACTAGAAGCGATGCACTACAAGAAGCCATTACTCCTCAGCTCTATCCCGGTTTTCAAAGAAGTAGCAGGGAATAGCGCGACTTACTGCGAACAGAATAATCCAATTGACATTGCTAAAAAGCTTAAGCCTTTCTTTGATAAATCAACTAAACCCGTACCCGTTGGCGCAACTCAACATTATAGCTGGAGCAAAAATGGAATAAATATAATGGAACGTATCAACACTTCACTGAAAGGTAGCTTATGACTAAAATAGCAGTCACCGGTATAAACGGTTTTGTCGGAAAACACCTAGCACGCGAGCTCTCAAGCAATGGGATTGAGGTTATCGGAATCGGGATGGACGGCCAGGCTTCGTCGGAAATCAGTCGCTGCGTAGACCATTATTTTATGGCCGATCTCAGCATGTCCTGGCCGGACATCGGAGATGTTGATGCAGTCGTCCACTTAGCAGGCCTGGCTGCAGTGGGGCCGTCTTTTACAAACCCACAGAAATATATTTCTGTTAACAGTTCAATGTTCACTTTAATGGCTGAGTATTACCTCGGCCGACCGACCAGGCCCAGGCTTGTCGTTGTAAGTAGCGGCGCAATTTACGGCTCTCTTCAGCCAATGCCACTCAAAGAACAATCAGATTTAGGCTATAGCTCGCCATATGCTATCAGTAAAGTTCTCGTCGAAAATCAATGTAAATACTATATTAACAGAGGTCTTGATTGTATTGTCGTAAGGCCTTTCAATCACATTGGACCCGGTCAAGGGTCTGGGTTTTTAGTGCCTGACCTCATTGATCAGCTTCGGCAAAGCAACTCCGTAACAGTAGGTGATCTTTCCACAAAACGAGATTACACGGATGTGCGAGATATAGCTCGCGCATATAGACTGCTTGCAACCACTCAAAATCTCACACAAAGTGTATACAACGCATGCTCTGGTCATAGTACCTCGGGAAAGGAGATTCTGGAGCTTATCCAGAATGCGATGAAAAAAGAGAGTGCAGACGTTATTATCGACACTACAAAGATTAGACCAAATGATCCTAATGAGATATATGGCAGCGCAGATGCACTTCACAACGACACCGGTTGGACCCCCTCTGTATCTCTCAAGGACACAATTTGCGATATTGTGAGCTTCGACAATTAACACGCGTGGTACAATTGTCCATAATAAATTCAGGAGAGAAAGTGCATATAAATATACACCCTAAAAAAATCAGTATCACATTAGCATTTATTATTTTTGTTTTAGTAATTGCACACCTTGCCGCAAGCTTATTAGTTTCTGGCTACAGTTTACAGCCAGATACAGCGGTGGGTATGTTCTTGGGCAAGTTTAACCTTAACAATGAAGTTGGCCTCGGCACATGGTTCTCACAAATAATCTTATTCGTAGCAGGATTGTTACTTTTTGCGATCGGTCTACACTACAAAAAAACACAGAGTTCGTCTATGCCTTGGCTAATTCTTGGGGTTATTTTTATTTATATGTCTGTCGATGAGGGAGCTGCTTTACATGAGCTAGCTTCGTATCCTACTAGATATCTGCTTGGTGGTACAAGTGGAATCTTTACATTCGCATGGGTAATTCCCGCGCTTATTGCAGTAGCAGTGTTCGGTCTCACATTCTTCAAGTTTTGGCTAAGCCTTCCTGCTAAAATTAGAGGTTTATTTCTTATTTCTGCGGCCATATATATTACAGGGGCAGTAGGGTTAGAAATGATAGGCGCCGCGTACTACGGCGCCAACCCGGGGAGTATGTTGAATGTGACCGTGTCAGACTCACTCATCGCAATTGAAGAGGGGTTAGAGATGAGTGGCGTAACGATTTTTATATATAGTATATTAAGTTATATGAAAACTAGTATTCTTGTAAAAAAGAACGACCGACTCTCCATTGATATCACCACAAGCTAGCCAACCAAAGATCGCTCTAAGTCCAAGTCATTGGCAACCATGAGCTTTACGAGGCCAGGGAAGTCTACTTTACGGTCCCAGCCTAGCTCTTTTTCGGCTCGACTAGGGTCACCAAGTAGCAGATCAACCTCTGAGGGTCGGAAAAACTCAGGGTTAATTTTGATTAGCGTTCTACCCGATTCAGTGTCCACGCCAGTTTCTTCAACGCCTTCGCCTTGCCATTCGATTGTTATGCCTACTTCTTTAAAGGCAAGCTCGCAGAATTCTCGTATTGAATGGGTTTCGCCCGTGGCAAGTACGTAATCGTCTGGCTTGTCTTGCTGTAGTATGCGCCACATTCCTTCAACGTAATCACCGGCGTATCCCCAGTCGCGTTTTGCGTCTAGGTTACCGAGTTCGAGGCATTCTTGTGTACCGTGTTTGATTCGTGCAACTGCTTGGCTCACTTTTCTTGTTACAAATTCGGGTCCACGTCGTTCGCCTTCGTGATTGAACAAAATTCCACTAACTGCAAACATGTCGTAGTTTTCACGGTAGTTCTTTGCGATCCAGTAGCCGTATAGTTTAGCTACGCCATAAGGGCTTCTTGGGTGAAATGACGAAGCTTCGGTGTAGCCAGCTTCTGGGCGGTTATAATCGAGGCCACCGAACATTTCTGACGTTGAAGCCTGGTAGAACTTTGTGGTCTTTTCGAGGCCAGCAAGCCGGATTCCTTCCAACATGTTGAGCACGGCTTTTCCGGTAGTATCCGCTGTTAGAAGAGGGTTTTTGAAAGAATAACCAACATGACTAATCGCTGCCAAGTTATATACCTCATCTGGACGTATGTCTTGTAGCGCTTTGGTAACTGCTGAAAGGTCGAGAATATCAACTGGTACGATCTTCAAGAAGGGGAATTCTTTTTGCAGGCTTTGGTAACGAGGGTGGCTGGCCTCAATTTGTCCGCGAATTGTTCCGTAGACTTCGTAACCTTTTTCGTTAAGTAGCTTTGCGAGGTGTCCGCCGTCTTGTCCTGCCGTACCCGTAATAAATGCTTTTTTAGCCACTGCTGATTCCTCCTTAAATGCTCTGTAGTGCCTCTATTTTAACAGATTTGTTCTATACTAGTCTGTATTATGAAGATTGTTATTGATGCCAGAGAATACCCGACAAGCACCGGAAGATACATTCGCAAGCTTTTAGAATACTTAGAAGTCGTTGACGCAAATTCAGATCGTCAATATGTGGTTTTGATTAAATCCATCGATTTTGACGCCTATCAACCAAAAGCCAAAAACTTTACAAAAGTGAAAGCTGACTTTAAAGAGTTTACTTTTGCAGAGCAGTTTCCATTTCTGCGACAAATTCGCAATCTTAAAGCCGACCTTGTTCACTTCGCCTTGGTACAGCAACCGGTTTTGTATTTCGGTAAAACAGTCACTACTTTGCAAGACTTCACCACGCTCCGCTTCAATAACCCTTCCAAGAATATCGTGGTTTTTAAATTTAAACAGTTTGTTTACTTACTCGTAAATATATGGGCCTCTGTAAAATCAAAGCAGCTAATCACTCCTACCGAGTTTGTTAAAAATGATGCCGCTCGCTTGCTTAAATCAAATCCACGCAAGATCACCGTTACCCTAGAGTCAGCAGATCAAATAACTGCACAGCCCGAAGAATTTGCACCACTCAAAAACAAGCAGTTCTTGATGTACGTTGGCCGCTCACTCCCTCACAAGAACCTTGAGAGGTTGATGGATGCATTCAATATATTAAAGAAAACTCATCCTGATCTTAAGCTTGTTCTTGTCGGAAAAAAGGACACCCTTATGGAACGCCACATAGCCTACGCTCAATCACAGTCAATACCTGATGTCATGGCAACGGGTTATGTTACCGAAGGCCAACTCAGATGGCTCTACGAAAATACCGCCTGCTACTGCTTCCCTTCCCTATCCGAAGGCTTCGGTCTGCCTTCTTTAGAGGCCATGATCCATGGCTCACCTGTAGCCAGTAGCAATGCTACCTGTCTACCAGAGGTCAATGCAGACGCCGCCCACTACTTCGACCCCCTTGATATCAACGACATGGCCGCCAAAATAAACGACATTTTAACCAACAAAGATCTCCGTGACAGTCTTATTCAAAAAGGCTATAAACAAGCCAAGAAGTATTCATGGAAGCGGATGGCCGAACAAACACTAGCCGTTTATAAAAAAGCCCAGAGATCAGGGCGTAGATTATAGTCTGCAAAAAGAATGGTGTGGTTTGTTTTTAAAGGTATCGAATTCGATACCTTTAAAAAATCAACCATCCAGGATCCCTTTCCAGGCTAAGCCTTATTTGATACGAACTCCACTTCGTCGACAACAGTTGACTTGCTTACAATTTCTTTGATTCTGCTTACCCCTGCAAGTGCCGCTCTTTTAGTTGAGTAACCCTGGCTTGTAGCTACAGTCTCGCCATTCCCTGCAACCAATCTCCATCGAGTTTTCCCAGACCTATCTTTATAAACAATAAATTTTGTTATATTTGACATGTAAGTCTCCGTTCGTTATAAGTTATTGCTTTTCGACCGTATCAAACGGTCAATAATGCAATGATACACTTCTGTTATTAAATCGAGATTAACTTTTCGATTTAGCGAGTTACACGATGAGTTCAAGGACAATGTGGCGATCGCGGAGCTCGCCCTCTGAGTGGCTTGTGACATCACTGTAGTCTTCGAGACCACGATGAATCGTACGTCGATCGGCTCCGTTCATTGGCCTTAGGGCCATTGGTTCTTTGGTTTCACGGAGAGTTTCTACCCATTCTTTGAGCCGTTCTAGAAGGTTATCTGCACGGTGCTTCTTGTAGTCGGCAACGTCTATGTTGACTCTGAATAGTTCTGCTTCTGCGTTCTTGAGCATTGTACTCACCATGGCTTGAAGTGCACGCAGTGTTTCACCGTGTTGACCAATCAGGAAGCCGTTAAGGTGGGTTGAAGGTATACTGAGTTCAATAACATCTTCATCTGTGGTCGTGGTAACTACTATATTTAGTCCGAAGAACGACAGGATGTCTTCTAGAAACTTCTGGGCTTTTGCAACAGACTGATCCCTATCAATCATCGTTTCTTCTTCTTTTTAGATTTAGGCTTTTGTGCCGCAGAGCCGGATGCGTTACTGCTTGGTGAAATAATCCGAGTTGTAGTTGTAACTTTGCCTTTGTTGGTTTTAACAGTAGGTGCTTCAACAACTTCTGCTTCTTTTGCCTCAGAAGCTCTGCTTGTGGAGGTCTTTTTAACCGAAACTACCTCTGCGACGTCTTCCATCTCTTCTGTGTCTTTTTTAAAGATTAGGGATTGTTGGAAAATACCGATTAAGCTGCTAGCAAGTAGGTACACAACCATAGCGCCCTGGGCGGCTACCGCAAATAACATTGTGAGGATAGGCATAAGAAACAGCATTGAGCTTCCCATTGCTGCGCTCATGTCTTCTTGAGCGGGCTGTTTGCCAGTAGTGGCCGAGGATCGTAGAATATCTCGAAGCTTCTTCTTTTCTTTTGGCTGTGGGATGAGTTGTTTTGATTGAATGTACTGGAATACGGTTGCCGCAATCGCCAAAACCATAACTGGAATGTATACTTTGCCGTTTGAAATTGCCCGCTGGCTGAGATCAATAAACCCAAGTGATACAAAACTAAAGTTATCTTTGTTTTCAATAACAGTTTTAATATGTGGAATACTGCTTACAAATGAATAGGTGAATGTGTCGAGCTTATCAAGGTGCTCCGTAAGATCTCGGGCAGCCTGGAATACACCGAGAAACAGCGGAAGCTGCACAAGGGTAAGACCAATGGTGCCAAACGGGCTAATGCCTTTTTCTTTGTATAACTCCATCATGAGACGACCTTCTTTTTGCTTGTCGCCGGCAGCAGCCTTCTTCACCTTAACAAGTTCAGGCTGAAGATCACGCATAACCTTACTCTGGTGGAGCTGCTTTTTTAGCAGCGGCCACATGGCTAGACGAATAAAAACAGTAAATAGAATAAGACTAAGACCAAGATCATGACCTGGTAGAATGCCGTAAATTGCGACGAGTAGATTGTAGAGTGGTTGTACGATAATTGTTTGAAACATATGTAACATGATATCACATCTGATGGGCAGCGATGTTGAATTATTTCCCCTGGTTTTGTCACCCGCCGCGGTTAATTAGGTTGTCTGGTCTCCCCGATGCCCGCACTCCACGACCCTAGCGAAGGAGCATCACCCTGACCGAAGTGGAAGAATGCCAACGCCCTGCCTCTCCTTCATTACTTCTGCCACCAAAAAAGCAGAAGAGTACCTGCTGAATCGGCCACTAGCTGTGTTTATTCTAACAATTTAGCAGAAGTGAGTAGTTCCTGAACCAGGCCCGTCAGTTCTTCGGACGAGATTGTCCCAATGCGTTCATCGAACACTGTTATCACAATGTCACTACCTGGCTTAATATTTGGCCACTGTAGACGAACCGCCTCGTATAGGCGTCGTCTAATTCGATTGCGCTCGGGAGCCTTTTTGGTAATTTTTTTAGAAACCACTACTGCCAGACGAGATTCTTTACGTCTCAGGTTTTCTACTGTTTTCAGACTCAGAAAACGTGCACGAGCTGTTCGGCCTTTAGAATATACAAACTTGAGTGAACCATAGCCGTGAAATCTAAATTTTTTAGCAATCATACGTAGAAAATACCTGATATTTAATGGTTAGTATTTGATGTTTGAAACGTTCACCCGAGATTCATAACAGTTTCTTGATACCAGATATCAGATATTATATATCAAATATGTTGATGCAGCACATCAGCTCTAGTAGCTAAGACGTGCGCGACCTTTGAGTCGGCGGTTTTTTAGTGTTCTTTGACCGTTGGCGCTGCTCATACGAATACGGAAACCGTGCTTTCGACTAGCGTGACGTTTTTTTGGCTGGAATGTTCTTTTTGGCATAGTAATAGTTCTCCCTATTTATGTGCACCAGTTATTTGATGAAATTGATAGAAGTAATTATAGCATATTTTAGTTTTCCACACACATTTTTTAATTGTGCACATATTCTCATCTGTTAATTTTAGACTGTGGAAAAGTCGTATAGCTACTGCTCCGTGGCTTTTTATACACATTGTAGTTGTGGAAAACTTACATTTTTGTGTATAGTGGATGTACGAACAAGGAGCGTATGGGAATGAACGAGGGAGTCTGGAATTCGGTCTTATCCGAAATCGAAGTATCTGTTTCACGGGCTAGTTTTGTTACGTGGTTCAGAAACACTGCACTAATTGAAGACGGCGCAGGCAACATCACTGTCTCTGTGCCTAATATATTTGCAAAACAGCAACTAGAAGTTAAGTATAACGACACCATCAAGGAGCTGCTCGCCAAAAATGGACTTGCGGCAAAAAGTATAACCTACTCCATAAACCCCTCCGCCCCTACCAAAAAAGAAGAGCTCAGTCCTGCCTCTCAGAATCAATCACCAGCAAAATCTCAAGCAAGACGAGCTTCGCAGCCTGTGATTAATGCTAAATATAACTTTGAAAACTTTATTGTAGGTTCTGGTAATGAACTTGCCTATGCTGCTGGCCAGGCGATTGCCACCAACCCTGGAACAAAATACAACCCGCTCTTTATATACGGTGGTGTTGGACTTGGCAAAACCCATCTTATTCAGGCTATTGGCAATGGCATTACGGCTAATCATCCCGAAGCGCAAATTGTGTACGTTTCTACAGAAACATTTGTAAACGAGTTTCTCGATAGTATTCGTTTTAAAAAGCAAGGTTTTGCGGATAGGTACCGCAGCGCAGATGTGCTTATTATTGACGATATTCAGTTTATTGCTGGCAAGGAAAAAACTCAGGAAGAGTTTTTTCATACCTTTAACGCTCTCCATCAGGCAAACAAGCAGATTATTCTTACGAGCGATAAGCCGCCTAAGGCTATTCCAACCCTGGAAGAGCGCCTCAGAAGCCGTTTTGAATGGGGCATGGCGATAGACATCCAACCACCAGATTTTGAAACTCGCCAGGCCATTTTACAGACCAAAGCAGGCCAGCATGGTATCACCCTTGGCGATGACGTTATTGAATTTCTTGCTAAAACTATTCAGACCAACATTCGCGAACTAGAGGGTTCCCTCAACCAGCTACTCGCCTTCTCGGAGCTTCGAGGTATCGAACCAGATATCGCTACAGCCCAGGCATTACTAAAAGGTAAGCAGCACCGACCTCGACACATCACTGCAAAGAACATCGTGGAGAAAACTGCCCAGCACTTTGATGTTTCTATGGGTGATATCCTAAGTGCCAAGAGAGACAAAGACATTGTTGTACCACGGCAATATGCCATGTATTTACTTAGAAGTGAACTTCACCTTAGCTTCCCTAAAATTGCAACAGAACTCGGTAGAAAGGATCATACAACCGCTATTCACTCTGTCGACAAGATCGAAAAAATGATTGGCAATGATTACGTTGTTCGGCAACATGTTCAAGAAATCCGCGAGGTTCTTCATGGATAGCCGAACACAATCTTTGGGTATAAAATGTGTACAACCTGTGAACTTGCTGCGCACGAAAATGTGTACAACCACTACTTCTACACACACCGCTACGCAGAGAATTCTCGCTGTGTGCACAAAAGGTGTTCAATCCCCCATTGTTCAACAACTCATACACACCCTAAAAAGATCTCGTTTGATCTATAGCTTATCGACTTTATACACAGTATCCACAGAGCCTACTATTACTACTATATTGATAAACAATAAAAGACAGGAAGAACCAATGAAGGAGATCTCATGAAAATTCAGATAACTCAGACTAATCTAAACAAAGCACTTGGCTTACTTTCGAGAGTTGCAAGTGCACGAACTCCGTTACCTATTCTTTCTAACATTCTTTTGAAGGCATCTTCAAATAAGCTTGAGCTTGCAGCAACAAATCTGGAAGTAGCCATTACACATCACACAAATGGAAAAATTGACGAAGAAGGTAGTGTTACTATCCCTGCTCGACTACTCCATGATTTTGTAGCTCAGTTACCAAAAGATCTCACGGTTGACCTCGTGTTTGAAGAAACAAAGTTGTTTATTTCTGCCGGGTCGTACAGTTCTCATATGCAGGGCGCAAGTGCGGATGACTTCCCTGCTCTACCGACTATCGCAAAAGGCACAGATATTAAGCTAAATGCCGAAGGTCTTAAGGCGGCACTGGATAGAACTATGCTGGCTGCCTCTGGCGATGAAACGCGGCCAATTCTTGGAGGTATCTACTTCCACACCGTAGACGGTAAATTATTTATTGCCGCAACAGACGGCTACAGACTCGCCGAAGCGGAAGTTGCGGAAGTCGAGGGAGAACTTTCTGCGGTAGTGCCTTCATCTGCTCTCCAAGATGTACTCAGAATTATTCAGGAGAGTGGTGAAAAAGAAGTTGTACTTCAATTTGGAGAAGGTCAATTCGGCATTAAAGCTGGTGACTCAGAACTTGTCAGCCGCCTTATTGAAGGTCAGTACCCAGAATATAGACAACTCATTCCGGCAAGTAGCGATATTGAGTTTGAGGTGAGCCGTAGCGAGCTGCTGACTGCAGCTAAGCTCGCGGGCTTGTTTGCTCGTGAAAGTGGCGGCAGCATAACTCTAAAGGCTTCAGAGAGTGATTCCCATGTAGTTATCAGTTCGGTTGCCTCGCAAGTTGGCGACAACAGCTCTAAAATTGCCGGAACAGTTAGCGGTTCTGGTGATGTCGTAGTGAATGTTAAATTTTTGACAGATGCACTCAACTGCTTTGACGGTGATAAAATTACCTTCCGTTTCAGTGGCTCAATTAGTCCCTGTGTTTTGAGTTCTTCAAGCCAGCCGGGTTACCAGCATATCGTGATGCCACTTAAGAGTTAGTGTGCGTGTTCTTCGGGTGGCGCGCCGTCGCCAGTGTAATCATCTGTGTTACCAAATTCTTGTTCCGAAGTATTGGTAGGGTTCGTGTTGGGTCTCTGAAAATACGAGGCATCATTTATACGCAGTGTGTAGTCTTTTATATTTGTGATTCCAAGTTTTGAAAATGTTTCTTGTGGTGATTCTGTGAGGCTCGGGTTGTTATTCTGGAAGTTAACAACGATATTCTTACGGTATACATCGGCGTAAAGTAGGTTTTCTGTCCAGTTAAGTATAGGAAGTATAGATTCAATTCGTTTTTTGTTCGGAGACTCTTTTGTTAAGTCGATCTCAAAGTTACTCACTTGAGACGCTTCACCAGCTTTTGTGGAAGTTGCTGACACAAGTGTTTTATTCCCTACTGTGTATAGATTTACAACGTCTAATTCATCGGCTTTGTATATAAGGTTCGCCTGGCGACCACCATTATTTTTGCTATATGCCCAGACCCCCCCATCCTCTACAAGATAAATATTTTCATCTGAGGTGACGACACCTTTCTGGATATCTAGTTGTTTCGTTTTAAGTTTGATCTCGCCGCTTTGGTCAAAGCTCTTAAAGGTTTTTTGTGGTCCTTCGAGCCCAATGAATAATGTGTCAGCACTACTCTTTATTATGCTAACAGGCTGTTTTGGAGATATTCTTTTGGTGTAGAGTGGTTCACCAGAGGTAGGATTGATCAATCGGATAGTTTGGTGAACAACCTTTTGGTCATGACCCTCTACTATCTGACTATTTTTGGTTAACGTAAAGATAAATAGACCAGACTTATTGATTACATAACTTACATCAGTTGATTCACCCTCTTTGGGTTCGTCTACTTTAAGGTCAACAGAATTAGTCTTAGATTGCAGCATAGTTTGTTCGGTAACAAACTTATTTCCGTGTATTATGCCACCCGTGTAGCCAGTAGACTGGTTGACTACGAGTCTTGGTTGGTCTGACAAAGCACTGAGCAATTGTTTCGTGCTACCTGTTTTAGCGGTAAATAGGGTCACATCAAATTTACTACTATCCGCCAGGCTACTTGTTACAAAATAGAAGCCTTGTCTTGAAGGCGCTGCTTGAATTACGGTAACACCAGGCAAGATCCCTTTTTCTTGAGCACCGTTAGTTATAAGTCGAATATTGCTAGAGGTGTTATTTGTGCAGTCTGAAGATATTACGATATTGTCTACAGGGCTATCATATAATACACAGGAGTCACCGTTTGAGGTAATTTTCTGGCTAGCCACCTGTGGTTTTATTAACAATTCAACTGTAACAAAAGGATTCAGAAAGAACCCACCTACATTTTCTAGCCTGGCCTCTTCAAAGTCATCTCTTGCTGTAGCTGAGAATGTAGAACCCCATCTTACGGTTGATAGTTCTTTGACTTTTGTTTCAGAAAAGACTGGTTCTTCGTCTAGCTTGTGTATTGATATTTCGGCAGGTGTATTAACCACAATCTTAACGAATCTCAAGTTTAGCAACGTTACAAAGAGGGTGATTACTACAAAGAACAACCCAACAAATATAAAGGTTCTGCGGTTTAGTAACCTTTCCCGGGCTTCGTACATCATCTACCACCTTTCGTTGTTAGACTACTTTTCATTTGTGCCCCAGTGCCAGTACTCATATTCTAACTGAGTGATACCTGCTTTTGCTTGGGCGTTATTTTTCATCCATACCCAAGATTTTGATTCTGGCAACTCACAACGCTTGTTGTTCTGCTTCGCTGTTTTACAACGACCATTCATCTTGTCGCTACCGGTACTGTAACCGTCAAAATTGAAATCAATTGCCATGCCCATTTGGTGGTTTGAATGTCCAGGTTTTGCGGTAAACCCTTTTGAGCAACTCGTATTTTCTACGCCCTCGGTATACTTACCGGTTCTTTCATCTGTGTAACAAAGCTCTTTCTGGCGTTTCATACTTCTGAAGGTACTATCCGCTCCATTAAATACAAGATTGATCTTGGGGTTGGCACCGCTGGCGGCTGCTGCAAGATCAAGGAACTTTTGCGAAACTACGGAGTTTACTTTTGCCTGCATGGTACCATCGACTGATTTAATTCCAGGAATAGCACAGAGCCGAATCTTGTAAGGGTTTCCATCTTTGTAGCCGGTTTCTTCCCCAAGGTTAGGCGCGCCTATGGCACATTGAATGTTTGTTGTGTCGGTGTCTCCTTCGGTCGGTGTTTGAACTGTCTCTGCGCAATTTGCAGTTCCTCCACTGGCTGGAGCTGTCCCACCACTACCCGTTGGTGTCGGTGTTGTCCCACCACCATTCCACCCATCAAGCGGTATTCCGGCTCGGGATTTGTAGTCGCTTCGCACACTTTGGACCAGACTCTTTTGGGTCGCAAGGTACTTAACAGGATCACCACCTTGTTTTGGATCAGACGCCGCAGCCCATGCGAGATTACCTGGATATCTGTTGTAGTAGGTTAATATTTCCATAAAACCATCGGCGGTAACATTTTTGTCCGTCAAAGCAGTAATTAATCTAGTCTGGTACTTATTGGAAACCATTGTTCTGGCGGTTGCCTCAATGCCTTTATCGAACGATGGGTAGTTCATTGTTTCGTCATCTTTACCATTGTCGGTTGTGTATGCGGTACCCTGAAGGTCAGCGTCTTTCAGTTTTGTATTAAAGAGATTGTAGGTTCCCTGGTTTCCTTTTACACCACCGCCTTCAGCGCCAGCAAATGCAATGAGTGCAATGATGTGCTCTTGGGTGGCGACATCAGCTTCGGGTTTATTAGTTTTTTGGGCAATTGCCTTAAGTACATGAGTTATAAATTGCTCAACAATATACGGACCGCTGAGTCCACTATTGTAGATTCCCTGACTTGCTACAGCTGAAACCGGGCCGCCAGCTCCAGGCACAGGGCAGCACGCCGCAGCTACGGGCGCTTCTTCTGGGGTGACCGGCGTAGTACTGCCACTGCCAGTAAAGTCATAATGATGGTGACTGGTTTCAGAGTTCTTTTTACCACCGTACTTTTCGGCTATAGAGTTGAGTACTGATACTGGAGCAGAGGTGTTGCCTACATTAGCATCGAGATCTACGGCTAGGCCCTTGTAGTGATTTGAGCCTGGGCCAGAATGGGTCTTGTCGGTTAGCGCGTTAACCATGATCGTGTAGTTGCCGCTTCTGTCTGGTTTCTTTGTGTTGGCAACTTCTAGTATAAATCTAAGGATATTCGGATTAAGATCCGCCTCTTTGTTGGGCGCATTACCTGCGGTGGTATAGGCCTTCTTTCCATTCGAAATAGCCTCGACAACACTCTTTGTGTTCACGCCGTTATTTGTCCAGTATTTTATGTTTTCTGGCTTTGCAAGCATTTGGTCTGCCAGTTCTTTGAGTGAAGACGACGCAGTACTTTGGCCAGTCCCACTTGCGTACTTAGCGAGTACACCTTTTGCCTTTTCAATACGTTCACCCTCTTTTTGTCCGGGCGCTCCCTCGTATCTGTCTAGTACAAGCTTAGTAGCGCTTGCTACGGCATTTGGGTCTGTTATCTTTTTGAAATCTGCGTAAGGGCTCGCGAAATAAGGATCGGTACTAAATTCAACAAAAATGTACTCAAGTTGAGCCTTGCGATCATCGGTCTTTTTTCCGTTACTCTCAGCCCATTTTACAAACTTCGGCCATCTAATTTTTGTATCCCACTGGGCTATACCCTGGTAGCTACTTCCGTTTTTTGCATTGGGGTCAATGCCATCGCCGGACTCAATCATCACATTTCCAATAATTGCTGCAGCCTGAACGGGTAGAAACTTCGGTGGATTTTTATCAGATGTAAGGTAGGTGTACGATTCCTGAACGGGGTCATCTGTGTCGGAGGGTTCGGCTGAATCGGGCGTAGCGCCAGGGACACTACACTCTGCACATTTTTCACTATCAGCTAGTGTCGAGCCCTTCTCAAAGGCGAATAAATCACATTCATCACCAGCGTATACTGTTCTGGTAAGACTTTGAGTTGGCGAAACAACGTTGGTAACAAGCAATAATAACGTGAGCAACAATAAGGCGGTTCGCCGAGATGTATGTAAGAGTTTCTGAATTATTTTTTTGCTCATAATGACTAAGTTCCTGTTGTCGACCAGTGCCAAGGTTCTTGCGGTAGGTTAAAGAATCCTTCGCTGGCAGCGTTAGCACTCAGCCACTTAAAGCAAGGTGTTGATCTGTAAGAACAGTTTCTGAAATCTATCGCGAGACCTTTTTCATGTTGGGATCTTCCCGGAACTGCCGTGAGCGGATTGCCTTTACAATTTCTATCCATGATTAGTGCGCCGGGGCATCCATGATCTATGCGTAGTTGAATTTGGGTTTTATTATCTCTCCAGCCTGATCCGGTTAGTATATTTGCACCTGGCTTGGCGCAGAGCCTCTCGAGCGCATCGACTATACTGGTGTGCACTCGTATTCCGCCGCAGCCCTTGGTCATTGCGGTCTGTGATTCATCAACCGTCCCCTGGGGCGGCTCTCCACTCGGAGCTGAACCGCCTCCTGCCTCATCTAAGTCACAGGGTTTTGTGTTGATGGCGCAAGCCCCAATAGTCGCCACCGTCTTGCTTAGTTTGCACGGCCTCACGACGCTAGCGACTGGATAAGGTGACCCTTCCTGCTTTTCTTTAGTCACTGCAGCTCCACCGGTTGCACAGTTATTGTCGTCGTAGAACTTCTTGTCCACTCGTTTAACGGAGGGGTCGTTTATTGGGATACCGGTAGGTATTATACCCATAGGGTTGGCGCTCAAGGCGTATACATTTGAAGCATAGGAAGATGGCTCAAGTCTTGAAGAAAACGCTCTAGTTAAATTGCCTGGTTCTAGTAAAGAAGCAACCTTGGCAACTGCGGATCTTGGACTGGTTGGTGCAAATAATGCCAAGCGGCCAACAAGTGAATCTGGTGACTGCAGTGCAAATAATCTTTCTGACAGTGGTGTGAATGCAAGCTCGAGATTATCTAACTTGGCTGCATATCGAGCAGATTCGGCCACCTCTGCATTTGTCATATAAGCTGCCCCTACGCCATACGTTTCATCTACTTGGGCGGTGGCTCTGAGAACTTGATTTGCACCGTAGATAACGTCGAAGGCATCCCCGTCTACCTCACCTCCAGTCAGGCTGGTCCCATAGACTTTGTTGGTATATGCATCGAAGTCTGGAGAAAGGCTTGGATCGATGTCAACACTGTCAGTTGCCAGCGGAGAGTTTCTGATTTCTCCTTTTTGCTTCTTGGAGGAGTTATTCGAAGTTGACTTACGCTGTTTTATTGCCTCGGCAAGTGCGGCCAGCCCTGTTTTAGGGTTATCTACCTCTGCATTCTTATCGCGGAGTGCAGAGTAGACTGCATCTAAATCTGCCTCAGACTGATAGGTTGGTGTGCTTGGCACAAATGATTTCTTGAAACAAGCAGCTCGCTTTAGGGATCTGTCGGTGTTTTGGGAGTTGGCTTCATTGACGGGCTTTTCGTCGTTAAACACACTCTGACACCCAGACGAATATAGCTCATTTCCGGACTGTGCAAATGCGGACAAAGGAGTTCCCATGTAAGCTGCCCGAAATATAGGAGAGTCCTCGACATTGCCTACATTCTCAGTAAGGCTCCACATGTCCAGAAGACTCATCTCATGATTCAAAAATTGACCGCTCGCAATATTGTAGTTCATTGCTTGAGCAACGTTTTGTTTGGCAGTCCGATCGTAAGAAACTTTTGCAAAGTTTCCGTTTTCAAGTGCTGTCTGATACCTGTCGTACATTTCAAGTAGTACATCTGTATCGGGGGCAGTACCATCTTCTTGATTTGGCAGACTATCGAGCATCGCGTCTGACGCCCCGGTGCTAATTTTTGCAATCAAGGTTCGCTTGTCAGAGGATTTCTTAATTGATTCACCCGCAGACTCTGCTTGCTTTTGCGCAAACGCGTTTAATTTGGCGGTGTCCACGTCGGCGAGTTTTCTGCCAGCACCACTGCGGATACCAAAAACACTTTCCAGCCAGCCTGGTGTATCTTTGGTTTTGCCATTGCTTGGTGACCCGGTGTCGCCAAGGCCAAGTGAATCACAATTTGCTTCACCAATGGTCAAGCATTTATAGTACTTGTCACTATTGGCGCTAATTGGCGCCAGTGTGTCTTTAACGAGTTCTTTGGTAACATTCGTTCTGCTCTTGTCAAGAGATTTGCCAGAGTCTTCTAGCTTGAGCTTCTTCTTTGTGTATTGAAATTGAGTTTCTGCTACTCCCTGAATAGATTTGCGCTGATAGGCTTTGTCCCACTGGGTTGTGTTACGGGTGAATCTGCGAATATATGCTTGCGCACTGTCCCCCGAGGCCGGTCCGATGCGCTTGTCTTGAACATACAGATCCCAATCTGCCGCGTCAAACACTGGGGCACCTCCACTACCACCACCCGTGTACACAAGCTTACCACCATAATCTTCACGAAACTTCTTCATAATACCGGCGTTTTGCCATTCGTCGATTAATGACTGCACGTCTGGGTTAAGATCACTCTCGTTTATAAGCGGGGGTTTTGCTTGTGCGTAGACAGTACCTTTTTCGCCTCCCGTCGGTTGATCTTGCGCGGCGAGCGCAAACGACTGGGCTAGGCCAGTTAGCATTGTTGCGTTGACATTAAGTTCGGTTGCTACATCAACAACTTCTCCGTCTTTGACCATAAGCACAATTTTATACATTGCAAGCAGCGGGAACACCGTAACAATTATTATTATTGAAAGTGCTATGCCAATTGCTCCGCCAATCACCTTTCCGTGTTTTTTTACGAAACCCACAGGGTCTTTAGCAAACTCAAGAGCCATCTTTTTAGCAACGGTTGCATCGCCGGCTAGGAGCCTGGCGTCATCAACCGCAGCTTTCCCGAGTTCAATTGCCTCAGCTCCGTGTTTGCCAAGTGCTTTTTTGGCGACAGCTTCCGCGGGGTTTGTGGCTGGATTCCCATTTCCACCTCCTGATTCGGCACTCTTTAGCGCCGAAGTAAGCGGGTTCTTGCCGCCATCACCTCCTGGAATTTTTGAGGTTGCAGCATTAATAATACTACCCATTGGGTTGGGAGCACCCTTATTTGCGGAGCCTACTTCTGAACTTGGCCCTCCTTCACCGGGTTTATTCTGATTGCCACCAAGGTTTTCATCCATAATATAAGGCCTATTATATCAAAACTTTTAAAGCATACCGGATGGATTAGAGTTTTGTTGATTTGCTGCAATATTCCCGGTTCCAGACGCCTGTGTCATGACTTGATAGGCCTCTTGTGCTCGGGCTGCTACCTCTTGTACTTTTTTAATCTCAGCAGGATTAGTGGTAATGAGACTGGTTTCAGTGGCGCTCGCGATAATCTGTACATGTACGTGATTTTGACCCGCAAACAGCAAGCCTTGTCCAACCGGGAATTGGCTAAGACGCTTTTGCTCTTCTGAGGTTAATTTGAACACCGCGGCAAGAACATCAACCGCGCTGGTAGACTGCTTGAGGAGTAGCTGCATGGAAGAGTTCGAGACGATCGCACGGCCCATCTGTGAGCTCATCATATCTTCAACGTCCTGGCTGATTGTTGTCAAACCGAGACCGTACTTACGGGCTCGTTTAGCGAGACTGAACATGAAGTTGGCAGAATCTTGGTACTTGAGCAGCTGCCAGGCTTCGTCAACAATTAGGTTGCGCTTCTTTTTGTCTGATTTGGTTTTGTTCCAAATGTGATTAAGCACAATGTACATGGCAACCGGTCGAAGTTCGTCTTCAAGATCTCGAATATTGAAGACGACCATGTTGTTGTTGATGTCGACATTACTCTGCTGCGAAAAGATACCAGCAAATGTACCGGTGGTGTATTTGCGAAGTCTCTGCGCCATTCCCGGACCCATCCCCTGCATATGCAGAAGGGTTTCGTATAGATCACCAATGGTTGGTGGCGGTGTTTGGTGCGTTAGCGGATCTCCGGTAATACCCGCTTTTGCGTATGTATCGATGAGGGCTTGGTCAAGATCGGCCTCTTCAGAAGGACTCAGGGCGCCACCCATCATAAGGCGCATAAGGCCGTGGAGTGTAATTAAGTTAGCTCGGAGCGCGTTGTCGGCTTCGTCTTTATCGATAACTTTTGGAAGATCAAACGGGTTGATACGTGTTGAAGAGCTGAGGCTCATTCGGATATAGCTGCCCCCTACTGCATCACAAAGCCTCTCGTATTCGTTTTCTGGATCAATAATTAATACCTCTGTGCCCATCATCATTGAACGCAGCGCCTCAAGTTTTACGGCAAACGACTTACCCGCACCAGACTTAGCGAAGACAACCATATTGGCATTCTCTAGGCTAAAGCGGTCAAAGATCACAAGCCCATTATTGTGCATGTTAATGCCGTATAAAATGCCATTATCTTGAGTAAGATCAGCGCTCGTGAACGGGAAGCTAGTAGCCAATGCGCCAGTGTTCATGTTGCGTCTAATTTGCAGTTGATCGGTGAACTGTGGAATAGTTGAGTTGAGGCCTTGTTCCATCTGGACTGTGGCGGGTTTTGAGTATACCAATTGTTGGCCAAGAATAGTTTCAACTTTATGCTGAATAAATTCTAATTCTTCAAGACTCTTAGAATAAATTGTCATGTATAGACCAAAGCGGAAGAAGCGCTCCTCGCCCACCTGTAGGCTGTCTCGAAGCTGTTCGGCATCTACAATTGCAGCTTGCTTAGCCGGGTCGCGAACGCGTCCTTTTTCAGCATCTATCTGAAGGCCGGCCTCGAGCTGGGATACTTTCTTGCGCAAGTTTTCGAGTACTACCTGGCTTGCAACCGGGTATACGAACATTGAAATATCAATCTCTTCGTCAAGGTTGACTATTGGTGAAAGCCATCCAGTAAAGATCTGGCGAGGGTAACCGTATACATAGAAGGTTCGAGCATAGATAGTACCGAGCCTGAAGTGGCTGGATTCAATCTCAAGTGAACTTGGCGCAATGAAATCACGAAGTTCAGAGATACCTTTACGGAACGCCTCGTCTACTTCGACCTGCTCTCTTTGACGTTGTTGTTGTGCAAGAGTGATTGGGTCTACCGGCTGATTTTTCTTTTTTCCAAATGCCATTACTGTATGCCTCCTAGGCCAGGTATGTTTGCTCGTCCTTCGCCCTTTGTAACGATTGGTGCCGAAAGTTGGTCTATGCCACTGAGGGTCTGACGGGTTGCGGTGTCGGGATTATACACATTGTAGTAAAGTTCAATCAGTTCTTGAGTATCGAGTGGGATTGCCTGCACGCCCATCTGAATAAGTCCATTGGCTACATTTTGTACCCGGTTTTTAAGCTCAGTCTTAGCTTTTTCAAGTGAGGCTTCGTCGACAGTGACAACATTCTTTTTCTGTCCGCCAAGGATTCCTTCAAACATCTTCTTACTTGTTTGGAGTGCCTGTGCTCCGTCTAGGCTGGCTGTAAACGGAATTATTACGTAGAATTCTTTGCTCATGATGTTGGTTTGTTCTACCAGGTCATCAATGAAGTAGATGTAATCTTCCATCAACATGGCTAGTAGCATGTTATCCATTTCCGTACGAACCTTACCGAGTTTTTCGAGGTATGGTCGCATGTCTATCTTGCGTGAGCGAATGAAGATCTGGACATCAAAGTAGAGTGAGTTTAAAAACCCTTGGTACGCATATTCAACCGCGTCTTGTTCGTTGCCGCTCATAAGATCAAAGTTAATACTCCGAGCCATAACTACTGCCCTAAATGTACCATCATTCATAATTACAATACCGTCACGAACAGCGGCTATTTGCAACGAATTCTGGGTACTGTTTGGATCTGTACCTTTTTGCTTGGCTTGTGGCTGTCTCGGTGCCGTCTGACTAGTGGCTGGAGCAGCTTGAGGAACGCCCTGTGGAACAGGTTGCTGGACAGGCTGTTGCTGGGGCATTGGTTGTTGCGCAGGCACGTTTTGTGGTTGCATAGTATAAAATTCCTAGTGTTTTCTTACCTTAAGATTATGTCACGTTTATAAAAAAATGTGTAGGCCGCTTATGCTTAATGGAGCGATATCTCAACCGAGCCATCATCTGTCTCTATGGCTTCGGGTGTAACTACTGGAGTCTGTGGAGCTGCCGCAGTGTCAGGCTCTTGGCTTATCGATGGGGTAGTAATCTTTGGTGGCGTTTGAACAACGTATGCTTCTGGTGGATTAGGCTCCACGGTTGGTGAAACGACCTTCTGCTTCATCTCGGGATACTTCTGATATGTGGGGTCGGCCATTGTCACGTTGTTGGTGTTGTCGTCAGCCTGCTGAGTTGACCCGGCATCTTGTCTGGCTTGTTGTAGCGCTTGCAAGGCGTGCTGCTTGGCACTTGAATCTACTTGCGTGATCCGAGCTTGAAAATCCTGAGCTACAATACTCGAATTTTCATCCATGACATCAGTTGGTTGCATGTATTGTTGTACATCGATGCCACTTATGGCAGGGCCTGATTGCACGAGTCTTTCAGCCCCAGCGGCAGTAGCAAGTTGAGGGTTCTGCCACTCCCCTGTCATCTTGGTGGCCCAGCCCCGAGAATCCATTAGGCGAGAGAGATTCCCTAGCCTGCTTGTCGCTTCTTCACCTGTAAAATTCTTTGTGTAGTTGTGCTCGATCTTTGGGGGCACGGTTACCACTACGCGCTCTTCGTAGCCCTCTTGATTCCATTTGCGTTTGTGAGGCTTAAGATAGAAGCGGATAGCAGAGGCCAGGTACACTTCAACTGGCTGGTCCTTTCTTTGATACAACCCAAGCACCAAGAATATGACAGTAAATGGAACCCAGATGAGTCCCGCCAAAAAGTGAACCTTAGTTGTGAAGACAAATGTTAGGTACCCAAATCCAAGTCCAACTATTACGAAGATAAACTGCTTCATGCTTAGAAAGCCAATAAGCTTATCATCTGTTTCTACGTCTTGAGGTACTCTATGTGTTGCCATTGAGATATCGTTCCTGCCTATTTGTAAGGCACGTCATCATCTGTTAGTGTTCCTGATCGATAGCCTGTGACGAGTTCGTCGAGTTCGTCCTTAGTCACATTTAGATTGACACGGGCTTCACTGCCCATAATTGCTGCGTGGTCGGCCATGACCTTGTCAAGCGCCGCAGTGTCCCCACTTGAGAGAGCGGTAAGAACCGAATCCTTCCAAGCATCTTTGCTGTCGCCTGCCTTTGAGGCAAGACCCTTCTTTGCAAAGGTCTTGAGTCGTCCTTGAGCAATCTGCTCTTTTGAGTCTCCTGGATTAATAGCAGTTCCAAAGCCTTTGTTAAGGGATGTCATGGCTGAGAAGGCTTCGTTATCACCAACAAGCTCGTTCCATGCTTTTGCGCCCTCAATGCCCTGTCCGCCAAGGTTATTAGATATGCGGGCAATATGGCCATCGGCCTTTTGTCTACCGAGTTCTTGTATGATTGCTGCACGTTTCTCGAAGCTGGTATCTAGGCTGGATGCTTCACCCGCAAGAACGTCGTTAGCGGCTGTCCTGGCAGTGTCGGCAGTGTGCGTCTTGGTTGCCCCCGTAGCATCTATGTAATCCTGGCCAATGAGGCTCTCTTGAACAGCCTTATGCCGTTGCTGCGCTTTGAGTAGCTCTCCGCTTCGTTCTGCCTTCTTCGCTCGCTCTTGTGCGCTGGCTACGCGAATTTGTTCTTCTGCCATCTTAGCTTTTGCGATCTCTTGCTCATCGGTGCCCGCGTACTTCCTGCCGAAGCGACCAGTGCCGCCCGCAATCTGGCTTGTTATTCGACGACCAGACTTTTCACTGCGCAACCCATCCTTGTAGCTCTTTTTGCTGGCTCTGTCTTGCGCAAAGTCGGTTTTCGCATACTGTTTTTTGCCTTGATTGACGCCCATCTTCATGCCCTTTTTGCCCAGGCCATTTATCTTTGCGCCAACATTTCCCATGAGTCCACCTGAGAACTTGAAGGTGAATGGCAGGACGAAATAAGGGAGGAATTGTACGGTAAGTCCAATAAGTTGTTCTAGCATGCCACCGCCGCTAAGAGTACTGGAGAGCAAGCTTGCCGCGGCAATCATCAGCATAATTATCGGATACATCATTAACAGTTGAAAGTACATCTTTAGCCATTTCTTGAATACTCCGTCTAGCTGCGGTATGGCAAGACATGCAAACGCAAGTGGTGCGAACATGGCTAGGACGATAATGAGAATATGTCTTATGGCCAAAACTATCACAGACACAAGGAGCACAATCAGCAAAACGATCCCCATGAATAAGGCGGCAACCATCAGAGCGAATCCACCACCACTTAAGAACAAAGCAATCATGGCGCCTCCACTCAGCACTGATACGGCGCCGCTGCCAGCGGTGAATCCACCACCTCCAGACCAAAAGACTATACTTTGAATACTTGAACCGAGGTCATGTACAAAGAACGCCATCTCGCTAGCTATCCACCCCGAAGCTTGGGTGAGTATTACGGCGATAACAAGCCTGGGTATAAACTTCTTCACGAAATATGCCTCGGCAACGCTTACGTTGGTTACGTATTGAAATATGACCAGTAAGAACGCAATTACAAACAGAACGTTTGCAATGTTCCTAAGGTTTGCCCACGTTGCTTGGATTTTAGATCCTGAATCAGCGATTATGTTTGGTGGTTCCGCAAAGTATTCGATCACCCCGGTAAACATTGCGTTTACGCCATCGAATATAGCCTCGCCTATCCAACAAATCAGGTCACCTATAATTACTGGACCGCCAGAGCACTCACCCTCACCGCTGCCAACTGCGTCTGGTGCGCCAACCATCTCGGGCGGGGGGATGCTGTCTATGGCGTCAAAGGCTTCGTTGCCCTCAAAGAATGCCCTTATACAATCTGAAAAAGGCCCAGGGATAGGTCTTATCAGTGTATCCACGGCGTATTGCCTCAGCTCCGCATCTCGTCCACTATAGCTGGTGGTTAGTTTCGCATCCGCGCAACCCCTAAGAACGTTCATATTGTCGGAGTTACTGAAAAATTCTATAAACTCTTTCTGCTTTGCTTTCTGTTGACTGTATGATGTGGCAGCTTCTTTGACCTCGGCTAACTCCTTCTCACGAGTGGTACCTTTTTTAACGTTGAGCGTGCGACCGTTTCCGGCTGTTGGCTGTGCCGTCGATGAGGGATTGTTTATGTTAGCCCTGTCCCCGTACGCGAGCCTGTAACCGTAGCTGCTGTCACCAAAGCCTACTCCATCGGGGCAGTAGGCAATTTGAGTTACTGTCGACAGATTACCTTCACCATCTGCAACTTTTAAGGCGTGGGCGGAGGCCTTTGAGCCAAGATCTTGCCCGCTCTTCGTGTCCCACCACCCGCTAAAGCGACCATTTTTCTTGGAAAGATCGAAGACCACTGACTTATCATAACTATCTTTATCAGAGGTAACGGCTACTGAAGTCGCACCAGAAGCCCCGCCAGGACACCCAGTCAATTTCCTGAGATATCTGGTTAAAGTAACGGTCTTTCCGTCTACATCACGATAGCCGTCAACTATACCTCTGCTTTTACTTTCGAGACGCACGGTTTTATCTCGGTTCTTGCAGCCGCTACCCGTGAGAGTACCGCTCGAAGGAGCAGCGTTAGCACTTGAAAATTTAACTGTTAAAGTACAGCCACCGGCCCCTCGGTACTTAACATCTTGGCTGGGCATTATAGCCGTATTCTCATTGTTTCTTAGTTCTTCGACCTCTGTTGCGCTGCTTGTATCATTCGGGAGAGTGTTGTTAAAAAGCACTAGACTGGTTCTATCCACCCACCATGCAACTTCCTCGTTACCGTCAACGGGCACTTCTGGGTCTGCCAATGTAACTGCGTCTGCACCAACGCTTGCGGGGCTGGTTACAGACAACAAGGTTGAGGTCGTGGTAGTAATAACTAACAGTAGAGGCAAGAACAATAGGAACAGTCGTTTTAGTTTACTCATAATTTACTAGATATTGTATCGAAGTCGGGGCCTTAGCACAATCATTACACACCCACCAAGTCACGGTGGTTGAAAGATCAAAAGGTAACAGGCAATCGATTTGTTGCGTAACTAGACAAATTGAGAGATAATTGCCCTATTATGTCTAACAGAAATACACAACGAATTCACGTCATATTCACCAGAGCTAAAGTACTGCTCGTCTCAGTAGGGGTATTACTAATCTGTATTGTGGCCGTACCGAGGGTGTCGGCTGCACCAAGCGACTGTCCTGACCCAACAGACAAGTGGTTCGATTGCTGGCAACAGTTTTCAAAAGTCGAGCAATACGTTAACTCGTGGTGTTCGCTTGCTCCTGCAACAAAAGCCAAGGGTCAAGACGAATCGAGTAAGACCAAGTGCAGAAATTTCCTCCTGGGGAGCATAAACTACAGACCAACAGGCCTTGCTGCTAGCGAACGGTGTATGACAAAGGAGGTGGCGCTCCAAAAAAAGAGTTGTTACGTCGTGGTGAGCTCTACGGCAAGTGGTGGCGTATGGCGCACTGCCCTTGCTAGGTTCGGGACGGAATGTGGCTTTGAAGCTCCGGACCGTGAGTGTCGTGAGCGTGAGTGGAAGAGGTTTCTAGACAGCAAGGGCTGGGGGCCAAAGGAGAATCCTCAGGGCCAAAAAGAAGGAGCTCTAACGGATCCACAAGATACACCCTTTGCCACCAGAGTCGCATCATACCTTAAATGGCTAATGCTGGGGATTGGCCTACTTGGAGCGTTCAGTCTAATTATCGCCGGAATCCAATACTCTGCTGCTCAGGGTAATGCTCAGTCTGTTGCTGCGGCCAAGAATCGCATTGTGAATGTTGTTATAGGGGCGCTCTTGTATCTTGTAATGTTTGGAATGCTTCAATGGTTGGTTCCTGGCGGCATATTCTAAGTCGTGAGTCAGTAGACAGCAAACCTCTATTGTAATAAAGTAATTCACAGATATGATACTCGCAGCATTACAAAACACAGCACTCGGTCAGTTCGCGGCAGGTTGCCAAGAATCTACTTTTTTCACTATTCGCTCTTGGGCTCAATACGTTCCCAAAGCAACGGCACCAGGTGGAATTGGTTGTCAACTTAAGTTCGAGCAGTATGGTATAGGTACATTCTGGCTTATTCTTGCAGGGATTATAGATATACTTCTGAGAATCGGAACTTTTGTTGCCATAGGCTATTTCATTTACGGCGCAATTAGGATGGTTACAAGTCAGGGATCCCCTGAGGGCGTCAAAGGGGCCCGAGACACAATGGTAAACTCAATGATTGGCCTGCTAATAACAATAATGGCGTCTTGGTTCTTGGGCTATTTTGTGAAAGTAGTTTTTAACATAACGTAAGGTACGAATGTGAATAGAATAAAGAAAATACAAGCACTCCTCAACAACTTGGCAGTTTTGATTGCCCTAACCACGAGCGTTGCTGCTCTTTTTCTGGTTACCCCAATACGCGTCGACGCTGCTTGTGCCGATAACTCTTCGGCAGCGATAGTAAAAGCCCCGAGTCAGCTGCCCCGAGTCGGCTGCGCCGACAACACAAACGCCTTGCAGACGGTAGTTAGAATTGCCTTCGGAGTACTTACGAGCCTCTGCATTTTATTTGTAGTCATCGGGGGTATCAAGTATTCACTATCTGGCGGTGATGCAAACGCGATTGCTTCGGCTAAGAAGACAATATTATATGCAGTTATCGGACTTATACTTGGTCTCTCGGTTTTTGTAATCTCAAGCTACGTATTAAGGCTGGCCAACTAAATGGCTATCAAGTTACGAATTGTAATTGCTGTAGCGATGTTGGTCGTGGCCGCAGCGTTTTCTGCTGCACCGGCTGTGGTAGCACAGGCAGAAGCTCCTGACCCAGGTGATTCTGCAACAGATTTCTGTGACGCAGGCGCCTCCGGTGCTAGCGGTGGTGAACCTGTTACAAACTCAGCATACTGTAAAGATGTGCAAACTCGATTTACGCCCGATGGGGATAATGTGTATTCTGATGTAAATTCACCTCTTATCGGCAAGAATTCAGTAATTTATCGAGTGACACAACTGGTTATTATCGCAACCGGGATTGTTTCAGTCGTCATGATCATCATCGGTGGCTTCCGTTACGTGGTTTCCGGTGGTGACAGCAACGGTGTCTCCGGGGCTAAGAACACTATCCTCTACGCTGTCATAGGTTTGGTAGTTGTCTTGTTTGCTCAAATTATAGTAACCTTTGTTATAACTAAGCTGTGAGTTAGTCTTGGACCTAACTAGATTGGAAGGAAGAACATGAAAAGATTAAAACTAATAGTAGCTCTCGTATTCGCTACACTTTTGTTGGGTTCCGTCCCATTGGTAAATGCCGCACCTGCTGATGACGCCTGTAGCTCTCTGAAGCTTGTTGATCCAACTGCTAAGTGCGGTAGTAGCGAGGCTGCGCAAAAAGAGGCTGAGGGGCAAGTCAGTAATCTTGTTAAGGTGATTATTAATACGCTTTCTATGATTGTTGGCGCGGTCTCGGTGGTCATGATTATCATTGGTGGCTTCCGCTATGTTATTTCGGGTGGTGACAGCAACGGTGTCTCCGGCGCTAAAAACACCATACTCTATGCAGTAGTTGGCCTTGTGATTGTTCTCTTCGCTCAAGTGATAGTTCGGTTCGTTTATAGCAGCGCAACTGCTGTTCCCAAGGAAGAGCCAACCCCTACTAAACCTAAGGCTCCGGAGAAGACCACTTGGCTAGTGCCTACTACCGGGTATAACGCCTAGTTGGCTAACAAATTTTCATATTTGCAACCCAGTAGTCGTCTGTTATAATGCAATCATATAGTAACGAAAGGAACAGATTAAAAATGAAATCACTACTTAAGAAATTTATGGCAACCATGGGCGCTGCAGCTCTGCTCGCACTACCGAGCGTTGCACTTGTACCACTTTCTGCGCATGCACAGAGTAGTATTCAAGATAACGTCTGTCAGGGTCTTAAAAACACAGGTACAGATAGTTGTGAAGACGATGGCGAGGATAACTCATTCGCTGGTCTTGCTAAAAAGATTATCAACATCTTCTCTATTGTTGTTGGTACAGTCTCAGTCGTCATGATTATCATCGGTGGCTTCCGCTACATCATCTCTGGTGGTGACAGCAACGGTGTCTCTGGTGCTAAAAACACAATCCTCTACGCTATCGTAGGCCTTGTGATTGTTCTCTTCGCTCAGGTAATTGTACGCTTCGTACTTACAAACGCTAAAACTAGCTAAGTATATCGCAGCTACTTTAAAAGGCGACCGTAATGGTCGCTTTTTAAATATCTGGTATTCCACCCCTGGAAGTTATATAATAGGTTCAATTTACAGTACTCGAAAGGAATCATCATGCAGTCGTACACAAAACGAATCTTTAGCCAAGTTGTTCTGCCGGCAATCCTGGCCCTAGTGATGTTGGCCATTCCCATGACACTCGTACATGCCCAGAGTATCCAAGATAACGTCTGTCAGGGTGTTCTGAGCACTGAGACCGGTAAGTTCACTCCTGGTGTGACCATTAATAACTGCCTTGAAAATGGTGATGCGAGCTTCAGCGGCCTTACTAAACGAATCATCAATATCTTTTCGGTTGTTGTGGGAACCGTCTCGGTTATCATGATCATCATCGGTGGCTTCCGCTACATCATCTCTGGTGGCGACTCTGCGGGTGTCTCCGGCGCTAAAAACACAATCCTCTATGCTATCGTAGGCCTTGTGATTGTTCTCTTCGCTCAAGTGATTATTCGGTTTGTTTTGACTAACGTTTCACCAGTTACAAAGTAACGGGGTTGGGTAAGGGATTGTAGATAGTAGCAAATAGTGAGGAGTATTCATCAACTCCTCACCTTGTCATCCTAAGCTTGACCCGCCCGGCTTGTCGGCCAGACAGGCGGGTTCAGGGTCTAGCCCTCAACAAATCAATTCCCTGGTCCGTCATCCGCCGCGGCGGACCCAATCATCAAGTATTCAGCTTCCCGTCTTTCGTCATTCCTGCGAAGGCAGGAATCCAGTCCACAATAGTCATCTTCCCATTCCTACGCCCTGAACTTCTCTAAACCTGTATTTCTCCAAACAACTATCTTCTCCTCTTCCTCTCATCACTTTTGGCGCAAAAGTAATACAAAACCTACACCCATAGCACCCAAGCCTCGATACCCCTCCAGGCCCCTGTGTCCGCGTCAGGAAGATGCAAG